>JBJMLQ010000082.1:0-27529 GCA_045805225.1 Actinomycetota bacterium | reverse complement strand
GTCCAAGATCCAGGAGTACCGCTCCGAGATCGAGTCGACGCAGATCCAGCTCAACGCCGCCGTGGAGAAGCTCGACCGGCTCCAGGCACAGCTCGAGGAGATCCAGGCGCAGATCGCGCAGACGAAGGCGCGGATCGCCGATGCCCAAGCGCGCTACGAGCGCATCCGTTCCCAGCTCGAAGACCGGGCCGCCCAGGCGTTCATCGCCGGGCCTGCGTCGGATCTCGAGATCTTCCTCGGGGCGACGTCGATGGACGATCTGTCCGACCGCATGGAATTCGTCGACGCGGTCACGCAGTCCGACGCCGCGCTCGCGCAACAGGCGTCCAACCTGAAGGTCGTGCTCGAGATCGAGGAGAAGAGCCTCGAGGAGCTGGAGGTCAAGCAGCAGGACCAGGTCGACCAGCAGACCGCGCTCCGCAACGAGATCTTGAACAAGCTGTCGTACATCAGCTCGCTCCGGGACTCGGCCGTCGCCCTTGCCGAGCGCACCCTCCAGCACTACAAGACCCTCGATAAGCAGCGGCAGAACTACCTCGAGCAGCAGGCCCAGTCGACCGTGTCGGCGCCGTCGCCCGACGTGCAGCTGCCGCCCGGGTTCGTCAACCCGTTGAAGGTCTGCCCGGTCGACCCGCCGCGCGCGTTCGGTGACGGCTTCGGCGCGCCGCGCTACACAGGCAGCTTCCACCTGCACGCCGGCGACGACATCTTGTCGGAC
Source organism: Actinomycetota bacterium (assembly GCA_045805225.1). Classification (GTDB taxonomy): domain Bacteria; phylum Actinomycetota; class UBA4738; order UBA4738; family HRBIN12; genus AC-51. The sequence goes on along the minus strand of JBJMLQ010000082.1, from coordinate 26,811 downwards.
TACGGCACGAAGATCCGCGCGCCCTTCGACGGGGTCGCCAAGCCCACCTACAACACCCTCGGCGGCAACGGGGAATACGTCTACGCACCGGACGGCTCGTACGTGTACAACGCGCACCTGCAGAGCTACGCGGCGAAGTCGAACGGCCCGGTCAAGGCCGGCGACGTGATCGGCTACGTCGGCGACACCGGTGACGCCAAGGGAACGCCGCACGACCACTTCGAGTGGCACCCGATCTCGGTACCGGCGAACTGGCCGGCGAGCTTCTACGGGTACGTGACGATCCCGGGCACCTCGGCGGTCAACCCCTACCCGGTCCTGAACGACGTCTGCAATTGATCACGGCGCCCCGGGCGTGACGGTCGTCTGCCACGTGATCTGGTACGCCTGACCGTCCTTCGTCGTCGCGATCCCGTCGATCGTCCACGTGCCGGGCTGCAGCGTGGGGCTCGCCGCGAAGTGTCCGACGGAGAAGCGCGTGACGGCCAGATGGATCGGTGGGCCTGTCGCGGGGCTGGCCGCCAGTTCCATGCCGGCCAGCGGCAGCTCGGTGCCGTTGGACGCGAACGCGGTGAGGTGGATCTGCGTCGGGGTGCCGGGCGCCGAGGTGCCCTGGATGCGGACGCCGTCTGTGAACGAGGCGTTGGCCACGGTCTCGTTGTCGGGCGCGAGGCCGGTCGTGATCGTCCCCGCGGAGCGGGTGATCAGCGTGAGCGGCACGTCGGTCACGCTCGCCCCCGACCTGATCTGCGCGGCCATCGCGAAGGTCCCCGGCGTCGAGGGGTCGAGCGACTGCGCGACCCAGCCGCCGCCGCCGTCGGGCTTGAACGTCACGGACGAGCCGGGGAGATCCGGCTGCGTGACGGAGTGCAGCTGCAGCGTCAACGAATCAGCCTGCACGGCGCTATCGCTGCCGAACGCCGTGATCGTCGCCCGATAGAGGTTCGGACCCGGCTGCGCCGGCGTGACGGTGAGCGAGACGCTCGTCGTGGTCGCGATGTCGCTGCCGCTGATCGCGACCACGTCGCTCGAGCCGGCGGCGGAGCTGGAGGAGCCCGGGCCGTTCGTCGGCGGGGCGTAGCTCGTGAGCGTCGCGGTGAGCACCAGGATGCCGACCGCCGCGACCACCTCGGTACCGGCGATCCGTAGCAGCGGCGAGGCGTCGGTCGCGAGCCGCCCGACCGACCGATAGCGGTTGAGCGCGCCGAGCCCGATCACGACCAGCACGACGGCGACCTTGATCGCGAGCGTGCGGCCGTACGAGGAGTCCCAGATGTGAACGAGCCGGCCGATGCCGCCGAGCTCCGACACCGCGCGGAACAACCCGGTCGCGACCACGACCCCGATCGCGCCGAGCGCAACGGTCGAGTACCGCCGTGCGAGGGCGACCGGCGGATCGGCGCGGCGTTCGCGGATCAGCACGATCAGCAGCACGAGCCCGCCCGCCCAGCAGGCGCCGGCGAGCATGTGCACCCATTGCTCGGCCTGGCTGAGGATCGGCGTCGAGGTCGCCGTCGCGTGCCCGCCGTGGGCGCGCACCGCCATGGCGACGGCCGCCGCGAGACCGGCCGCCCACGGCAGCCACGCCTCGGCACGACGCCACGAGATCAGCGCGAACACCGCGGAGACGGTGCAGACGACGACCAGCGCGATCGGCGTCCGGGCCACGTGCGAGCCGAGGAACGTGCCGAGCGAGGCGTGGGTCGCCTGCTGCTGGGAGAGCAGCAAGCCGATCGATCCCACGACGGCGACCGGGCCGGCCCAGGCTGCGATCCGGGGGCGCGCCTTCGGCGCGCCCCCGAAGACGCCCTCGCCGATCACGGCGACGGCGACCACCAGCATCAGACCTGCGTACAACAGCGCCTTCGAGACGACCCCGAGGACCGTCGGCCCCGATGCGCTCGCGGTAGAGGCACCCGTCGTGCCTGGAGGCGGGACGGCCTTCACGCCGACGCCGAACGAGAACGAGTCCGTGGTCGTGTGCCCGTCGTCGACCGACACGGCGCTCCAGCTGACGGTGTACACGCCGTCGGGCATGTCGCCGTTGATCGGGACGACGAGCGTGGTGTGCCCTTGCAAGGTGGGGGTTCCCGTCGCGACGGTCGACCCCGAGCTGTTCAGCAGTTCGATCTGCGACAGCTGCGGGTCGGGTTCCTCCGAGTAGGTCAGCGTCAACTCTGTCGGCGGGTTCTGTAGCGTCGACCCTCCTGCAGGGTTCGACGACAACAGGAGTGCGTGCGCCTGCGCGACGCCGGTCATGCCGACGAACGCGAGCGCCGCGATCGTGGCGACCACGAGGACCCGCCCGGTGCGCCTCATCCGCTCGTCCGATCGAACGTGACCTGTGTCGTCACCGGCGGGTCGAACGGGAGATGGTCGGCCGCGACGAAGTCCGCCGTCAACGTGTGCTGCCCGGGGGCGACGGTGCGCAGGTCGATCACCTGCAGCGTGTCGCCGCTCATCGAGATGAGCGTGCCGTCCAAGCTCAGGTGGATGTGCCCCTGGTCGGGCGTGATGGTGGTCGAGGTCAGGGGCGTGAGCGTGGCGTTCTCCAGATCCATGCGCACGGTCATGTCATCACCGGATTCCTTCGCGCCCTGCTTGGGGTCGACGAACGTGAGCCTCGCCGGCGATGACGGACGCGCTGCGCCGGGGACCGCCGTCGGAATCGCGGTGCCGACGATCATCCGCGGCACGAACGTCGCCGTGATCATCAGTGTCGCCGCTACCCCGATCGCGGCCCACCCGGCCCACTGCGGCAGACGAGGAAACCCTGTGCCCCGCAGACGGGACCAGCCGATCCACCCCACCCAGATGCCCGCGAAGAGCATCACGAGGCTCATCGTCTCGTCCGCGCCGGACGCGTGGGCCACGAGCGGGTTCATACAGTGGCCGGCCTCCCACCGCGCCGCCATCCGACGATCGCCAGCACGATGGCGATCAGTGCGACGATCACGGCGACGATCGCCACCGTCCGCGCCGTGTCGGCGGTGCTCTGCGCCGATGAGATCGACGTGTCGGTTCGCGCCGACGCGGCATCGAGCTTGGTGCTGAGCTCGGCGTTCGACGGCGCGTCGACCGGCGGGAACATCGCCGGCGCGGGATCTTGCACCTCACTGAACGTGGCGGGACCCGACGTCATCGAGTACTTGATCTGCTCGCCGGCGACGGTCCCGGCGACGGTGAACGTGTACTTCCCCGGCTCGGTCGGGATGAACGAGGCGATGTAGTCGCCCGGCGTGCCCCATTCGCCGACCTCGAAGTTGGGCTCGAGCGTCAAGGCTGTGCTCTGCCCGGCGAACGAGACGCCGACCTTGAGGTCACCTTGCCCGACGTCGGTGACCGGCTTCCCGGCCTTCGAGATCTCGAGTTCGACGGCGTTGGGCTGGCCGACGTAGGCGGGCTCCGTCAGGAACCCGGTCGCGATGGCGATATCGCGGTGGTCATATTCCCCGTGGGCAAGCGCGGGCCCTGCGAGCAGCAGGATGAACGCGCCCGCGAGCGCGGAGATCGCGAGGATACGTGGCATCGGATGTCGCTCCTTCCGTTCGTTCGTGGTCGGGTCGCGCCACAGCAGGCGCGACCGTGCCTCAGGCGAGGACCAGGAACGACGGAGGAGCGCGGCCGGGCGGACGGCCGGTGCGCGGCCGCCGGCGCAGGACCGACGAGCCGTCGACGAACGCGACGACGGCCCCTCGCCACGCGGGCGTCCGGTCGAGCAGGCCCGCGATGGCCGCCGCGACATGCAGCAGCAACCGCGCGAAGAGGGCGACGAGGACCGCGATCACCGCTTGGACCGGCAGGCCGATCAGCAGCACGGCGGGGAGGTGGTGGGCGCCACCACCGGACGCGATCCGCTCGAGCACCTCCATCGCCACGAAGGCGGCCATCTGGAAGCCGACGAGCCGGGTCCCGATGTGGCCGGGCGTCGTCTGGTTCGTCCGAAGGATCGCGCCGAGGAACAGCGCGGCGAGCGCGGCGACGGATGCGACGAGGCCGACAACGTTGGCTCCGCTCAGGTACCCATGGCCCGACGCGGCGAGTTCCACCGCACGGGCGTGCGCGTCGGGCAGCAGCAGGCGGTAGGCAACCGTGTGCCCGAGCAGCACCCCGCCCAAGGCGAGGCCGAAGACCAGGGAGGGCCGAGAGGACCCGCGGGTCGTCATCTCGTCTATCGTACGCACCTTCCGACGCGGGGGTTCGGGTGAACGCGCAGGATGTACGGCATATCGGCGTGGTCGGATGCGGCTTGATGGGCTCCGGGATCGTGGAGGTATGTGCGCGGGCAGGACTTCGGGTCACCTACGCGGAGGGCGACGCCGAGCTCATCGCTGCCGGCCGCGCGCGCATCGTGCGGTCCGTCGATGCGGCCGTCTCGAGGGGCAAGCTCGACGCCGCCGCGCGTGACGCCGCGCTGGACCGCATCGACGCCGTGCAAGACGTGGCCCAGCTCGCCGCCGTCGACCTCGTGATCGAGGCGGCCACGGAGGATCCCGAGGCCAAGCGCGCGATCTTCGAGCGGCTGGGTTCGAACGTTCGCGACGAGATCGTGCTGGCGTCGAATACGTCGTCGATCCCGATCGCCTCGCTCGGCGAGGCATCCGGGCGGCCCGATCGCGTGGTCGGTATGCATTTCTTCAACCCCGTGCCGGTGATGGGGCTGATCGAGCTCACGCCGTCGGCCGCGACGAGCGACGAGACCTATGCGCTCGCCGAGGCGTTCGGCAGCCAGGTGCTCGGCAAGACCTGCGTGCGATCGTCGGACGAGGCCGGCTTCATCGTGAACCGGCTGCTGATCCCGTACCTGTTCGACGCGATCCGCCTGTACGAGCGCGGGTTCGCGACCAAGGAAGACATCGACACGGCGATCCAGCTCGGGCTCGCGCACCCGATGGGGCCGTTGCGCCTGTCCGATCTCATCGGGCTCGACACCGTCGTGTCGATCGGCGACGTGCTTCACCGCGCATTCGGCGAACCGCGGTACGAGGCTCCGGCGATGCTCCGGTCGCTCGTTGCGGACGGGAAGCTCGGCCGCAAGACCGGTGAGGGGTTCTACACCTACTGAGGGCGAACGCGGCCGGTCAGACGGTCGGCGAGCCCCAACGCGTAGCCGCACATCTTCGCGACGTCGGTGAAGGCCAGCACGGCCGGGACGGCGAGTGTGGCGATGGCGCGATCGCGTGGCGCCGTGAGCCGCGACCGCGCCCGAGCGACCGGCGTGCGCGCGTAGGCGATCGCGCCGCCCACGGCGACGAGCTTCGGCCACGTCCGACGCGACGCGAGCGCGACCGCCAGCGCGCCGTAGACCGCGAACCGAAGCGTGTGCCGCTCCGGGTACATCCCCGCCTGGCCGTCGCCGCGCGCGTATCGCACGTACTGCATCCAGATCGCGCCGAGCGACCCGCGCGGGTGCCATCGCGCGACCGCGTCCGGCGCCATCCGCATCGCGAACCCGCGCTCGCGCCAGCGGTGGTTGACCCACATGTCCTCGCCGATCGCGAGCCACTCGGGGTAGCCGCCGATCGCATCGATGGCCTCCCGTCGGAACGCGACGCTCCGCGCGCTCGGCATGAACGCCGCTTCGTCGGCCTCAGCGGCGGCGAGCGGGAAGCCGAGCGAGGCGACGCACGCGTCGAGCAGTGACTCGATCACGGGCTCGGTCCACCCCATCGCGACATCGGCGCCGCCCTCGAGCGGCGCGATCAACGCGCCCAGCCAGCCGGGTCCGTACGCGCAGTCGGCGTCGGCGACCGCGATCACGTCGTGCGCCGAGGCGGCGATCGCGCGGTTCCGCCCGCGAGCGATGTTCGCGCCAGGGTCCTCGATCAGCGTGATCGCGTCTTTCGCGTCGCGCAATCGTGCGAGGGTTCCGTCGGTCGAGCCGCCGTCGACGACGACCACCTCGTCGGGCCTGCGCGCCTGCGCCGCGATCGAGGCGAGGAACGCGTCGATGTGCTCCTCGGCGTTCAACACGGTCGCGATCAGCGACACCTTCATCTGCCAACTCGCTCCAGTGCGTCGCGGTAGGCCTCGAGGGTAGCGCGGGCGGTTGCCGCCCAGGAGAACGACGCGGCGCGCGCGGGACCCTTCGACATGAGTTCGGCACGCAGGGGCTCGTCGGTCAGGATCCGCACGAGGCCGGCGGCGATCGCGTCGTCGTCCTCGGGGTCGACGAGCAACGCGGCATCGTCGGCCACCTCGGGGATCGACGACGTGCTCGACGTGAGCGTCGGCCGCCCGTGCGCGAGCGCCTCCAGCACCGGCAGCCCGAACCCCTCGTAGAGCGATGGATACGCGACGGCGTCCGCACCGCGATACAACGCCTCGAGCTCTTGGCGACCCACGCGCCCGGGCAAGTGGACGCGACCGCCACCGTCGGCCGCGAGCGCGTTCGCCAGCGTGTCCTGCTGCCATCCCGTCGGGCCGGCGAGGATCAGCTGGTGGGGCAGCGACGCGTCGCCGACGGCCGCGCGGAACGCCCGCACCAGCCGCGGCAGATTCTTACGAGGCTCAAGGGTTCCGACGAACAAGACGTACGGTCCGTCGTACGGCGGGGTTGACGCCGTTCCGGCCTCGGCCGGAGGATCGGCGGCCAGCGGCGTGATGTGGATCCGCTCGCGCTCCACGCCGTGGGCGGCGACGGCCGCGGCCGCGTGGCGGGACGGTGCAAGCACCGCATGCGCTTCGCGCACCGCGATCTCGAGCCCACGTTGATAGAGGCGTCGCCACCGCGGCGGGTACAGCTCCGGGTAGCGTTCGAACGCGAGGTCGTGGATCGTCACGACGAGCGCCTGCCCCGGCCGGGCCGGCGGGATCGCAGCCGGGTTCGTCGCATGGATCGCATCGAGCGTCCCGAACCGCTGCGGAAGGTTGGGCCGGCGGCTCCACGCCCACATCGGGTACAGCGCCCGGATCGGCATGCCGACCGACCGCGTCGCCGCCGGCACGCCTTCGGGCGACGGGCGGCCCGCCCACGACGCCGAGAAGGGGACGAGCTCGTCGTCGGGGGCAACCGCCGGAAGCTCGGACGCGAGGTGCGACACGTACGTCCCGATCCCGCCGGGCGCCGAGAACCACAACTGGTCGACGTGGAACGCGATCCTCATCGGCCCCATGCCTCTACGCACGCGCATCCCGACGCACCGACCGTCGCCGCGTGCGGCGTTCGCGCAGGGAGATCCAGGCGGTCGCCGGCCTCGAGCGCGACGTCGCCGTCGTCGGTGTGGAAGATGATCGCGCCCTCGAGGCAGAACACAACCTTCGCGCGGGGGTGCTCATGGCGCCCGTAGGTGTCGCCGGGGCCGTTCGCCCACGAGCGTGGCTCGGAGCAGCCTTCGCGCGCGAAGATGGCGAGCGCGTCGGTGCGGTCGACGGCCCCCTTCGTCTTCGAGGCCGGCACCGCGTTATCCGTCGTAGGCGCTGCCGTCGAGCTCGAACCCCGATCCGAGCGCCTTCGACGCGAGCGCGGCGGCGCGGTCCAGATCGGGTTGCAGGACCACGACGACGTACCAGCGATCTTCGACGGGCGTATGGTGCGGCGTTCCCGGACCGATATCGGTGATGTCCTCGACCTCGGTGAGCAGGCCGTGCGCTTCTTCGGCGAGCGCGTCGCCGAGGGACTCGCTCGCCGGCGGCTCGGGAGCGGGCACGTCGTCGGGCAGCACGATCGCCTTGATGCCGGCGCGCCCGAGCGCGGCCGCCAGGTCCCAGCTCTGCGCCCACGACAGTCGGCACAGCACGCGTGGGTCCTTGCCGAAGGCGTCGCCGGGCCACAGGCTGTCGTCCGGCAGTTTCTCGCCGGGGAACCGCTCCGGGAACGCCGGCGACAGCACCGCGACGGCGGCGCGCAGATCCTCCTCGCTGACGAGGACGTCGTACAGACCGGCGACGTGAAGTCCAAGACCGGCGATCCGTGGCGACACGGTCTCGACGTGGCACGCGATCCCTGCATCGTCCAGAAGCTGCACGATCTCGGCGACCTCGTCGGTCGATACGCCGTCCAGCGTCGTGGGCCACCGCTGATCGAGCCGCGGGTCCTCGCGGGGAAGCGTCGCGGGATCGATCGGCGTGACCGATGATGGCGTCACCGGACGTCGCTCCGACCGTGCATCGGCGGGACGCCCTTGCGTGCGAACTCCACCCACTGCCCGTGCCAGGGCTCGCGCGCGAACCGCCGGACCTGCAGCGCGCCGTAGCCCGTCGCTTCGATCCGGCCCTGAAGCACCCACGGCGCGGGTTTCGGGTTCTCGGCGACGAAGTAGCGCTCGAGCGCCATCAACACCGCGCGCTCCTCTTCGAGGGTCAGGCCCTCGGGCACGTCGATCTTTCGTCCGTCGTCGGTCTCGAACACGCTGGCTCCTCGCTGCTCCGTGCAGCTACAGGGGGATGTTGCCGTGCTTGCGGGCGGGGACCGCCTCGCGCTTGGTCGAGAGCATCCGCAACGCCTTGATCAGCCGAGGCCGGGTCTCCGCCGGCTCGATCACGTCGTCGATGAACCCGCGCTCGGCCGCCGCGTACGGCGTCGAGAACTTGTCGCGGTACTCGGTGATCAGCTCGGCCCGCCGCGCGGCCGAGTCGTCGGCCTGCTCGATCTCCTTGCGGAACACGACGTTGACCGCGCCCTCGGCGCCCATCACCGCGATCTCGGCGGTCGGCCACGCGAACGACGCGTCGGCGCGCAGATGCTTCGAGTTCATGACCAGGTACGCGCCCCCGTACGCCTTGCGCGTGATGACCGTCATCCGCGGCACGGTCGACTCCGCGAAGGCGTACAGCAGCTTCGCCCCGTGCCGGATGATCCCGTTGTACTCCTGGGTCGTGCCCGGCAGGAACCCCGGCACGTCGACGAACGTGAGGATCGGGATGTTGAAGGCGTCGCAGAACCGGACGAACCGGCTCGCCTTCTCGCTGGCGTCGATGTCCAGCGTGCCGGCGAGGACCTTCGGCTGGTTGGCGATGACGCCGACGCTCCGCCCGTCGAGCCGCGCGAACCCGGTCACGATGTTCGCCGCCCACAGCGGGAACACCTCCAGGAACTCGCCCTCGTCCACGACGTAGCGGATCACCTCGTGCATGTCGTAGGCCTCGGCCGCGCGGTCGGGCACGAGGTGCGTCAACGCGTCGGTGAGCCGCTCCGGGTCGTCGGTCGTGGCGTACGCCGGCGGATCCTCGAGGTTGTTCGACGGCAGGAACGACAGCAGGTATCGGACGCGCATCAGCACGTCCTCGTCGTCTTCGCCGATGAACGAGGCGACGCCTGATTGCGTCGCGTGGGTCATCGCGCCGCCGAGCGCCTCCATCGTCACGTCCTCGCCGGTGACCGTCTTGATCACGTCCGGTCCCGTGATGAACATGTGCGACGTCTCCTTCACCATGAAGGTGAAGTCCGTGATGGCGGGCGAGTACACGGCGCCGCCGGCGCACGGTCCCATGATCACGCTGATCTGCGGGATAACCCCGCTCGCGCGCACGTTCCGCTCGAAGATGTAGCCGTACCCCGCGAGCGACGCCGCGCCCTCCTGGATCCGCGCGCCGCCGGAGTCGTTGATCTGGATGAACGGCGCGCCGGTCTGCAACGCCAGGTCCATGACCTTGCATACCTTCTGGGCGACGACCTCGCCCATCGACCCGCCGAACACGGTGAAGTCCTGCGACGCGACGAACACCTTGCGCCCGTCGATCGTGCCGTAGCCGGTGACGATGCCGTCGCCCGGGGGCTTGCGCTTGTCCATCCCGAAGTCGTGCGAGCGGTGCACCGTGAAGGGGTCGGTCTCCACGAACGAGCCGGCGTCCATCAGGATGTCGAGTCGCTCGCGCGCGGTGAGCTTCCCCTTGTCGTGCTGCTTGTTCGCGGCCTCGGGGCCGGCGGGCATCAGTGCGGCGGCTCGCCGTTCCCGGAGCTCCTCGATCCGGTCCTCGACGGTCCGTTCCTCCGCGGGAGGTTTCTCGGTCTTGGCCATGGTCGGAGTCTAGGGGAGCGCTCCCGCGGGGGCGTTCAGCAGCCCTGGACGCGCCAGCCGGCGTTCTTCCACCCGCCGGCGGCGTGCACCATCTCGATCGTGACGATGGCGTTGGAGCGCCCGTTCTTCGCGTTCTTGGAGAGTTGCCACGACGCTCGCGTCCACGCCTTGTAGCGCTTGGGCCACATCTTGGACGCTTGCTGGAACAGCCCGACGTACATGCCCGTCGTGGACTCGGCGCTCGGATCGAGCCCGCTCTCCCGCTTGGCGATACAGATCGCGCGCGACGCGCCGCCGCCGATGGGTCCGAAGCGCTCGACCGAGCATCTGATCCGCCGGCGCATGAGATGCGCAACCGTCTCTCCGGAAGCAGGGGAGAGGTCGCAGGGCCCGACGCCGGGCTTGGCATGTGTCGGCGCCATCGTCACGATTCCGAGGATCAGGGGGAGGGTGACGACGGTCGCGAGGAACCGCTTCGGCACCCGCCGACCCTAGCAGGCGTCAGTCGACGTCGACCCGGCCGCCGGCCCGCCAATACTCGCCGTGATCGCGGTCGAGGAACCCCTCGTCGACGAGATAACGGCGCAGCGACGCGTGGTCGGTGAAGAACGCCCCAACGATGGCGTTCACCTCTTTCTCGTCGTAGCGACGTCCGGGTTCGAACTCGAGCGCGACACGCTCCAGGACGATCCGGCGCTTCGATCGTTTCATCGGGATCTCCGTCAGTCGCCCGTTGCGGAAGAAGGTCTTGAGGACGTACTCCTCGTCGTCGGTGGCGGCGCCGAGCGCAAGGCCCGCCTCGCGCGGAGGACCGACGATCTCGGCGGCTTGCCGCAGCGTGTCGACGTCCAGACGGTAGGTCCGGCGATCGTCGGCGACGGAGACGACGCCTGCGGAGGCCAGCTTGCCGAGCTGCGCCATCACGCGCCTCGTCTCGACGCCGAGGTCCTCGGCGAGCTCGTCGGCCGTGCGATCGGCGCGCGCCAGCACGCCCGCGATCGCCACCCGTTCCGGATCGGCGAGCGCGCGGACGATATCGTCCGGGTTCCCTCGAGATGTCGGCATCGCCTCCTAGCATGCTGGCATGCAGCTGACCGAACCACAGCAGCGCACCCTCGACCAGCTGATCGGCACCGAGCGGCCCGTCTTCCCGGCCGACCTGCCGCAGCGGCTGCGCGACCGGATCGAGCAGGCCGCCCGCGACCTCGAGCTCGGCGACCCGCTGTGGCTCGGCAAGGAGCGGTTGAACGACCTCGACCGGTGCGAGGGCACCTTCTGGTCCAAGCTCGCCGGCGAAGGTCCGGCGTTCGCCCACAGCCGCGCGACCGCACTCGGGGTCGTGCAGCACCGCGCGATCGAGGTCGTCGTCGGCGCGCGCGAGACGCTCGAGCCGCACGACGCCGCCTCGATCGCCGCCACACGGACCGCCGACCGTGAGGAGCGGTTCGCGGAGTATTGGCGCGATCTCGCGACCGCCGAGCAGGACGACCTGTTGATGGAGGTGGCACGTCGCACCGCGCTGTTCGAAGGGTCGTTCCCGCCGCTGCGCGATCTCCGACGCGAGCTCGCGCCGATGGTCGAGCTGCCCATGAAGGCCGAGTTGCTCGGCGGGTCGCTCGTCGTGTCCGGCAAGGTCGACCTCGTGGTCGGTCGCCCCGACCGGATGCAGCCGATGCGTGCGCAGCGGCTGCTCATCGACCTCAAGACCGGCGGCGCGTACCCGCAACACGCGGAAGACAACCGCGCGTATGCGCTGCTGCACACGCTGCGCTTCGGCGTGCCGCCCTACCGGGTCGCCTCGTTCTTCTTGGAGGGGGGCACCTGGCAGGTCGAGGACGTCCACGAGGAGCTGCTGTTCCACGCCGCGGACCGCGTGATCGCGGCGGCCCGGTCGGCGGCCGCGCTCCGCGGCGGGCGCGAGCCGGTGCTCACACCCGGACGGTGGTGCACGTGGTGCCCCAGGCTCGACGTGTGCCCGAGCGCCGACCCGGGACCGTTCGGCCCCGTCGTGGGCAACTGACGCCCCGTCTTCGCGCCGATTGCTAGGGTTCCCGCTCTCGTTCCGGATCGAGCGAAAAGGGTGAGAACCATGGGCAAGGACGTCTACGACATCGGGGAGCTGCCGCCGCTCGGCGAGGTGCCGCCGCAGATGCACGCCATGCTGGTGCGGCCCGACCGCTACGGCGAGCCGCGCGACGCGATCCGCGACGAGGTGATCGACGTCCCCGAGCTCGGGCCGCGCGACGTGCTGGTCGCCGTCATGGCCGCCGGCGTCAACTTCAACAACGTGTGGGCCGCGCGCGGGATCCCGGTCGACGTCACGAAGACGCAAGCTCGATGGAACGAGCCGACCGACTTCCACATCGTGGGCTCCGACGCGAGCGGGATCGTCTACGCCGTTGGTTCCGACGTCACCGGTGTACAGGTCGGCGATCCGGTCACCGTGCACCCGGGGCAATGGGACCTCGACGATCCGTGGGTGCGTGCCGGCAAGGATCCGGGGCTCGCGGGCAGCTTCCGGGTCTGGGGCTACGACACCTGCTGGGGATCGATGGCGCAGTTCACGAAGGTCCAGGACCACCAGTGCATGCCGAAGGCAGAACAGCTGACGTGGGAAGAGGCCGCCGCGCCGACGCTGACCGGCGGCACCGCGTACCGGATGCTGTTCGGCTGGCCGCCCAACGTGGTCGAGCCGGGAGACCCCGTGCTCGTGTGGGGCGGTTCCGGCGGCCTCGGGTCACTCGCGGTGCAGCTCGTCACCATCGCGGGCGGCCGGGCCGTCGCCGTGGTGTCCACCGACGAGAAGGGCGAGTACGCGAAGCAGCTCGGCGCCGTCGGCTACATCAACCGCAAGAACTTCGACCATTGGGGCGTGCCGCCCGCGTGGGACTCACCCGACTGGAAGGGCTGGCTCGACGGCGCCAAGGCGTTCGGCAAGGCCTTCTGGGAGGCGCTCGGCGAGAAGGCGAGCCCGCGGATCGTGTTCGACCACCCGGGGCAGGACACGATCCCGACGTCGAACTTCGTGTGCGACCGCGGGGGAATGATCGTCATCTGCGCCGGCACCACCGGGTACGACACGGTGATCGACGTGCGCTATCTGTGGTTCATGCAGAAGCGCTACCAAGGCTCCCATCTGATGAACGACGAGCAGGCCCTGGCGTTCAACGACCTCGTCCGCGAGGGCAAGGTGGTGACGACGCTCGGGCACACGTATGCGTACGGCGAGATCCCCGAGGCGCATCAGTTGATGGGCGACGGGCAACTCCCGGAGGGCAACGTGAGCTGTCTCGTGGGCGCCGCGGGCCCCGGCACCGGCGCGGCCTAGCGTCAGCCGAGCAGGTCGAGCACGCCCTCGGGATACAGGGGCGTGAAGCGCCCCGCGCGGAGATCGGCGACATCGACGACGCGAGCGATCTCGATGTCACCGTCCGCTTCGACGATGGCCGTGCCCTCGAGTGGCTGCAGCGCGTCGGGCGTGAGCCACGCTTCGTAGACGAAGGCGATCTCATGGTACGGGCTGCCCTGGTGCATGAAGATCTCCTCGCGGACGCCCAGGAGGGCGAGGTCGTCGAGGTCGATGCCAAGCTCTTCCTGGAGCTCGCGCCGGGCCGCTTCCATGGACGTTTCCTGGAACTCGATCCCGCCTCCCGGCGGGCGATAGAAGACGCCTTCGATCGTGTCGTGCATCTCGGAGACGATCACGAGGTCATCGGCTCGCAGGAACACGAACGCGCACGGGCGCGTGACGTGGGGAGGCACTAGCGCTCCTGCACGAGCTCCACCAACACGCCGCCCAGCGCGGCGGGGTGCACGAACGCGATCAGCGTGTTCCGCGATCCTGGCCGCGGCGCCTCGTCGATGAGCCGCCCGCCTTCGGCGCGCAGATGGTCGAGCGCGCTCGCGACATCGTCGACGCGGTAGGCGATGTGGTGCATGCCGGGCCCGCGCGCGGCAAGCGACCGACCGACAGGCGTGTCCGGAGCCAGCGCGCCGAGCAGCTGGATGTAGGACGAGCCAACCGCGAACAGCACCTCCTCGACGCCTTGATCCTCGACGCGCTCGCGATGGGTCGGTACGACGCCGAGCAGCCGTTCGTAGCTCGCGACCGCATCGTCGAGATCGGACACTGCGATGCCGACGTGGTCGATGTCCGTCAGGGCGATCATCGCGCCGCTCCGGCGACCGGCTGCATCTTCGCGATCAGCTCCCGGGCCGTCGCGACGTGGTAGGCGGGCAGGTCGAGCGCGCGGGTCACCGCCGCCACGCCGTGCGCGCGAAGATCGGCGTCGGGCTTCGCGTCGACGCCGCGCGGCGCCTCCAACACGTAGAACGACACGAGCTCGAGGAACTGGGGGAGCGACGGGCTCATCGCGCCGCGCTCGTACTGGTAGATCGTCTGGCGCGACGCCGGACACCCCTTCGTCTCGGCGGCCGCGTCGACCGAGCGGTAGCCGGCCGCACGCCGCAGATCTCGGAGCAACGCGCCGATCACGGCGCGATCGCGCTGCGCGATCGGCGGCTTCTTCGTGCGGGCCATGAGCAGCGGAGCGTATCGCAGCATCCGCGCGCAACGGGCTCACGGCTTGCGGCGCAGGTCCTGTGCCGGATGCACCGCGGGCGCACGACGCTCGGTCCCCTGCGTTCGCACCCCGGCGACACCGCCGGAAGTCTGATGCGTCGCAAACGGCATCCGATGTAGCGTGGCACTCACGGACCACCCCGGCCGATGCCCCGATCGGCCCAAACGCGCGAGGAGCCACCGTGCGCAACGAGGAAACGACCACGCAGAGCGCGTTGTTGGTCGGATCGCAGCTGACCACCAAAGGCCGCGCCGATGTCTTCCGTCAGCGAGAGCGCACACGCCTCAAGAAGGTGCTCCGCGCGATCATCTTCGTCGGGCTGATCGACTACCTGTTGTACCGGTTGTGGTCCTCGGGCTTCTCGCTCGGGATGCCCCACTTCGGCTCCGACGCGATCTTCTTCATCCCGCCGCTCGTGATGTTGATCGCGATCATCGGGATGCCGCTCATGATGCTGATGAACGGGCGTTCGCCGCACATCACGGTCTACCCCGAGCAGGTCGAGGTCGGGCTCACCGACATCAAGGGCCTCGACAACCAGGTGGAAGAGGTCATGCGCTCGCTCGACGTCTTCCTCGGCTATGCGACCTTCCGCGAGGAGCTCGGCGGCACACCACGCCGCGGCATCTTGTTCGAAGGTCCTCCCGGAACCGGCAAGACGTTCCTCGCCAAGGCGATGGCCAAGCAGGCGGGCGTGCCGTTCCTGTTCATCCCGGCGCCGGCGTTCCAGTCCATGTGGCAAGGCATGTCGGCGTTCCGGATCCGGTCGTTCTTCCGCAAGCTCCGGAAAGCAGCGCGCAAGGAAGGGGGCGCGATCGGCTTCATCGAGGAGATCGACGCGGTGGCCATGACCCGTGGCGGCGGGTCTGCGGCCGTGCCCGCGCCGACGGACCTGTCGCGGACGACGTCGGCCTTCTTCGGCGGCGGCGACGCGAACAACATGGTGAACGAGCTGCTGATCCAGATGCAGTCGTTCGACCAGCCGCCGCTCGGCCGCCGGATGAAGGCGAAGATGATCTCGTGGGTGAACGGCTACCTGCCGCCGTCGTGGCAGATGACGCCGATGCGCGCGGAGTACTCGAACATCCTGCTGATCGCGGCCACGAACCGCGGCGACTCGCTCGACGCGGCGCTGCTTCGGCCCGGGCGCTTCGACCGCCGTCTGTACTTCGACGTGCCCACCAAGCAGGAGCGCCGTGAGCTGATCGACTTCTTCCTCGTGCGCAAGGTGCACGAGCCCGAGTTGGACACCGACGAGACGAGGGACCGCGTCGCGTCCGAGACGTTCGGGTACACGCCGGTCATGATCGAGCACCTCTTCGACGAGGCGCTGCTCGTGGCGCTCCGCGACGGTCGGCGCCAGATGCGCTTGCGCGACGTGATGGACGCGAAGTTCGACGAAGAGGTCGGGCTGAAGCAGACCACCGCCTACACCGACTTCGACCGCGAGGCGGTCGCGACGCACGAGGCCGGCCACGCGACGGTTGCGTACTTCTTCGGGAAGGGGCGTCGCCTGGAGGTCCTGTCGATCATCAAGCGGCGCGGCTCGCTGGGGTTGCTCGCGCACAGCGACGAAGAGGAGCGTTTGACGCGCACCCGCTCGGAGATCGAGGCCGGGATCGCGATCGCGCTCGGCGGCCTCGCCGCCGAAGAGCTCTGTCTCGGCGAGTCCGGGACCGGTCCCGGCGCCGACCTCGCGCACGCGACGGGTTTGGCCGCGCAGATGGTCGGCTCGTTCGGCATGGCAGGGTCGTTGATCAGCTACGAGGCCGTCGCCGACGGGCCTCTGTCGAAGTCGAACCTCGTGGGCAAGGTCCTCGCGAACGCCGAGACCAAGCAGAAGGTCGAGGACATCCTGACGGCCCAACGTGAGCGCGTGGCCGCGGTGCTCGAGGAGAATCGAGACGTGCACACCGCGCTGGTCCAGGCGCTCCTCGCGCGCGACGAGCTCGTCCGAGACGACATCCTCGAGGTCATCGAGAAGGCGATCGCGAACCGTCCCTGACGACGTCCGGGATCGGCGGCTCCGGCCGTAAACTCGCTGCATGAGCGCCTCGTACCTCGTCGCCGGCGTCCGCACCCCGATCGGCCGGTTCCAGGGCGGGCTCGCGCCGTTGAAGGCTGTGGAGCTCGGCTCGGTGGTGATCCGCGGTGCGCTCCAGCGGGCGGGCGTGGCGCCCGACGAGGTCGAGTACACGATCATGGGCCACGTCTTGCAGGCCGGGCAGGGCCAGATCACGGCCCGGCAAGCCGCGGTCGCCGCAGGGATCCCGATCGACGTTCCGGCCCTGACCGTGAACAAGGTCTGCCTCTCGGGACTCGCCGCCATCGCGACGGCCGACCAGATGATCCGCGCCGGAGAGATCGAGGTGGCCGTCGCGGGCGGGATGGAGTCGATGACGAACGCGCCCTACGTGATCCCGCGTGCGCGCGACGGCCAGCGCCTGGGCAACAGCCCGATGCTCGACACGATGATCCACGACGGCCTGTGGTGTGCGTTCGATGACCGGCATATGGGCGAGGGCACCGACGCGATGAACCGTGAGTTCGGCGTCGACCGTGCCGACCAGGACGCCTGGGCGGTGCGCTCGCATACGCGCGCGGCCGACGCGTGGGACGCCGGCCGGTTCAGCGACGAGGTCGTGCCCGTCTCGGTGGCGCAGCGCAAAGGCGATCCGGCGCTCGTCGACCGCGACGAGGGCATCAGACCCGACACGACCATCGAGCGGCTCGCGACCCTGCGGCCGGCGTTCACCGAAGACGGCACCGTCACCGCGGGCAACGCGTCACAGATCAGTGACGGCGCGTGCGCGGTCGTCGTGGCGAGTGAGGACGCCGTCCGCCGGCTCGGGCTCACGCCCCTCGCGCGGATCGAGGCGTACGGCATGTCCGCCGACCGGTTCGCGTCGCTGCACACCGTGCCCGCGCTCGCGCTGGAGAAGGCGTTGAAGCGGATCGGCGCGACCGCGGACGACCTGGACGTCGTCGAGATCAACGAAGCTTTCGCGGGGGTGGCGGTGCACGCGACGCGGATGCTCGGCGTCGACGAGGCGATCGTGAACCCGAACGGGGGAGCGGTGGCGCTCGGCCATCCGATCGGCGCCAGCGGCGCGCGGATCGTCTTGACGGCGGCGTTGGAGATGCGCCGCCGTGACGCGGAGCTCGCCGCCGCCGCGATCTGCGGCGGCGGCGGCCAGGGCGACGCGCTGATCGTGCGCCGCGCCTGACCGGGCGTCCGCCTACCCCTTCGCGTCACCCTGCAGCTGCGCGAACCGGCGGAGCTCCGCTGCGAGTTCCTGGTGCGCCGCCTCGGCCTCCCAGGCGTCCTCCCCCTGATCCCCCTGCTCGCCGTCGACCTCGTCGACGGTGATCTGCAGCTTGGGCGCCGCGCCGGTGCCCGCGCCGTCGGGCAAGAACACGCGGAACCCCGTGCCCCCCTCGATGGCCTCCGCCTTGATCGACCCGCCCTGGATCTCGGCGAACGTCCGGACGATCGCCGAGACGGCGGCCTCCGATGGCTGACCGGGGTCTTCGACGGAGATCGTCGCGCCGCCCTCGGTCTGCTGCAGACGGACGACGATCGTCTTGCCGTTCTGCGTCCGCTCGGTCGCGATCTGCAGGAGACCCGCCACGATCCGTTCCGTGCGCCCCGCGTCGACCCGGAGCTTCAGCGGGCCGGCCACCACGCGGATGTCGTGGTCGGCGTCGGCGCTCGACTCCTCGACGACGCGGTTGACCAGCGCCTCCATGTCGGCCCGCTTGATCGAAAGCTCGATCGTGCCGTTCGCGAGCTTCTCCGCATCGGCGATGTCGGCCACGGCGTGGTCGAGCCGGCGCGTGTAGGTCGCCAGCTGCTTCATGAGCTGCGCCTGGTCCTTCGCGTCCTTCTTGTGCTTGAGCAGCTTCGTGATGCCGTCGATCTTCGCGAGCGAGCGCTTCGCGTCCACCGAGAGCTCGCGCAGCAGCGGCGACGTCGACCGGCGGTCCTGGAGTGCACCGGCCTCGATCGCGGACGACGTGGCCGCCGAGACCTCGCGCTGCGTGGCGGCGTCGCGGGTCGTGGCGACGTCCTGCTCGCGCATCTCACGCAGGGCGTCGGACATCTGGTGTGTTCGGATCTCGGCCTCGGCGAGATCGGCGCGCTCGCTCGCCGTCGTCACCTCGAGCTCCAGCTCGCGGACGCGGTCCTCGGCGGTGATGAGCTTCTCGGTCTGGCCGGCGAGCCGTTCCTGCGTGACGCGCAGGAGCTCGTCGATCTGCGTCCGCCCTTGGTCGTCGGCGAGTTCGAGCTGGCGGCGCGCTTCGAAGTCCTGGAGCCGCCGGTTGAGCTCCTGGTTGTCGGCGGCGGCGTCGTCGAGCTGGCGGACCAGCTTGTCGAGCCGCTCCTGCAGCTGGTCCCGCTCGCGCGCGGCGGTCGTCGCCACCTGATCTGCCTCGTCTGCGCGCTGGCGCTCCATCTCGAGCTCGGCGCGGGCTTCGTCGATCGCGCCGTCGGCCCGGGAGAGGTCGGCCTGCGCCGCAACGAGCGAGCGGCGGATGTCGTCGGCATCCTTGTGCGCCTGGGCGACCGTGGTGGTGCGCTCCTTGATCTCCCGGGCGAGGTCTTTGGTCTCCTGGCGAGCCTTGAGCAGCTCCTCGTGAGCCTGCAGCACGCGTTGCTCGCGGCTCTCGGCCTCACTGCGAGCCGCGTGCAGGTCCTCCTGCATCGTGTCGAGGTCCACGCGCGCGGTTTCGAGCTCGGCGGCGGCGCGCCGCGCGGTGGCCTCCGCCTCCAGGATGCGGTCGGCGAGCTGCGCTTCGGCCTGCTGCACCTGCGCCCGGTAGGACGCCTCCATCTCCGTCAGTTGTTGCTGGAACGCCTCGCGCGTCTCGCGCACCTTCTCCTCGAGATCGGCCTCGCGCTCGACCAGGTCCGCGCGGTAGGAGGCCTCCCGGCTCTCGAGCTCGGCCTTGGCGGCGCGGAGCTCGTCCTGCAGCATCGCGGCGCGCTGCTCCTCGTTGCGGAGCGCACGCAGCTCGGTTCGCGCGTCGTCGAGCTCGCGGCGCGCTCGGTCCGCGATGGTGTTCGCGGTGGTCAGATCGTCCTTCGTCCGCAGCAGCTCGACGTGCATCGCGTCGAGCTCCGCGCGGATCTCGGAGTCGTCCGCCGCCGCGTCGTGCCGTTCTGCGCGGACGATCGCCTCGCGCAGCTCCGTCCGGGCGAGCTCGAGCTCGGCGCGCAGCTGCGACGCCTCGGTCTCGAGCTCGGCCATCCGGCGTGCGTCGGCGCCGTCGCGATCGCCGGTCTGCCCGGCGTGGCTGATCGCGTCCCGGAGCTCGTTCTTCGCGACCTCGAGCTCGGCGCGAAGGTCGATCGCCTCGGCCTCGAGGGCGGCGACGCGGCCCGCGTCGGCGTCGACCGGCACGCGGAGCGCGTCGCGGAGCTGCTCGCTCAGCTTGGCGCGCTCGCCGTCGAGGGTCTGGACCTTGTGCTCGAGGTCGCGGACGTTCCCTTCGGCGCGCAGGGCACGCTCCTCGAGCTCCGCGTCGCCCGGCCCGCGCGGCTCCCGCGCGATGTCCCGGTAGTTCTGTAGCTCCTCGAGCGACTTCCGGTACTGATCTTGCAGGAGCGCGAGCCGCTCCTCCGCGGCGCGGGCGCGATCCTCGGCCTTGCGTCGGGCCTCACCCTCCTCGCGGAGACCGGGCTGGGCCGCGGGCCGAACCACCGGCGGCGTCGGCGCGGCGGTCGCCCGAGCGCCCTCGGCCGGCGTCGCCTGCGCGGTTGCCACCTGCAGCAGACGGGCCACCCCGAAGACGGCGAGGCCGAGCACGATCAGCATGCCGAACAGGAACATCGCGTTCGTGTTCCACGGGTTGTCGGCGCTCGCGATCGGCGCGTCGGAGCGGGTGAGCTCGACCGCCGCCGGCGCCCCGACGCCGGAGCGGAACTGGAAGGGCAGCAGGATCGAGACGGTTCCCTGGTACGTGCTGACCTGGGGGATGTCCTTCAGCGCCTCTTTGATCTGATCCTTCTCGCCCGGAAGCTCGTTGCCCGTCCGGCCCGGCTCGGTCGAGTACAAGATCGTGCCTTCGGGCGAGTACATCGTCACGGCGTCGAAGTCGCTCGGGTCGGTGACGACGCTCTTGATCTGGGTGGTGAGCGCGTCGGCGCGCGCGGCGCTCACGGGCGCGGACAGGTCGCTCGGCTGGAAGAGCAGCGACAACGAGCTGTCGGCGATCGCCCTCGCCTGCGTGACGACCATGTCTTCGGCGCTGCGCTTCGCGCGGACGCCCATCAGCAGCGAGCCGATGATGCCGATGATCAGCAGCCCGCCCAGGATGCCCAGCAGGATCCGCGCGATGCGGCTGTACCCCTTCAACGAAGCGATCATCTCGCGGCCCCCGCTGCTTCCTGCCACCCTGTTCGGTGCTCGCATCCGGCCCCCACCGGCCGTTTCGAGCTGGTCTCCGTGAGTGGTTATCGGCAGGACCCTGCGCGAGATTCAGTGGTCGGCCGCTCTACGGCGTCTGCCGGAAGGCCGCCCTACGTCGTCCCCCGTCCGTCGGACGCGGCGAGCTCTGCTCCCGAGACGACGCGAGACGTCGCCGTCGCGTCGTCCTTGTCCAAGACGATCAAGTCTTCGATCAACGCGTGCATCTGTTCGACGTGCGAGACGAGGATCACCAGCCGGTCGGCGCCGGTGACGAGGTGCTCCACCCCGCGCATCGCGAGCTCGATGTGCTCGGGGTCGAGGCTCCCGAACCCCTCGTCCAAGAAGAAGGCGTCCAGACGGCTCCCGCCGCGAGTGACCATCTCGGCGAGCGCCAGCGCGAGCGCGAGCGAGGCGAGGAAGGTCTCGCCACCCGACAAGGAGTCCGGCGCGCGGACGGTGCCGCCCGCGTTCACGTCGACGATGTGGAACGTCTCGTCGTCGGTGAAGCGGAAGTCGCCGTCGGTCAGCGCTTCGAGGTGCACGCTCGCGAGCTCGGCGAGCGCGGCGCGCTCCTCGCCGAGGAGCCACGCGAGGAACCGCGACGGCTGGAGGTCGTCACGCAGACGCTCCGCGAGGGCGAGGTCGGTCCGCGCCGCCTCGATCCGCTCGCCGAGCCCGGCGCCCGCCTCCAGGGTGCGCTCGATCCCGGCGACCCGTTCGGTCGTTTCGGCGGCCCGGATCTCCGCCTGCGTGAGGACCGCGGCCACGTCGACGTCGAGCTCGAGACCGGCGGCGTCGAGCGCGGCGGCGCGCCGACTTCGGATGTCCGCGGCCGTGTCCGACGCCTCCGTGCGCTCGATCGTCGCCGTCTCGGTCCGGTCCTCGAGGGTTCGACGGATCTGCGCGGCTGCCTTCTCGAGATCCTCGTCGAGCGGTTCCTCGCCCAGGGCGCCCCACGCCGCGGCGAGCCGTTCACGGACCGTCGCGGCCCGGGCGGTCGCCTCGGCCGCCGTGCGCCGGGCGGCATCGAGCGCGTCGCGGACGGCGCGTTCGCGGTCGGCGGCCTCGCGGGCGGCGGCCTCGGCCTCGCGAAGCTCGGCCTGCCGCTCGTCGAGCAAGGCCGCGGGGTCGCCCTCGCCGAGCTGATCGACCAGCGCGCTCTGGGTCGTCGCAAGCGCGGCCTCGGCGGTTGTCACTGCCGTTTCCGCCTCGTCCACAGACGCGGCGGCGCGCTCGCGGTCGGCGAGCGCCGCGACCGCATGCGCGGCCGCCTCGGCGGCGAGCGTAGTGGCGCGCTCATGCGCCTTCGCGGCCTTGTCACGGCGTGCCACCGCCGCCGCGTGTGCTCGCTCCGCCCCCTTGATCGCGGCCGCGGCGCCCGCCCGGGGCTTCGTCTTGACCGGTTGCGCGCAGACCGGGCAGGGTTCGCCGGCCACCAGCGTCCGGCGAAGCGCCGTCGCCATCTCCGCGTGGCGGGCCGCATGGACGGCCTCGTCGGCTGCTGTGAGCGCGTCGGCGGCCTCGGCCAGCGCGGCGCCTGCGGCGCCCGCCGCCTCGTCCGCCTCGTCGCGTGCGGTGGCCGCGCCGCTCGCGGCGTGGTTCGCGGCCTTCAGGCGCTCGGTCGCCCGGGCGAACGCGGTCGTGGCGGCCGTCACGGTCGCCGCGTGCGCGTGCATCTGCGCAACGAGATCGGCGAAGGCACGGAGGTCGCCGATCCGCTCGGCGGCGGCGTCTCGCGCCGCGTCGGCATGCTGCCGGTCGCCTGAGGCCGTCTCGGCGGCCTCGGCCGCGGCCGAGACGTCTCGCTCGGCCGCCGACGCCCCGAGCAGCACCTCCGAGATGACCTCGTCGTCGGGAACGGTTGCGGTGACCCTTCGTATGAGCTCGAGGTCGCGTTCGGCGCGCTCGGCGCGAGCCGCGGCGTCGCGCGACTCGGTGTCCAAGGCGTCGATCGTGGGCTTCAACCGCGCGATCGCGTCGCGCCGGGAGACCGCCTCGTCCCGGTCGGCGCGTGCCGTGTCGAGCTCGCTCCGCGCCTGGAGAAGCCGGGCGCCGTCCGCGTCGAGCATCGCGACCGCGGTTTCCGCACGGACCACCCGATCGCGCGTCGCCGCGAGCGCGGCATCGAACCGTTCGTATCCGAAGACGCCCTTGAGCACAGCGTTCCGCGGCGCATCGGACGCGAGCAGGAACTCGGCGAAGCGGTTCTGCGCGAGCAGCACCGAGCGCCCGAAGGTGTCGAAGTCCATCCCGAGCAGCCGTTCGATCCGATCGCGCACGGGCCGGTCGAGCAGCACGACCTCCTCGTGTTCGGCATCGGGCGCGTCGGCCGCGAGCCGGACGAGCTGCACCTGACCCTGGCCCTTGCGTTTGAGCACGCGGGTGATCCGCCAGATCGCGCCGTCGACCTCGAACGTCAGCTGCACGTGCGCCGCGTCGGCGACCTGGTTGATCAACGAGCGTGTGTCGCGCTGCACCCGCGGCGTCCTGCCGAACAACGCGAACGCGATCGCGTCCAGGATCGTCGATTTCCCCGCGCCGATCGGGCCGACGACGCCGACGAGGTGCCGGTCGCGGAAGTCGAACGTGACGGCGTCCTGATAGGAGCGGAAGCCGCGCATCGTGAGCTCACGCGGGCGCATCGGCGACCTCCTCCATCGTGGCGCCGAAGAGCTGGGCGAGCCCGGGCGGGGGATCTTCGCCGGTCGTGGCGCGCACGAACGCCGCGTACAGATCGTCGTCGGAGGGACGCGCATCGCCGGACCGTTCCCGCCTGGCCGCGATCGGCCGTTCGGCGCGGACGCGCACGAGATAGGGGAACAGAGCCGCCGCACGTCGCCCGAGTTCCGGGTCGGGGCCGCCGACGGCGATCGTCAGGTCGAGATAGCTCTCGGCGAGCTCATCGGTGCGGGCGGCGACCTCCTCCCATGTGCCGCGGACCTGTTGGAGCGGCCGGCCGGCATGGATCGGCACGGATCGCAACGTCGCGAGCCTGCCGGGCTCGACGTCGACGATGACGACACGCTTCGACTCGCCCGCCTCTCCGAAGTCCATCGGCAGCAGCGATCCCGAGTAGGCGGCCGGCACGGGGGCGCCGGGCACGGGCTGGGGCGCGTGGATGTGGCCGAGCGCGACGTATTGGGGTCCGGCGGGGATCGCCTGCGACGTGGCGGTGTAGGCGTCGCCGATGTGCAGCTCGCGTTCGCTGCGCCCAACCCGGACGCCGCTGACCATGAAGTGCGCGACGAGGATCGGCACGAGCTCGGTTCCCGCTCGCTCGACGAGCGCGGTGTTGTAGGCGTCGGCGATCGCCGCGACCTTCTGCGCGTAGGCGCCGTACCACGTGCCCGTTTCGGCCATGAAGTCGATCACGCGTCCCTCGCGCAGGAACGGGAACCCCGCGACGACGGCGGGCACGCCGAGCTCGCCGGGGCCGAGGAGCGCGCCGGCGTCGGGCGCCTTGATCCTGCCGATCACGTGGACGCCGCGGTCGCGCAGGAGCGGCGCCAGCGCATCGAACAGCTCCGGCGCGTCGTGGTTGCCCGCGACCACGACGACCGGGCGGCCACGAGCCAGGCGCGTGAGCGCGGTGAGGCCGAGCGACAGCGACTCGACCGGCGGGGCGGCGCGGTCGAACACGTCGCCGGCGACGAGGATCAGGTCGACCTGCTCCTCGTCGGCGATGCGCGCGACCTCATCGAGGGCCGCGCGCATCTCCTCGGTGCGGTCGTGCCGGCCGAGCCGGCGTCCGACGTGCCAGTCGGCGGTGTGCAGGATGCGCATGCCGCGACGCTACAGACCGGAGAACGGGTCCTCGCCGTCTGTGGCGACCTCTTCGCGCCGGGTCGCCCACGGCGGGAACGGGAACGTCACGACGAGCGGGACCGGGACGGCGGGCTGGCTTACGACCATCGTGCCCGGCTTCAGCAAGCGCGCGCGGGCCCGCGTCGACGGCAGCATCCAGCCGTACTCCGCGCGCTCGGCCTCGGCGGCGTCGAGCCGGCCGGTGATCCGGATGGACGCGTTCTCGAGCACCTCGGGCGCAACCCGGCTCGCGCTCTGCTGCGCGCCGACCAGCAGCACGCCGAGCGAGCGGCCGCGCTGAGCGATGTCGATCAGCATGTCCTTCAACGGGCTCGTGCCCTCGCGCGGCGCGTACTTGTTCAGCTCGTCGAGCACGATCACCGACAGCGGCAGACGCTGACCGGTCGCCTCCTTCTGCTGGAAGGTCTCCTTCAGCAGGGCGCCGACCACGAAGCGTTGCGCCTGCTCGTGTAGCGACTGGATCGCGACCACCGTGACGTTGGCGGCGCCGCGATCGATGCGCGTCGACGCGCCCGAGCGCACGAGGTGCCCCAGCCGCGCCGACGCCGCATGCAGTCGTCGCAGGAACGCCGAGACCGTCGACAGCTGGACCCGGCCCGTCCACGCCGGATCGGGCTCGCCGTCGTCGGGATCGAGGACCGTCTCGAGCTCGGCGACGAGCGACGCGAGGTCGGTGATGACGCGTCCGGCCTGCGCGGCGGTGATCGGGCCCCGCCAGCGACCGTCGGGCTGGTCGCGCGGGTCGCGGAGCGCGATCGCGCCGGGCCGGCCCTCGATGTCGACCGCGAAGCGTTGCAACTGCTGCTGCACCCGCTCGCGGATGAACGGCAGCTGGTTCTTGGCGTCGTTCGCGTCGGTGAAGCAGAACTCGAGCAGTCCGAGGTCGACGAACTCGCGCGGCGTCCAGGCGAACACGTCGATGCCTTCAAGCCGGCCGCCGGTATCGGGGACGAGGTCGGCCACTCCTCGGCGAGGCGGCGCCCAGAATCGGACGCTCGGGAACGGAGCCGGCGCCACGCCGATCGCCGCCCAGCCCTCCGCGGCGCCGTCGGCACCTGGGAAGCGCGCGTTCGGCTTGTCGAGCCACAGGAGGTCCTCGCCCTTCACGTTGAACACGAGGACGCGGAGATTCGCCGCGCCTTCGCCGACGACATCGGGTGAGGCCGTCAGCACGCGCAGGAAGAACAGCGCGAACGACGTCTTCGTCGCGACGCCCGAGATGCCGGCGATCGACATGTGACCGCCCTTGCGGCCGTCGAAGAAGTCCAGGTCGATATGGACGGGGGCGCCGTCGCGACCGAGGCCGACCGGGAGCGGACGCTCCATCTGATCGGCGTACAGCGCGCGGCTCCGTTCCTCACCGGTCGCGCGCTCCACCGGCTCGCCGGGGTCGGCCGACACCCAGATCTCGGGGTCGACGCGCGTGACGGCGACGGTTGCCGACCGCACCTTCTGCGCCGGCATGATCCCGAGCTCGGCGATGCGGTGCGTATCCGACTCGTACCGCGCGCCCTCGTAGATAGCCTCGGCCTCGGTGACGACGCCGTAGGTGCGCACCTCGCCGACCTTCGGAACCTCGGTCCGCACGACCACGAGGTCGTCGAGCTGGAGGAACTGGTCATCGTCGACCACGACGCGGAACGTCGCGGTGCTCGAGTGTTCGGAACCGAGGACCCGGCCGACCTGGTCGTCGGTCACGACGCCCTCCGTTCGGCGACGGCCACGCGCAGGGCGCGGTAGGCGAGTCCGGGATCGCCCATCCGGTGGCGAAGCTCGCGCTCCAGGGCGCCGATCGGCACGAGGTTCTGCGGCGCGCGCGGGTCGAGGTGCGCCTGCGAGGCGACGAGCGGCAGCAGCGCGGCCGATCGATCCGCGATCGTCCGCACCGTCGCGAGCGGCAGATGCGCCGAGGCCTCGCACCGGACCAGACCGCTCCAGGTGTGCCCATCGTCGATGTCCGCGAGCCGGACGTACCACGAGTACCTGCCGTAGTCCTTGGTCGCGAACAGCGGCGTGCGCTGGCCGGCGCCG
>JBJMLQ010000081.1:0-13189 GCA_045805225.1 Actinomycetota bacterium | reverse complement strand
TGGGCTCCTCGCTCCCCGGTCCAAGCATCGAGTTCACGATGGAGACGTCGCTGCCCAGCCTCGCCATGTTCGCCGCGTAGCTGTCGTCGAACCGAGCCGACGACGGGGCGACCAGCGGACCCGCATCGTTGGGGTTGTCGGGTGCGACCTGGTCGACGAGCTGCGACAGCGTGACGGGCTTCAAGAACGGCGCGCCGGCCACACGATCGAGCAACGGCGCCCACATCTCGGGCGGAAGCGTCGCGGGCGGGGCGATCGCAACGCCGCGCTGCGTGGGCGCGTCCGGAACCGGCTCTTGCTTCCAGATCAATGCGAGCTCGCCGAGCACGACCTGGGCGGCGCGCACGGGATCGGCGAGCAGATCGGTCCGCGCGAACAGGAACTGCGTGTTCGGGTCGGGCAGGACAAGCGTGGGTCCGGCGCCCGTCGGGACGGTCGGCGCCGGCGCCGTGTACCCCTGCCACGCCGAACGGTCGACGGTGTCGGCCGAACCGAGCGCGACGTCGAGCGACTCTCGCGCGGCCCAGTCGAGCGTCGCGTCGTTGAACTGCGCGCCGCTCGGCGCGATCACGCGCGGACTGGCGGTCGCGTTCAACGTCGAGATGACGTCGATCCCTGCTGCGCGCTGGGCGTCGAGCTGCGTTTCGAGTGTCGGCGTCGCGCCCGACGGAAAACCGCTGTACGTCGTCAGCATCGACGGGACGTTCGGGTTGCCGAACGGCTCGGCGACCGTCTCCACGTTGTCGGTGGCGCCGACGACGCTCGTCAGCTCCGTCATGAACCGTGCGGCTTGCGTCGCCTGCGGCGCATCGGGCGGCACCTGTGCGCCGTCGGTCGTGCGGTAGCCGTCGGCGACGTCACGGGCCTGCGTCACGACCATCGGGTCGGTGATCACGTCGACTTTCCCGCGGGGATGCCGGGCGCTCGCGCTGCCCGCGATTGCGTCGAGCGTCTCGCGGAGGTTCCCGCCTTGCCCGAGCGAGGCGGGGAAGGCGGTATCGACAAGGGCGTCGTCCGCGCCGAACGCGATCGGAGCCTGCAGTGGCACCGCGACGCTCGACAGCATCGGCTTCTCCGCCGTTTGCACCAGATAGATCACCGGTGTCGTCAAGGTGGCCACGATCGACTCCTGAGAGAGCAGCACGATCGAGGCGGGATAGACCTCTGAGTCCACCTGGTTGATCAATCCGATCGCCGTGAGGTCGACGGTCATCGGGATCCTACCGGTCCTGCCGGGGGGGATGACCCCGTGGATCGTCTTCGGCGGGCTGAACGCGACGGAGCTGACACCGGTGCTCAACATGGCGTCGAAGTCGGCCTGGGTCGTGATCGGTTCCCCGAAAGACACCTGGAGCTGGAGGTGATCTAACGCTTCGGTCCCGCTGTTTGTCGCGGCGATCTCGAGGTCGAGTGCGGCGCGGTGCTGCTTCGAACTCCACGGGGACTGCGAGACGAGACGGAGCGTGACGTTGGCGTTCTGCGCGGCGGCGGGCGGTGGAACCGGGACCACGCACAGCGCCACGAGCGCGGCGGCCAGCGCGCCGAGGAAGCGTCTCACGGGCGGCATCGTAGCCGTCGCACCTGGGCGCCCGGCGCAGCGGATCAGTGGGTGAGCTGCACCAGTTGCGCAGCGGCGTATAGCACCGCGATCACGAGCATCCCGCTCCCGACGACGGTTCGGAGCGTTCGCTCACGGGCCCCGAGCGCGATGATCGCCCCCACGCGCGCGCCCGGGACCGCGCCGATCGTCAGGAACAGCGCCACCCACCAGTCGATGTTGCCGAGCCAGGCATGGACGATCGTGCCAGGGATCACGAGGGCCCAGATCGTGAGCAACGAGGTCCCGAGCGCACGCTTGAGCGGCATCGCGCACCACCCTGCGAGCAGCGGCACCATGATCAGGCCGCCCCCGATGCCGAGCAGGCCGGACACGACCCCCGCCGCGAACCCGATCGCGACATACGTGCCCCGCGGGACGTCGCGTCTCGCCGTCTCGGCGTCCGCGTCGTCCGCCGCCCGGCCCCCCCGGATGATGCCGACCGACTGCCATCCGAGCAGCATCGCCGTCACCAACAGAAGGAGCGTGGGGTCGATCCACTGCGTCGCGAGCGCGCCGAGCACCGACCCGATCAACCC
Source organism: Actinomycetota bacterium (assembly GCA_045805225.1). GTDB lineage: Bacteria > Actinomycetota > UBA4738 > UBA4738 > HRBIN12 > AC-51. The sequence continues at coordinate 11,053 of JBJMLQ010000081.1, read as the reverse complement.
CGTCGGCGCCATCCACCACGCCGCGCGCCGGTCGACCTGACCCGCCTTCGCGTAGGTGTAGGCGCCCGTGATCGAGGTCGGAAAGATCACTGGCAGCGGCGTGGCGATCGCCTGGATCGACGTCACCGGCAGGAACGCGTCGATGGCGGGCGTCATCACGATGCCGCCGCCGACGCCGAAGATGCCGGACAGGATCCCGGCGCCGACACCGATCGCGATCGCGATGATCGCGTCGGCGATCGTCACCGCAACAGCTCGGAGGCTTTCACGAGCATGTCGCGTTCACCCCGGTAGGCGGCCCGTTTGATCGCTCGCTCCAGCGGGAACCAGCGGATCTCCTCCATCTCGTCGTCGCGGTCATCGACGTTGCCGCCGGTGTGCCGCATCAAGAAGAAGTGCACGGTCTTGCGGATCCGGATCTCGTCCCAGACGTACATGTACTTGGTGTCGCCGAGGTCGGCCTCGATCTCGGCCGTCATCCCGGTTTCCTCTCGGACCTCGCGGATCGCGGCGTCCTCCTTGGTCTCCCCCCGCTCGATCCCGCCTTTCGCGAGACCCCATGCGAGCTGGCCGCGGCGCGTGCGCCGTGACGCGAGCACGACCTCGATCCCCTCGTCGGAGGGGCGGTAGACGACGCCGCCCGCCGAGACCTCCCGCGTCGTCGGGATCTTCGCCTGGCGTCCGTCGCGTTCGGCACCGTCGCGTTTGGCACCTCCGCGTTTGGCACCTCCGCGTTTGATCTCCGTGTGCTCGGCGCCACCGTGTTTCGTGTCGCCCCGCTTCGCGCCGTGGCGCTTGGCGCCCTCGCCTGCCTTCGCGGCGCCGCGTCGCTGCTTCGCGCGCGACCGCTGCCGGCCCTTCTGTTTCGATCCTGCGGCGCTCGAGGCTGCGCCACGATCGCCGGACGTTGCCTTGGCGCCGGTTCGGGTGCCGCCGGTCTTCTTCGGCTGGGCGTTCGAGGTGCCGCTGCCCGACGACGCGTCCGGCTTGCGACGCGGCCGGCGCCGGCGGCGGCGTTTCTTCGAGGGGGCTGCGTCGGCCTTCTGTTCCTGTGGTGCAGGGGTTCCGGTCGGTTCATCGGCGGCCATGACGTGCGGATACTAGCCGCGCTCAGGCCCGAGGCTCCCGCTGCCGACAACCAACCGGGGATGAACATCGACGACCTCCTTCGGCACACCGTGGAACGCGGTGCAAGCGACCTTCATCTGAAGGTCGGCAACGTGCCGTTCCTGCGGATCGACGGAGACCTGCAGCCGACGTCGCACGACGTGCTGACGCCGCCCGACACGGTCTCGTTCGGCAACGCGGTGATGAGCGAGCACAAACGGGCCGAGTTCGACGCCCACAACGAGGCGGACATCGGCTACACGCTCCAGGGCGTCGGTCGGTTCCGCATCAACGTGTTCCGTCAGCGGGGGCTGGTAGGCCTGGCCGTGCGGCGCGTGCGTTCGGAGATCCCGACGTTCGAGGAGCTCCGGCTGCCCGAGGTCATGCGGACGCTCGCCGACAGCCCACGCGGGCTCGTGTTGATCACCGGCCCGACCGGCACGGGAAAGACGACCACGATCGCCTCGATGATCGGCTATATCAACCGGTCGCGCCGCGCACACATCATCACGATCGAGGACCCGATCGAGGTCGTGCACGACGACGAGATGTCGATCATCCAGCAGCGCGAGATCGGCCTCGACACCGATTCGTACGAGGCGGCCCTGCGTCACGTCGTCCGCCAGGACCCGGATGTGATCTTCGTGGGCGAGATCCGCGACGCCGAGTCGGCCCTGTCGGCGATCCAGGCGGCCGAGACCGGCCACCTCGTGATCTCGACGCTGCACACGATCGACTGTATGGAGACGATCAACCGTGTGCTCGACCTGTTCCCGCCGCAACAGGCCAAGGAGGTGCGGACATCGTTCGCCGGCGCCCTTCGCGGGATCGTCTCGCAGCGGCTGGTGCAGAAGGCCGACGGGAAGGGGCGTGTTCCGGCCGTCGAGGTCCTGGTCAACACCGGCCGCGTCTTCGATCGGCTCGTCGATCCGGAGCAGACCGACTCGATCGTCGACGTGATCGCGGACGGTGGCTACTACGGGATGCAGTCGTTCGATCAGGCGCTCGTGATGCTCGTCAAGGATGGCCTCGTCGGCACCGATGAGGCGCGGCGCACCGCGTCGAGTCCGCACGACTTCGATCTGCAGCTGTCGGGCGTGTTGGACCGCGGGTCGGCGTTCAGCGACGACCAGCGCGCCGGGCTTCCCTTCTAGCGCGCGCCTCGCGACCCGGCGACGGGGCACGACTATCCTCGGCCCCATGCCCGACGGTTCGTCCACGATCGATGTGCCCGCCGTCGCGAAGGAGCTCGGTGCGCGCTTCGCCGAGGCGGGCCAGGAGCTGTTCCTGGTCGGTGGCAGCGTCCGAGACCTCCTGCAGGGCAGGCCTTCGCCGGACCTCGACTTCGCCACGTCGGCGCTTCCCACCGAAACCACGCGGCTGTTGCGTGGCTGGGCCGATCGCAAGTACCTCGTCGGCGTGAAGTTCGGGACCGTCGGAGCGCTCAAGGACGCAGAGCGGATCGAGATCACGACCTTCCGCAAGGAGGTCTACGCGGAGGAACACCGCAAGCCGGCCGTCACGTTCGGCGACGACATCCTCGTCGACCTGTCGCGACGCGACTTCACGATCAACGCGATGGCCGTGCGCGTGCCCGAGGGCGCGTTCGTCGATCCCTACGGTGGGGTGAAGGCGCTGTCCGCTGGTGTCCTCGACACGCCGCTCGATCCGGAGACGTCGTTCTCCGACGACCCGCTGCGGATGATCCGCGCTGCACGGTTCGTCGCGCAGTTAGGGGTTCGGCCGACCGAGCGGGTCCTCACGGCGATGCGCGCGATGGGCGACCGTCTCGACATCGTCTCTGCGGAGCGGATCCGCGACGAGCTGAACAAGCTGGTGGTCGCCGAGCACGCGCCGGCGGGACTCGAGCTGTTGGTGGACACCGGCCTCGCCGATCGCGTCCTGCCCGAGCTGCCGGCGCTCAGCTTGGAACAGGACCCCGTGCATCGGCACAAGGACGTGCTGCGGCACACGTACGCCGTCGTCGATCGGTGCGAGCCGGACGTCGTGCTGCGGCTGGCGGCGCTGCTGCACGACGTCGGCAAGCCGGCGACGCGCAAGATCACGCCCGAGGGCGTCACGTTCCATCATCACGAGATCGAGGGTGCCCGCATCGCCCGTTCGCGGCTGACCGAGTTGCGCTATCCCAAGTCGGTCATCGACGACGTCTGCACGCTGATCGAGCTGCACCTGCGGTTCCACGGGTACGGCGACGGCTCGTGGTCGGACGCGGCCGTGCGGCGGTTCGTCCGCGACGCGGGCCCGTTGCTCGACCGGCTGAACCAGCTGACCCGGGCCGACGTGACCACGCGCAACGCGCAGCGCGCCCAGGCGTTCGCCAAGCTTCAGGACGAGCTCGAGGAACGGATCGCCGCGCTCGCCGAGCAGGAGAACCTCGAGGCGATGCGTCCGCCGCTCGACGGCACGCAGGTGATGGAGGTGCTGGGTCTGCAGCCCGGGCCCGAGATCGGCGAAGCCTTGGCGTACCTCATGGACGTGCGGCTGGAGCGCGGGCCGATCTCGGAGAGCGAGGCGATCGAGCTGTTGCGCGCGTGGGCCGAGCGTCGCTGACCTACAACCGGAGCGCCAGCTGCGCGTCGGTGCCGTCGACGTTCATGAAGTACAGGAACGTCCCGCCCGTGTGCGACCGGTTCGACAGGAACAGCACGTGTCCGTCGGGGGTCCACCCCTGCGCCGTGTCGGAGTCGCGCCAATCGGGGGTGAGGTCGACGACACCGCTCCCGTCCGGATGGGCCACGAAGACGTCGGGATCGCCCCAGGGTGACGACCCGCTGAACGCGAGCCGTGTGCCGTCCGGTGACCACGTTGGGAAGTCCTGCGTCCCCTCGGCGTCGATCACGTCGCGCGCATGGTGCCCGTCGGCGTCGGCGACCCAGACGTCCCAATCCAGGGGCGCGGTCGGCTTGCGCCTGGTGAACGCGATCTGCGATCCATCCGGGCTGTAGGCGGCCCCGTACGCTCTGTCGAGCACGGGTGTGAGCGTGCCCGTCGCGAGGTCGAGGCGGTCGATCGACGGGCCGCGTCCGGGCTCGGCCACCTGCACCAGGAGCGTGCCGTCCGGCGCGAACGCGTTCGCGGACACGTTCTTCCCGTCACCCGGCAACACGATCTCGTCGGCTCCGGGCAGGCCGTCGGGCTGCAATTGCAACCGATGGAGGTCCATCGAGCCGTCCGGCGAGACGAGCGTGTAGATCACCGATCGCCCGTCCGGCGCCAGCACCGGCCACCGCTCGTTGACGTCGTCGGTCGTGGTCAGCGCGACGAGGCCGGCGGCATCGCCGTGCGGCAACAGGTAGAGATCCCAGTTCCCGTCGGGCGCCGCATAGAGCGCGTAGGCCTGCCCGCCGGGGAGCGGAGAACTGCGCGGTTGTGCGATGCCCGGGACGAACGTGACGGCGACGAACGGGATCGCCGCCGCGAGGACGATCGCGCCGGTCACGGCCTGTTGCCGACGCTGCGACGCCGTGAACCGGGCGGCCCCCAGCCCGATCACGCCGGCGAGCGCCACGAACAGCGCCAAGCCTTCGTCGGCGTGATGCTTCGGCCAGGGCCACAACGTCCTGTACGCGAAGAAGGCGGCGACGCCCGCGACGAGCAGGCACAGCCCCGCGACGGCGATCGGACGAAGCCCGAACGTCGTCGGCCGTCCGGACGAGGCGGGCGGTGGCGGGGGAAGCGACGGTTCGTGCCGGTCGGTTCCGACCGCTGCCGGCTCGTGCATCAGCTCCCGTCTCCTATCCGATCCGTGCGGCGCGCAGGACCGTGGCGAGCGTAGCGGGCTCGCCACGCCAGTGCGTCCGGACGACCTCGACGGCCGCGCGCTTGACGAGGTACCGGAGCACGAACGCCGCGCCACCGCGTCGTCGAGCGGCCCGAGCACCCGCAGGAACTCCGGCAGCAGGTCGACCGGCGAGATCAGCCAGACGACGCCGATCGCGAGCGCGACCTTGGGTCCGCGTGGCACCGTGGGATCGCGCGGGAGGTCCTTGAACAGCAGCATGAGGTTCGGCACGAGCAGCGCCAGCTCCTTCGCCGTGACGTGACGGCCGCTGACGATCAGCGCGCCGACGAGGACCACATAGATCGCAAGGCGACGATGAGCGCCACGAGCCAAGCGTGCATGGGAGGCAGCGTAGGCTCTGCACGTGGACACGGCTCGGCGCTCGGCGGTGGACCCGGCGCGCGGGCTGAGCGCGTCCGACGTCGCTGCGCGTGTCGAACGCGGCGACGTCAACCGGGTGCCGCCGCCGAACACCCGGACCGTCGAGCAGATCGTTCGCGCGAACGTATTCACCAGGTTCAACGCATTGCTCGGCGCGATGCTCGTGCTGATCTTGATCGTCGGGCCGCTTCAGGACGCGCTGTTCGGCGTGGTACTCGTTGCGAACACGCTCATCGGGATCGTCCAAGAGCTTCGCGCCAAGCGCACGCTTGACCGGCTGACGCTCCTGACGGCGCCGACCGCGACGGTCGTCCGGGACGGCGAGGCCGCGCGCGTCGCGCCGGCGGCGATCGTGCGAGACGACGTGCTCGGCCTGGAACCCGGCGACCAGGTGGTCGTCGACGGTGAGGTGCTGGTCAGCGACCGGCTCGAGGTCGACGAGTCGTTGTTGACCGGTGAGTCCGAGCCGGTCATCAAGGCGGCGGGCGACCGCGTGCTGAGCGGCTCGTTCGTCGTCGCCGGCACCGGACGTGCGCAGGTCAGCGCGCTCGGCGCAGACGCCTACGCCGCGCGGATCGCCGAGGACGCCCGCCGATTCACGCTCACGCGTTCGGAGCTCCGCAGCGGCATCGACCGGATCTTGAAGTACGTGACGTGGGCGATCGTGCCGACGGCGGCGCTCCTGTTCGTCAGCCAGTACCGCACGCTCGGCGCCTGGCGTCCGGCGCTGTCGGGCGCCGTCGCAGGCACGGTCGCGATGGTGCCCGAAGGGCTCGTCTTGCTGACCTCGATCGCCTTCTCCGTCGCGGTCGTCCGGCTCGCGCGTCGCCGGGTGCTCGTGCAGGAGCTGCCGGCGGTGGAAGGCCTCGCGCGGATCGATGTGCTGTGCATCGACAAGACCGGCACCCTGACCGAGGGCAAGCTGACGCTCGAACGTATCGAGCGGCTGGACGACGGGATCGACCCCGGTCCGGTGCTCGCCGCGCTCGCCGCTTCGGACCCGGCCCCGAACGCAACGCTTCGCGCGATCGGCGACGGGCTCGCGGCGTCGGCCACCGGGTGGACGGTCGAGGACGCCGTCCCGTTCTCCTCGGCGCGGAAATGGAGCGCCGCCACGTTCGGCGATCTCGGGGCCTGGGTCCTCGGCGCACCGGACGTATTGACCGACGACACCGACACGCTGGGCAAGGTCGCCCGGCATGCCGACGCCGGCGCGCGTGTGGTCCTCCTGGCACGTGTGCCTGCGCTGGCGGGTGACGCATTGCCCGACGGGCGCACGCCGGTCGCGCTCGTGGTGCTGTCCGATCGCGTCCGGCCCGATGCCGCCGAGACGCTTCGCTACTTCGACGAGCAGGGCGTGCGCGTGACCGTGATCAGCGGAGACTCGCCGGCGACGGTCGGTGCGATCGCGTCGTCGCTCGGCCTTGCGGGCGCCGACGAGGCCGTCGATGCGCGCGGCCTTTCCGAGGATCTCGCCGCTCTCACAGAGGCGCTCGAGTCACATCACGTCTTCGGTCGCGTCACGCCGCAGCAGAAGCGCGCCATGGTTTCGGCGCTCCAGGCCGCCGGCCACACCGTCGCGATGACGGGCGACGGCGTCAACGACGCGCTCGCGCTCAAGGATGCAGATATCGGTGTCGCGATGGGAACCGGCGCCGACGCCACGCGCGCCGTCGCGCAGATCGTCTTGCTCGACGGAACGTTCGACGCGCTCCCGAGCGTGGTCGGCGAGGGGCGCCGCGTGCTCGGCAACATCGAGCGCACGTCGAACCTCTACCTGACCAAGACGGTCTACGCGATGGTGCTGTCGCTCGCGGTCGGCGTGGCCGGCATCGCGTTCCCGTTCCTGCCGCGCCACCTGACGCTGATCGGCGCGGTCACGATCGGGATCCCGTCCTTCTTCTTGGCGCTCGCGCCGAGCGCCGAGCGGTTCCGTCCGGGGTTCGTCGGGCGAGTCCTGCGCTTCACGATCCCCACGGGCGTTCTCGCAGCGACGGCCACCTTCCTCGGATACCGTCTCGCGACGCACGAGCCGGGCGTGACGACGGTGCAGGCGCGGACGACCGCGGTCATGACGTTGACGTTCGTGGGGCTGCTCGTGCTCTCGATCGTCGCCGCGCCGCTCAACCGCTGGCGCCTGGCGCTCGTGTGGGCGATGGGCGCCCTCGCGGTGGTGGCGTTCGTCCTCCCGGCCACGCAGACGTTCTTCGCGCTGGACCCGCCGCCGCTCACGGTGTGGCTGGCGTCGATCGGGATCGCCGCGTTGACCTGGACGCTCGCGCGGTTCTTCGTGCCGGAGGAGCGGCCCGTCGGCACCCGCTGGCGCGACGAGGCGGCCTAACGCGTTAGAGGGTGCCCCAGTGATCCTTGGGCCAGACGATGACCCACGCCTTGCCGATGATGTCGTCGCGAGGCACGAAGCCGATCCCCGGCATGGTCTTCGGGTCGGCGATCACGCCGAGGCCGAACCGTGAGTCCTGCGAGGCTTCGCGGTTGTCGCCGAGCACGAAGTACATATCCGGCGGGACCGTCACCTTGTCGAAGCCGGTCGGGAAGTCGGTCGTCGTGCCCTTCACGTACGGCTCGTGGATCGGGACGCCGTTCACGTACACCTTGTTGTTCTTGGCATACACCGTGTCGCCCGGCAGGCCGATCACCCGCTTGATGAAGTCGGGGTTGTCGGGCTTCTGGACGCCGATGCCTTCGAAGATCCAGTGCGCGATGCCACCGATGAAGCTCCGCTGCGGCTGCTTGGCAGGGTCCGGCTCGGAGAACACGATCACATCGCCGCGCTGCGGGTCATGGAAGTAGTACGGGACCTTCGACACGAGGACGCGGTCGTTGATCTGGAGCGTGTCCTCCATCGACTGGCTGGGGATGTAGAACGCCTGGATCAAGAAGGTCTTGATCAAGATCGCCAGGATCAGCGACATGATGATCAAGCCGGGCATCTCGCCCAGGAACCGCAGGATGGGGTTGCGTCGCTTCGCGCCGGAGCCTTCGTCCGGCTCGGGGGAAGCCACGGCCGAACGATCGGGCTCGGTCTTCACGGTCTACAGGGTATCGGGTTCCTCGCCGGGCACCATGAGACGGATCTCGACCGCTTTGCACGACGCCCATACGTCGCGACCAGCGACGATGCCGAGGCGGTCGACCGATCCGGTCGTCAGTTCGGCCACCAGCGGCGGGGTGGTGCGCAGGCGGATCCGGGCGCGGCCACCGACGGCCGCGACCTCTTCGACCGCGCCGTGGAACACGTTCCTCGGCGAACCGTGGGGTTCCTCTGTGTGAAGCGCGATCTCGGCGGGCGACAGCGTGGCGCGCACGTCGGCCACCGGCACACGGGGCAGGCCCTCGGGCCACACGACGGTGAGCTCGCCGCCGCCCGTGCGAAGGAGACCGACGCCGGCGTCGTCCGGTACGAGTTCGCCCTGGAAGAGATTCGTGCCGACGAACTCGGCCGCGTAACGCGTCGCCGGGTGACGTCGAACCTCGTCGGGCGTGCCGGTCTGGGTCACGCGTCCGTCCTCCAGCAGCACCAACCGGTCGGCGAGCGTCATCGCCTCGACGGGATCGTGTGTGACGAGGACCCGCGGCCCGTTGAAGGACGCGAGCGTGCGGCGCAGAACCGCGCGGAGCTCGGGCTTGGCCTCGGCGTCGACCGCGGCGAACGGCTCGTCGAGGAGGAGCACTTTCGGCTCCGCCGCGAGGGCGCGCGCGAGCGCGACGCGTTGGCGCTCGCCGCCGCTCAGCGTCGCGGGTCGCGCCCCGGGGTCGACGTCGGGCGCCAACTCGGCAAGCCTCTCGCGCGCTCTCGTGCGCGCTTCCTCGCGTCCGACGCCTCCGGCCCGCAGCGGGAACGCGACGTTCTCCAGCACGCTCAGCTTGGGGAACAACATCCCGTCCTGGAACGCGACGCCGATCCCGCGACCCTCCGGCGGCAGGGACACGAGCGATCGGCCGTCGAGGTCGACGCGGCCCGTCACAACCGCGATCCCGGCGATGGCCTCCAGGGCCGTCGTCTTTCCCGCGCCGTTACGCCCGACCAGTGCGACGGTCTCGCCGTCGTCGACCGCGAATCCGACCGCGATCGTGCGGTCGCCCCGCCGGACCTCGACGTCGACGTCGAGCGGCATCAGCCGGTCCCGGTGATCCGGTCGCGGAGTGCCACCAGCACGCAGATCGACACCGCGACGAGCACGAGCGACAACGCGATCGCCCCCTCCCGGTCGGTCTGCAGCCGCTGGAAGACGGCAAGCGGCACGGTCTGCGTGCGCCCCTCGAGGTTCCCGGCGAAGGTGATGGTGGCGCCGAACTCGCCGAGCGCGCGCGCCCACGCGAGCACGGCGCCCGCCACGAGCTGAGGCCCGACCATAGGCAGGATCACCCGCCGCAGCGTGTAGCCCGGCTTCGCCCCGAGCACCGCGGCCGCATGCTCGAACCGCGGATCGAGGCTCCGGAACCCGGCCTCGGCGGACAGGACCACCAACGGGATCGAGACGAACGTCGCCGCGACGACGGCGCCCGCGGTGTGGAACGTCAGCTGGATCCCCACGATACGTTCGAGCCAGCTGCCGACGACCCCGCTCCGGCCGAGCGCCTCGAGCAGCCCGACGCCCGCGACGACCGGCGGCAGCACGAGCGGCAGGATCACCAGCGCCCGCAGCGTGGCTCGTCCGCGGAACGTCCCGCGTGCAAGGATCCACGCCAGCGGCACCCCGAACACCACGGAACAGAGCGTCGCCAGCAGCGAGACCTCGAGCGACAGCTGCAACGCCGTGCCGGCGCCCGGCCCGGTCAAGATCTCGACGATCCGTCCCCACGGTGCCCGGAGCGCGAGCCCGAGTACCGGCAGCGCGACGAACGCCGCGCCGATGGCGCCGAGGACGATGAACAACGGGGGAAGCCGGCGGTGCATCCGCTATCCCGAGGGTGGTGGTCCGAACCCGTCCTGCTGAAGCGTCGCCTCGCCTTGCGATCCGGCGACGTAGTCGACGAAGCTCGCCGCGAGGTCCGTGTGGGCGGATCCGGTCACGACCGCGATCGGGTAGGTGGCGATGACGTTCTGCGTCGTTGGGATCGAGACGCCGCGAACACCTGCGTTGTTCTCGATATCCGACGTGTACACGATCCCCGCGTCGGCCTCGCCCGCCTGCACCTTCGCCACGACCGACGCGTCGTCGGGCTCGTTCGAGACCACGTTCGGCATCACCTCGTCGGTCAGCTTGTTCTCGTCGAGCATCTGCCGCGCGTAATCGCCCACCGGCACGCCTTCGGCGCCGAGCACGAGCTGCACCCCGGGCTTCGTCAGGTCCTGCAGCGTCGAAACGCCGGCCGGATCGTCAGTCGGCGTGATGATCACCAGCTGGTTGGTCGCGAAGTCGGTGCGGTCCCGGACGCCCGGGTCCTTGGCGACGGTGTCCATGGCGGTCGCGCTCGCCGAGGCGAACACGTCGGCCGTTCCCTCGCTCGCGACCTGTGCCGCGAGGTCCGTCGACGAGCCGTAATTGAAGGTCACGGTCGTGCCCGGGTTCGCCGCCTCGAAGTCGGTGCCGATCTGGTTGAAGGCAGTGGTCAACGACGAGGCCGCGAAGACCGTGAGCTCGCCGCCGGGGTTCGCCGATCCCGCAGTTCCGCTCGAAGACGACGATGCGCACGCAACGAGGACCGTCATCGCGATCGCGACAGAGATGGCCCGCAACGGCTTCATCCGTCCACCTCCACCATGACGCTTGTTGCCTTGACGCTGGCGGTGGCCTCCAT
>JBJMLQ010000080.1:0-3942 GCA_045805225.1 Actinomycetota bacterium | reverse complement strand
GGACGCCGTCATCAGCGCGAAGCCGGCGGTCGGCTCGAGCACCCAGAGCGACCAGGCGCCGGCGTTCGCGGCCGGCGTGCTCACCGAGGTCCAGGGCCTCCCCGGTGTCCACGCCGCGCAGGGCTCGATCGAGGACAAGGCACGGCTCGTCAGCCCGGACGGCGGTGCCATCGGCGGCGAGGACGAGGGCGTCGCCCTCGGCATCCCCGCAGCGACGGCGGACGAGGCCCTCAACCCGATGAAGCTCGTCACGGGGCGGTGGCCGTCGGGCGATGGGCAGATCGCGGTCGACAGGTCCACGGCCGATCGGCATCACTTCACGGTCGGCGAGACCATCGGCGCGTTCGGGGACGGCCCCGTCATGAAATACCGGATCAGCGGCATCGTCCGCTTCGGATCGGTGGGCTCGATCGGCAAGACGACGATCACGGTCTTCGACCTGCCCACCGCGCAGCGCCTGTTCGACAAGGTCGGCAAGCTCGACGTGATCCGGGTGGGCGCCGACTCCGGCGTGGCCCCCGCGCAGCTCGTCCGCGAGATCAGCCCGCTCCTGTCGAAGACGACGCAGGTGAAGTCGGCGACCGACCAGGCCGCCTCGGACAGCAGCGAGACCCAGGACGGGCTGAACGTGATCAAGTACGCGCTGCTCGGCTTCGCAGGCATCGCGCTCTTCGTCGGCAGCTTCGTGATCGCCAACACGCTCGCAATCACGGTCGCGCAGCGCATGCGCGAGCTGGCGACGCTGCGGACGCTGGGCGCGTCGCGCCGGCAGGTGCTCGGCTCGGTCATCCTGGAGTCCGTGGTCGTCGGCCTGCTGGGGTCGATCGTGGGGCTCTTCCTGGGCCTCGGGATCGCCGTGGGGTTGACGGCCCTGCTCGAGGCTACCGGCGTCGACCTCCCCGACCACAGCCTCGTGTTCTCCGTGAGAACGGTCGTCGTCAGCCTCGCGGTGGGGACGGTCATCTCGCTCCTGGCGAGCCTGCGTCCCGCCGTGCGCGCGACACGCGTCGAGCCCATCGCGGCGGTTCGCGAGGGCGCCGTCATGCCGGCGTCGCGGTTTGCGCGCTATGCGATGGCGACCTCGGCTGTCGTCGGGGCGGTATCGGTGGCGCTCTTCTCCTACGGCGTGTTTGCGAGCGACGTGGAGATCAAGACGCGGTTGGTCGTACTGGTCGCGGGCGTCCTCCTGATGTTCGTGGCCGTCGCGATGATCGCGACGCGGATCGTCCGTCCACTGGCGTTCATCCTGGGAGCGCCGGGAGCCCGGTTCGGCGGCGCGGCTGGAAGCCTGGCCCGGGAGAACGCCGTCAGGGCCCCGGCGCGAACGGCGTCGACGGCGGCCGCCGTGATGATCGGCCTGGCGCTGATCACGTTCGTGGCGGTGATCGGTCAGGGCTTCAAGTCCTCGTTCACGGACGCGGTCAACACGCTCTTCCTCGCCGACTACTCGATCTCGGGCGGAAGCAACGGCCAATCGCTTACGAACAAGGCTGCCAACGCCGTCGCAGCCGCGCCGGGCGTCACGGCGGTGTCCCAGATGCGCTCCGGTGAGGCCAAGGTACGCGGGAAGACCGTCTTCGTCAGCGGGGTCGACAAGAGCCTGACGAAGATCATCGACATCCGGTGGAAGACCGGTTCCGATAGCGTGCCGGCCGAGCTCGGTGCGCACGGGGCGTTCGTCCTCGACCGGTACGCCACGGACAACTCGCTCACCGTCGGCTCGCCGCTCGCGATCGAGACGCCGACGGGCAAGACCATCCGGGTGCACGTCACCGGGATCGTCGACCCGCCCAAGGGCGGCTCACCGTTCGGTGAGGTCTCCGTGTCGGTTCCGACCTTCGATGCGTCGTTCGCAAACCACGACAACGAGTTCACCTTCGTGAATATCCGCGGCGGCCCGTCGGACGCGAACACCGCCGCGCTCCAGAGGAGCCTGAGCGCGTTCCCGGCCGCCGTCGTCGAGACGCGCGACGAGTTCCGCACAAGCCGCACCAAGCAGCTCAACCAGACGCTGCAGATCCTGTACGCGCTGCTCGGCCTCTCGGTGATCGTGAGCCTCTTCGGCGTCGTCAACACGCTCGTGCTCTCGGTGTTCGAGCGCACGCGCGAGCTCGGGATGCTGCGGGCCATCGGCATGACGCGCCGGCAGGTCCGCCGCATGATCCGCTACGAGAGCATCGTCACGGCGCTCATCGGGGCGACGCTCGGGATCGGCGTCGGGATGTTCCTTGCGGTGCTCACGACGACCGCGCTCTCGAAGTACGGCGTCGTGTTCTCGGTGCCGTACGGCACGCTGGTCGTGTTCGTCGGGATCGCGATCCTCGCCGGCATGCTGGCGGCGATCCTGCCCGCCCGGCGGGCGTCGCGGCTGAACATCCTCCACGCGCTTCAGTACGAATGACTCGCTCCGAGTCGGGCGGGCTCTGTATCGGCTCTCCGGGAGGGAGGGTGTCAGGGGCAGGCTCCCACCTGCCCCTAACACGGCCGTTGTCAGCGGTGGTCGGTGAACGGCTGTGGGATCCCGAGTCGGCCGTCCGACCAGGTGTAGTACGTCGTTGTGCCCACGCTGGTGTTGTCGGTGTAGTCACCGAAGTTGGGCGTGATCAGGCTCGATGTGTTCGTCCAGTTTGTCGAGCCGGTGGTGATGCGGAAGTCGGTACCCGGAGATCTCGGCCTCGTGCGGCACTCGCCGACGTAGTCGGTGTTGGCAGAGTCGGGCCCGAAGCGGCTGCGGTCATACCACGATGTGCAGATCCGGCCGTTCGACCGTACGGACAGGCCGGGCAGGAAGTGAAGCGCGTAGTCGGACCCGTCGTTGGCGCGACCGATGACGCTGGACGCTCCCAAATTGGGGGTATACGAGCGCACCCAGATGTCGCCGAGCGGGTGCAGGCTGCCGTCGTTCCAGGCCACATCCACCCGATCCTTCGCGCGGTTCCACGCGACCCGTGGGAAGTCGTTGCCGGTGCCGCGGTTGTAGCCCGCGATCACGGCGCCGTCGAGGGAGCGAACGCCGCCGACAGGCGTCGCGTTCACCTGTCCCTTCGTGATCACGACGGGATCCTGCTTGCCTCCCCGAACCGGCGCGTTCGCGTCGGCCGGCACCAGCGCAAGGTGCTCATAGATGTGCGGGTCGCCGTTGAACTGGTTGGTGTCGAGGTTGCGTTCCCACGCCACGTACGTGTCGCCCCCGGGCGCGACGGCGGGATAGGCGCCTTCATTCTCATCGTTCGGCTCCTCGGGCCAGACGGCGATCGTGTGGAAATTGCTGCTCGCAAGCTGCGTTGCCTGCGTCGGCACACGAGCGCGCGCGATGTTGATCTCACCCTGCCCGCTGTGGTTCCCGGAGATGAAAAAGCGGGTGAACGAAACGACGAGCGTGCGGCTCGAGCCATCCCAGGACAGGAAGTCCTTGTCCAGGAAGGCGATGTTCGGCGGTGGATTGTTCTGAAACAGTGCACACACGTTGCCGGCGGAGCTCACCACGATCGGCTTACCCATCGCGACGCCGGTCGCGGTTGGCGTCAGCACCTCCACCGCCACAGTCAGCTGTGCGGGCTTCCCGTCGCCGCATGACGAAAGCGACGGCAGGAACAACGACCCGACGATGAAATGCGCGCCGCCGTCGATCGACACGACCGTCGGATCGCCCGACCACTGCTGATCGGGGTTGGGATTCCGCAGACCAACGAGATCCGTGAAGGAGTGGCCTCCATCCGCCGAGTAGCCAACCCCCGTCAAGGACGCCTGCAGCCGGTTGCCTTGCGGGAAGGAGAATCCCGTCGCGTCGTTCCATGCCACGATCACGCGGCCCGACGTCGACGCCGCGATGGCCGTCTCGCTCTGGCCGTCCAGTAGGTCCTCCTGCGGATTGGCCGCGTCCACGTTCGTACCGAACGAGACCGAACTGGGCGAGCTCGCCCGCGTGGTGCTGCTGCTCGG
>JBJMLQ010000079.1:0-8029 GCA_045805225.1 Actinomycetota bacterium | reverse complement strand
GGGCTGCCGGAGGCCCGGCTGAATCTGGCGCAGGCGACGATCTATCTCGCCCGCGCGCCGAAGTCCAACAGCGTGTACACGGCCCTGGCCGCCGCGCAGGAAGACGCGCTCGGGGCCGAGCCGGTGCCGGCGCACCTCCGCGACGCGTCCTACGGCGGCGCCCGGGCCCTCGGCCACGGCAAGGGATACATCTATCCGCACGACCGACCGGGGCACTGGGTCGAGCAGGCCTACCGACCCGAGGGCTACGAGGATCATCGGTACTTCGAGCCGTCCGACATGGGCGACGACGTAAGCGATTGGACGCCCGGGGCCGGCCCGCCGCGGGATGAGCCCGGCGGGGGAGTCGGGTAGGCTAGCCCTCCACCACGGACCAAGGAGCTCGCGGATGACGGTTCTTGCCCTCACGGGCGGCGATATCGCCCTGATCGTGCTGGCCGTCGGCTGGGTGCTGCTCGTCCTGTTCCTGTGCTTCGTGCTGCTCAATACGTTCCGGGTGCTCGAGAGCACCAAGATGACGATCGACGCGATGCGGGAGGAGACGATCCCTCTGCTCCGCGAGGTCAAGACCTCGGTCGAGAAGACCAACCGCGAGATCGACCGGGTCGACATCATGCTCGACAACGCCAACCAGATCGTCGGCCGTGCGGAACGCCTGACCGGCCTGGTGGAGGAGGCGGCGAGCAGCCCGTTGGTGAAGCTGATCAGCTTCGGCGCCGGCATCCGCAAGGGGTTCTCGAAGGCGTCCGGCAAGAGCGGCGGGGACCGGCGGGTGTGATCCGCCGCCTCTTCTGGGTCTCGTTCGGCGTGGGGCTCGGCGCCGCGACCGCGATCGTCACGACGCGGTGGACCCGCCGGCAGGCGCGCCGCGCCGCCCCGGCAACCCTCGCGCGCGAGGCGCGCGGAAGTCTCCTCGACCTCAGCAAGCTGGTCGCCGCCTCGATGGAGGAGGGCCGCCGCGCGAGGGACGAGCGCGAGCTCGAGCTGCGCGATCGCTACAGGGCCCACGAACCCCGCCGCTAGACTCCCCGGCGTGCAGGGCGCCGAGATCCGCGAGACATTCCTTCGCTTCTTCGAGGAGCGCGGCCACACACGGGTCCGGTCGTCGTCGCTGGTAGCGCCGGCCGAATCGGGCCTGCTGCTCACGAGCGCGGGGATGAACCAGTTCATCCCGTACTTCCTCGGCCAGCTCGAGACGCCCTACCGGCGCGCGGTCTCCGCTCAGAAGGTGATGCGGACCAACGACATCGACAATGTCGGGCACGACGCACGCCACCTGACGTGCTTCGAGATGCTCGGCAACTTCTCGTTCGCGGACTACTTCAAGGAAGACGCGGTCCGGTGGGCGTTCGAGCTCGTCACCGAGGTGTACGGGATCGATCCCGACCGCCTGTGGGTCACCGTGTTCGAGGACGACGATGTGACACCGGCGGCGTGGCGTGACATCGCGCACATCCCGCCCGAGCGGATCGTGGCCCGCGGGGCGGTCGACGAGGCGGGCGAACCGGCCAACTACTGGTGGACGCACGCCGCCGGGCCGGCGGGCCCCTGCAGCGAGATCTTCGTGGACCGCGGGGCGGCCTACGGACCCGACGGCGGCCCCGACGTCGACGAAGAACGCTTCATGGAGATCTGGAACCTCGTGTTCATGCAGGATCAGGTCGACGGCGACCAGCGGATCGTCGCGCCGTTACCCGGACGCAACGTGGACACCGGCTCCTCGCTGGAGCGGGTCGCGACCGTCCTGCAGGGGGTCGACGACGTCTTCCAGACCGACCTGTTCCTGCCGACGTTGGAGGTCGCGGAGAGCCTGTCGGGCGTGCGCCACGGCGACGACGCCCGCAGCGACGTCTCGCTCAAGGTGATCGCCGAGCACGGCCGAGCAACGACGTTCCTGATCGGCGACGGGGTGCTACCCGCCAACAACGGGCGCGGCTACATCCTGCGCAGGATGCTCCGTCGCGCGGTCGCCCACGCCCGGCGCCTCGGGATCGAGAACGAGGTCTTGCCACCGGTCGTGGCGAGCGTGATCGAGGGCTTCGGCGACGCCTATCCCGAGCTGCGTGAGAACGCCGCGTTCATCCAGGAAGTGGTGGCGTCGGAAGAGGCCCGATTCGCGGCGACGCTTCGGCAGGGGATGGTGCTGTTCGACGACGCGCGCGAGCAGGCGGTCGACGGTCTGGTTCGTGGTGACGACGCGTTCAAGCTGTCCGACACGTTCGGGTTCCCTCTTGAGCTGACGATCGAGCTCGCCGCTGACGCCGGGCTGTCGGTCGACGAAGATCGGTTCCGCGAGCTCTTGCAGGAGCAGCGCGACCGGGCGCGTGCGGCGGCCAAGAAGGTGGCGGTCGGGCTCGACACCGGTGCCGTGCCGCCGACCACGTTCGTCGGATACGAGCAGACGGAGGCCGGGTCGCCGATCGGCCTGCTCTTGACGGACGACAACGCGCAGCTCGAGGTCGCGGAGGAAGGCCAGCCCGTGCGGGTGTTCCTCGGACCGACGCCGTTCTACGCGGAGGGCGGCGGACAGGTTGGGGACCGCGGGGTGATCCGCACCGCGACGGGCACCGTGCGCGTGACCGACACGCAGAAGGCCGGCGACCTCTCGATCGTGCACGAAGGCGTCGTGGAGTTCGGTGAGGTGCGCGCAGGACAGGACGCGGAAGCCGCGATCGACTCCCTGTTCCGCGAGGGGACCGCGCGCGCGCATACGTCGACCCATGTCATCCACGCAGCTCTCCGACGGATCCTGGGGGAGCATGCGCGGCAGGCCGGTTCGTTGATCGAGCCCGGACGGCTTCGGTTCGACTTCACGCACCCGAGCGCCGTGCCGATCGAGGTCCTCGAGCAGGCCGAGCTCGAATCGAACCGGCATCTCGCCGCCGACGACAGCGTCCTCGTGTCGCACATGTCGATGGACGAAGCGCAGGCGCTCGGCGCGACGGCGTTGTTCGACGAGAAGTACGGCGACGTCGTGCGCGTCGTCGAGATCGGCGACTATTCGCGGGAGCTCTGCGGGGGCACGCACGTCGACCGAACCGGGCGCGTCGCCGTGATCCGGCTCGTGCGCGAAGGGTCGATCGGCGCGGGCCTGCGGCGGATCGAGGCGCTCGTCGGTCCCGACGCGTTGCGCGAGATCAACGTCGAGCGGGCGCTGCTCCGCGATCTGGTCGGCGCGCTCGACACGAAGGACCCGCGTGCGGCGATCGAGCGAGCGCGCCGCGTCGTCGAGGAGAACAAGCGCCTGCGCAACGAGCTCGGGAAGCTTCGCGCCGGCGACCGCGCGGCGATGATCGACGAGCTGGTGACCGACGCGACCGATGTCGACGGCCTGGCGCTCGTCGTGCGCGACGTGCCGTCGCTGGACCCCGGCGAGCTCCGGGAGCTCGCGATCAAGGTCCGCGACCGGCTGCAGGAGCGACCCGCCGCGGTCGTCGTCGGCAACGCCGACGGCAAGGCGATCCTGGTCGCGGCCGCCACGCCGTCGGCGATCGGCCGAGGCATCACCGCCCCCGCGCTCCTCGCCGACGCGGCGACGCTGATCGGCGGGGGTGCGGGCGGCAAGGACGACCTCGCCAACGCGGGCGGCCCCCGCGCGAGCGAGCTGCCGACGGCGCTCGCGACGATCGCCGGCCGGGCCCGCACGCTTCTCGCCGGTGGGTGAGCGCGCCGGCACCGGGCGCGTGCTCGGTCTCGACCTCGGCGACGTTCGGATCGGCGTGGCGATCAGCGACCCGGACCGCCGCCTTGCCGTCCCGCTCGGCACCGTCCAGGTCGGCCGCCCGCCCGGCGAGATGCGCGCGATCGCCGACCTCGTCCGAGAGAACCAGGTCGCCCTGGTCGTGATCGGCGAGCCGATCTCGCTCGACGGGGTTCGACGGGCGCGTGCGACCCACGCCGCGAACTTCGCCGAGGCGCTCCGGGCGATGCTCACCGTCCCCGTCCTGTTGCACGACGAGCGGCTGTCGACCGCCGAGGCCGAGCGGGCGCTCCGCGACGCCGGCGTCACCGGCAAACGCCGACGGAGCGTGATCGACGCCGCAGCCGCGCAGGTGATCCTCCAGTCCTGGCTCGACGGCCGCCCTTCCGAGGGCTGAGCCTGCGCGCGGGTATCCTGCACCCCCGATGGCATCCTCGACGGACGAGCCTCGCCCCTCGTACCTCACCGAGGCGGATCCCGAACACGACCGCCGTCGCCGCCGTGTCGCCCTGGTCGTCGTCCTGGCGATGCTGTCCGTCCTGGTCGTCGGCGTCGCCTTCGCGAACACGTCGTACAACCGGTGCAAGCAGCCGCCGGCCGCCGACGGCCGGACCGTGTCGTTCGACGTGCCCGACGGTGCGACCGGGCACGACGTGATCGCGGCCCTCGCCGATCAGGGATTGATCCGGTGCGGTGGATTCGTCGGCGACATGATGCTGCGGAGCGCCGGCGACCCGAACGGGATCCTCGCCGGCACGTACCGGATCCCCGTCGGATCGACGCTGGGGCAGATCCTCACCATCGTCACGACGCCGCCGAAGCGGGTGCCGACGGTGCGCCTCACCGTTCCGGAGGGACTTCGCATCCGGTCGACGTACGCGGCAGAGCGAAGCGTCTCGAGCGTGGTGCAACAGGAAACCGGCATCAGCGCGGACGCCTTCGCGAAGGCGGCCGAGAACCCGAAGTTGACGCTGCCCCCGTACCTGCCGGCCGGTCCCGGTGCCGAGGGCTTCCTGTTCCCCGACACCTACCAGCTCGTGAAGAAGGGGCTCGACGCCAAGACGATCATCCACACGATGCTCGACCAGTTCGACAAGGAGGCGCAGTCGCTCGACCTCGTCTCCGGCGCGAAGGCGCTCGGGTACACGCCGTATCAGATCGTGGTCATCGCCTCGATGATCGAACGCGAGGCACAGGTCGACCACGACCGGCCGCTGATCGCGAGCGTCATCTACAACCGGCTGGCTGCGAACAACACGCTCGGCATCGACGCGACGCTGTTGTACGACGACCCGACACCAGACGGGTCGTTGTCGACGTCGGACCTCCAGACCGACACGCCGTACAACACGCGGATCAACGCCGGCTTGCCGCCGACCCCGATCGCGAGCCCGGGTGCGAAGTCGTTGGAGGCGGCCCTGCATCCCGCGGACACCACGTACTTCTATTACGTGGCGTGTCCGCCCGACGGTCCCGGACGTCATCGGTTCGCGGTGACCTATCAACAGCATCTGCGGAACGTTCAGGAGTGCCTCGGTGGCTGAGCCGCGGATCGGCGGCGCCACGCGCGTCGCCGCCGTCGTGGGCTGGCCGGTCGCGCACAGTCTGTCGCCCGTGATCCACAACGCCGCGTTCGCCGTGCTCGAGATGGACTGGACGTACGTCGCGCTGCCGGTCGAGCCGGGCCATGTCCCCGAGGCCGTGGTCGGCCTGCGCGCGCTCGGGTTCGCCGGCGCGAACGTGACCATGCCGCACAAGGAGGCGGTCGCCGACGCGATGGACGAGCTGACCGAGGATGCGAGGCGGCTGCGCGCGGTCAACACGATCGAGCTCCGCGGGGATCGGCTGGTCGGTCACAACACCGACGCCCCGGGGTTCGCGCGGTTCCTCGAGCACGACGCGGGGTTCGATCCCGCGGGCAAGACGGCATTGCTGTTCGGCGCGGGCGGGGCCGCTCGAGCCTGCGCCCTGGCGGTCGCGCGCGCCGGCCTGACCCGGATCGTGGTCGCCCTCCGCGAGCCGGCGCGCGCCGGATCGGTCACCGCCTCGCTCGACGGCCTGCCCACAGAGGTCGAGGCGATCGCGTTCGACGACGCCGTCGATGCGACCGCCGACCTCGTCGTCAACGCGACGCCCCTCGGCGCGCACGGCGAGGATCTCCCGCTGCCGAAACTCGCCACCGACGGGCTCCTGGTCGACCTCCTCTACCGTCCGGCGGTCACCCGGGCTCAGCAGACAGCTCGCGCCGCCGGGGCGCAGGCCTTCGGCGGCCTCGGCCTGCTCCTCCATCAGGCCGCGTTGTCCTTCGAGCTGTGGACCGGGCGGCCGGCGCCGCTCGAGGTGATGTCGGCCGCGGCCGTCGCGGCGCTCGCCGACACGGCCTAGTCCGGCCGTTCGACCCGCGTTCCTCAAGGGCCTCCGTCCCTCCGACGATGCCTGACGCAGAGGAGTCCCCGGATGGATGAATTCGCCGCGCTCGCGCAGCGCGTCGTCTTGACCATGGACGACGTGCGAGGCTGTCTGGTGCTGTCACGTGACGGCTTGGTTCTGGGCGCCTTCCCCGAGGAACAAGAAGCGGAACTGAAGCCGGCCTGGCTCCGGTTCGTGCATGTCGGCGAGGCGCGCAAGGGCTTCGTCGAGTTCTCCGATCAGCTGTGGGCGTTCGTGCACCGGGGGCCGTACGCCGCGTTCGTCGTGACGGGCACCAGCGTGCGTCCCGGCGTGATGCTCGACCAATTGGAGCAGGCGGTGATCGCCGCCGAAGAGGCGCGCGCGAAGCAGAAGGAGGTCACCCTCAAGGTGCCCGACGCGGCCGGAGCGCCTTCGGGCCGCCCGCGGACCTCCCTGCACCCACCGGCCGACCGGCCCGCGACGGCGCCGGTCGGCGCGAACCAGGCCGAGGAGATGCCGTCGTTCGCAGCGCCGAGCGGTCCGGTTGAGGGTGAGAGCGCGGCGCCCGCATGGAGCGGCGCGGACCCGAGCCAGATGCAGCAGATGCAGGCGATGCAGGAGCAGATGGCTGCGATGCAAGCGCAGCTGGAACAGACTCAGGCCCTGCAGACACCGATCGAGCCCGCTCCTTCCGACGCTCCCGCCGTGCAGCCGTCAACCACCCAGCCGCCGGCAGCCGCGCAGCCGCCAACCGCGCCGCCCGGAGTCGCACAGCCCCCAACCACCCAGCCCGCAGCCACGCACCAACCACTCAGCGGCTATCGGCGGCCGGGATCCGCGTCGCCGTCCCCGGCGGCCGAGCCCGCTCCCGTCGAGCAGCCGCGCACGGAACTCGGCGGCTCTCGGCCGTCGATCGAAGGATCGCCGTACGAGTCGGTCCTCGCCGACGACCAGCCGGCGCCGTTCGGATCGGAGAGCTCGCCGTTCGCACGCCTCGAGGCCGAGCAGGCTCAAGCCGCCGCCGAGCATTCCGCCTCGCCGTCCTACGAGGATCGACCGACGCCGAGCTCCGGCGAGGATCCGCTCACGGCCGATGCCAGCACCTTCCGCACCGAACCGCAGCGACTCGTGTCGGCGGACGCCCCAGCGCCGGCGCCCGACGAGCCGGAAGAGCCCGGTGAGGTCGACCGCGTGATGCTCGCCAAGGAGTTCTCGGGTCTGCTTCAGCTGGATGGAGACGGCGACGAAGACTGATACCTGGACGACCTAGCCCGAACGGACCCCGGGGACGCGATGTCGCAGGTCAAGCGGAAGTCGAAGCAACTCGGCCAGATCTTGATCGAGCTTGGCTACATCACGCCTGCGCAACTGGAGACGGCTCTCGAAGAGCACCGCAAGACCCCGAAGTCACTCGGCCGCGTGCTGATCGACCTCGGGATGATCAAGGAGTCAGACCTCGTCCGCGCGCTCGCCGAGCAGGTCGGGCTGGAGTTCGTCGATCTTTCGGAGTTCCAGATCGATACGGTCGCGACCTCGTTGCTGCCGGAGGCGCTCGCACACCGCTACCGCGCCATCCCGATCGGGGAACGCGACGGCCGTCTGTTGGTCGCGATGTCCGACCCGGCGAACGTCTACGCACTCGACGACATCCGCACCATCACCGGGCGTGACGTCTTGCCCGTGGTCGCGACCGCGGCCGACGTCGAGAACGCGATCCAGAAGTTCGCCGGCCTTGACTCCCAGGTCGAGGCGATGGCGAGCATCGTCGACGCCGCGAACGAGGCAGATGACGACGACGATCTCGACGCCGCGGTCGAGGACGCCCCGATCGTCAAGCTGGTCAACGCGATCATGACCCAAGCGGTCGCCGACCGCGCCTCGGACGAGCACATCGAGCCGGGGGAGCGGGATGTCCGGATCCGGTTCCGCGTCGACGGC
>JBJMLQ010000078.1:0-7212 GCA_045805225.1 Actinomycetota bacterium | reverse complement strand
CGCCGCGCCGACCGACCTGGATGCGGCGGTGCGCTATCTGCGGGCACACGGTCCCCAGCGGATCGGTCTTGCCGGCGCATCGATGGGCGGCACGGCGTCGCTCCTGGTGGCCGGGACCGACCCCGCAGGGATCGACGCCGTGGTCACGCTGTCCGCCCCGCAGGTGCTATCGGGCCTCGGCGTGGGGCTGTCGCAGCTGGCCGCGGTCGCCGCGCCGAAGCTCTTCGTCGCGGGCCTCGGCGATCCGTCGGGTGCGGTGAACGCCGCCGACGCGATGTACGCCGACAGCCCCCAGCCCAAGGACGAGCAGATCGTCACCGACGACTCGCACGGCACCGACCTGGTGAGCGGATCGCAGGGCGAGCACGTGCAGGAGTTGATCGAGCAATGGTTCGGGCGCTACCTGGCGGCGCGCCCGACGCCGACCGGATAGTTCTTACGACGACGGCGAGGGGAGCTCCTGACCGCTCGACGGTCCCGGGAACGGGGCGGTCGGGGTCGGCTGGTTGAACTGCGCCGCCGCGGCGATCACGAGGAGCACGAACAGGATCACGAGCGTGATGGCGGTGGCGCGTCGCACGTCTCGCAGGATAACTAGGCGAGGGCCACGAGCGACTCGACCTGTTCGCGCATCTCCACCAGCAGGGACCGCAGGCCTGCCGGATCGTCGAGCCGCTTGCGGAGGTCGACCTCGAGCGAGACGGTCCCGTCGAAGCCGCTGCGGGCCAGATCGCGCAGGAATCCGTCGAGGTCGAGGATGCCTTCGCCGGGCGGCAGGTGCGAGTCCCAGCCCTTCCCCGCGTTGTCGGACAGGTGGACGTGTCGCAGGCGTTCACCGAAGAGCTGCCGGACCTCGATGAGGTCGTGCCTGGCAACCGCGGCGTGCGACGTGTCGAGCACGAGATGCGGGATCCCGACCAGCTGCTCGAGGTCTTGGTTCGCGTGGAGCATCAACGGGCGGGAGCCGACGTGCACCGGGAACATGTTCTCCATCGCGACGGTGATGCCGGTGTGCTCCTCGACGCCGGGCAGCGACGCGAGCAGCCAGTCCCGATACGCGCGCTGCCAGCGGTAGGGCGGGTGCATCACCACCAGCGGCACCTTGGCGGTGGACGCGACGCGGGTCGCGGTGTCGATCTTGCCGATCGGGTCCGTCCCCCACACCGAGCGGGTCAGCAGCAGCGCCGGCGCGTGCAACGCCCCGATCCACAGGCCATGCTCCGCCGCGAGGTCGCGCATCACCGACGCGCTTTGACTCGCGGGGTCCTTGGTCACCATGACCTCGACGCCCGTGTAGCCGCATTCGGCGGCGAGCTCGAACGTGGCCGCCAGCGGCCGTGCGAAGAAGGCTGCGGTGGACAGCAGAACACGAGGGCCGGCCATGGCCCCTGCAGGCTAGCGTCGCGAGGCGTTGGGGCACCACCCGGGCCGTATCCTTGGTCCATGTGGCTGATCCCGCTGGCGGCGACCGTGGTCGCCGGGGTGTTCGCGGTGATGCTCGCCAGGCAGTTCTTGGCGCGGCACGGACAGGCGCAACTGCTGTGGGCGATCGCGATGGCGATGTTCGCCGTTGCGTCGGCGGCGGTGACGATCGGTGTCGCGAGCGGCTGGACGACCCGGCTGTACGGCATCTACTGGGCGCTCGGCGCGGTACTGAACGTCGCGTTCCTGGCCGGGGGCGAGCTCGTCTTGCTGTTCCGCAAGCCGTGGGTGCGCTGGGCGGTGTGGCTCGTGTTGGTCTTCGCGACCGCGTACACGGTCGCGGTGATCTCCGGCGCCGAGATGTCGGCCGAGGCGCTCGCGGTTCAGCTGCCGCGCGGGATCAAGGTGTTCGGCGGCGGAACCCCGGCGCACGGGCTCGCCCAGCTGGTCGCCTATCCGGCGTTCGCGATCCTCGTGCTGGGCGCGATCTGGTCCGCATGGAAGATGCGCGGGCGGCCCGAGCTTCGTGACCGGTTCATCGGCACGCTGCTGATCGCGCTCGGCGCCTCGGTGGTCGCGGCCGGCGCCGCGTTCGCAGCGACCGGCGTGCTGGCCGGATTCATCGGGACGCTCGTCGCGGGCATCTGCCTGATGTTCTGGGGATTCCTGCGCGCATCGCGCCCGGTCGTCGTGCCCGACGCGCTGCCCGTCGTCGCAGAGCCGGCGCAGCCTGAGCCGACGGTTTAGCCTGCGGCCTGCGCCGACGGGCTGACCGGCTGGCTCGGGGGCGATGCCTCCGGCTCGATCGTCAGCAGCAGGCGATCCACCGTCGCTGGGTCGACCGCCACGCGGAACGCGACCGGACCGGGGGCGGGGTGCAGATCGCCGATGTAGGTCATCGCGTCGCCCCTGACGGCGTACAGCCGGTAGGTATAGCCGGGGTCCGGCGCCTCGAACGTGCCCATCACGTACAGCTCGCGCTCGTCGGACGGCTCCACCTCTTGGGCGTCGGCCACGCTCGACGTGACCGGTGCGACGTGGGTCTCGGGCTGGGCTCTCAGCTGATCGACCTGCGCGAGGTCGGCCTTCGTCAGGAGCTGCGACGGGGCGCTGTTGCCGTCGTTCAACAGGCTCACACCGACGATGCCCATCAGGACGACCGCGGCCGCGGCGCCCGCAACCACACGAGCCGGTCCCCATCGCTGCGACGGCCTGCGTCGGTCCCCGACGAGCTCACGTTCCATCCGCGGAAGCAACGTATCGGGGGGGTTCAAGGGATCGGCCACCAAGCCGAGCTCCCCGGTGATGCCCTGGAAGGCGTCGAGGGTGCGGCGGCATGTCAGGCAGTCGGGCACGTGCTCGGTCAGCAGGCGGTCGGCCTCCTCGGCATCGGGCCCGCCGAGGGACCCCAGGACGTACCCCGCGAGGAGCTCGTCGGCCGCGTCGTGATCGATCACGGGCTCTCCTCGAGCAGGGAACGGAGCTTCCGCATCGCCGCGAGCGTCCGGGTCTTAACGGTCCCGAGTGGGATCTGCAGCTCCTCGGCGATCTGCACCTGGGTCTTGCCGTCGAAATACGCCATCTCGAGCACCTGTCGTTGCGCAGCGGGAAGTTCGGTTAAGGCCTCGCGGACCTCCTTGCGGCGAACGCTGAGGTAGCCGGCATCGGCCACGGCGTCCGCAGGGTCTTCGTCCTCGACCGGGTCAAGGTTCGCCGCCTTCTCGGTTCGGGCCCGCAGGCGTTGCTCCCTGCGGACCTGGTCGACCCCCCGGTGATGGACCATCGACAGGAAGAACGTCCGGAACGACCCCCTGCGTGCGTCGAAGGCCTCCGGTGCCCGCCACAGGGCCATGAAGGCATCGTGGACGACGTCTTGCGCGAGCATCTGCTGGCCGGTGACCCGATAGGCGAGGCCGTAGGCCTGTGACGCATACCGCCGGTACAACTCGTCGAACGCCGCTCGGTCGCCCGCCGCCAGGCGTCGGTGCAGCTCGAGATCGTCGGCGGTGTCCTGGGCGGCCATGGCATCCGTATCCTGGCAGCCGTGACCAGCGTCGTCCTGTATACGCGCGACGGCTGTCACCTCTGCGACGAGGCGCGCCGCGTGATCGAGGGTGTCCGGGCGATGGTCCCGTTCACGCTCACAGAGGTCGATATCGAGACGGACGACGCGCTGATCCGCGACTACGGCATCCGGATCCCCGTGGTCGCCGTCGACGGCGAGGAGCTGTTCGAGATCTCGGTCGATCCGGCCGCGCTACGAGCCGCGGTCGGCGGGTGAAACCCGCCGCTAGGCTACGGCCGTGACCGGGAACGGACGTTCGGAGGCGCCCAGGCGCGCGATCCCGGATGCGACCGTCGCCCGGCTTCCGCTGTATCTCCGGGCCCTGATGAGCATCGCCGACGCCGGCGACCCGACCGTCTCCTCCGACATCCTCGCGGAGGCCGCGGGGGTGACCTCCGCGAAGGTCCGCAAGGATCTCTCCTACTTGGGCTCCTACGGCACGCGTGGGGTCGGCTACGACGTCTGGCACCTCATACATGAGGTTCGGGACCAGCTCGGGCTCACGCAGCACTGGGCGATCGTGATCGCCGGCATCGGGAACCTGGGACAAGCGCTCGCGCACTACGGCGGGTTCACCGAGCGAGGCTTCAGGGTCGCGGCCCTGGTCG
Source organism: Actinomycetota bacterium (assembly GCA_045805225.1). Classification (GTDB taxonomy): domain Bacteria; phylum Actinomycetota; class UBA4738; order UBA4738; family HRBIN12; genus AC-51. The sequence goes on along the minus strand of JBJMLQ010000078.1, from coordinate 3,117 downwards.
ACACCGACCCAGCGAAGCGCGGCATGCGGATCGAAGGCCTCGAGGTCCGCGACCTCGACGATCTCTCGGACCTCGTTCGCGACGAAGCGATCGCGATCGGCGTGATCGCCACCCCCGCGCCGGCCGCACAGGACGTCGCCGGCCGCATGGTCGATGCCGGCCTCCGATCGATCCTCAACTTCGCGCCGGCGGTGGTGACCGTGCCGGAGGGCGTCACGGTGCGGAAGGTCGACCTTGCGGTGGAGTTGCAGATCCTGGCGTACTACGAGCAGCGCGGCGTGCAGGCGCGTGAGGTCAGCGCGGGATCGTGAGCCAGATCAGGAACGCGACGACCAAGATGGTGATCGTCAGCAAGATGAACTGGATCGCTCCCTGATCGAAGAGCGGCACTTCCTGCGCGGCGAGCAGATGCAGCATCGTTCCTCCTCCTAGGCCGGTCCGTACCAGGGTGGCGCGGCGCCACCGACCAGGAACTCCTTGCGCGAGCGCTCCGCGCGATCCAGCAACGGGATGTGCACGATCAGCAGGATCAGCGACCCAACGAGGAACAGCAGCGAGTAGTGCCATACCTGCCCGCTGCTGTAGTGCAGGGTCACGATCGTGTTCGGTCCACCGCCCAAGAAGTGTGCCTGTGCGACCGCGAGCTTCGTGCCGTCCTGGGCCGTGACGAAGCGCAGGTCATCGACCGTGAACTGAGTCGGTTGCAGGGCGGTGTAGTCCAGCGGGTTCTGACCGAGCTGTGCGTTCGCCTGGTTGGCGAGGTAGGTCGTCACGACGCCCTGCGCCGCCTGAAGATCGGCGGCCTGCGTGGGGTCGTTCGGGTTGGGCTCGGGATACGCGCCGCTCGGATACGAGGCGAGCTCCTCGTGGGCCGCGCCCGGGTTGAGCCCGGCGGAGTCGACCACCCACGCCGGCTCGGGCCCGCGGGGCCCCAGGTTGGTCTTCGTCTCCGGGCCTTGCGACCAGAACCCGAACAGCCAGATGCCGGATTGGATCGTCATCCATCCGAAGAAGGCGACCGCCACGACCAGGTACGCCATGTACCTGCCGAAGATGGCGGTGAGCAACATGTAGACGCTTCCGACGAACAGGATGAACCCTGCGATGACGACGCCGACCCCCTTGAACATCACGCCGCAGTCCACGGCGAACGTCAGGCAGGAGTGCTGCTCCATCTACGGGTCCCTCGGATCTGGGCCGGGGGTCGCGAGCGCGTTGTCGGATGCCGTCTTGTTGAGACAGACGTTGTCCTCGAACGGGACGTTCTGGGAGCTCAGCTGCACGAGGTACAGGACGAGATCGTTGATCTGCTGGTCGTCCAGCGCACCGGCATATCGGATGCTCCACGACGGCATCGCGCCTCGGCCCTCAGAGATCACCTGGAAGATGTCGTCGATCGAGTAGATCGCAGCATGGCCGAACTTCGGCCCGCCGCACACCGTTGTCAGGTTCGGCGGGTAGGCGAGGATCGGCTTGCCGTTCGAATCCAGCGCGTTGATTACGCCGCCCTGCAGCTCGTTGCCGTGGCAACGAACGCATCCCACCCCGAGCCCGTTCTCCTCGGAGAACGGCTGGGTGGCGAGCTGGCCTCGTGCGATCGCGTCGGTGTCCAGCGCCTGCTCCTGCTTCAGGTTGGTCCCGGGCTCCAGGAGCCACATCACCGGGAACCACAGGACGAAGAAGGTGACGAGCACGACGCCCCACCCTTGGAGCTTGAGCAGCAGCGGCGTCTCGAGCGCCTGGTCCGACGGGCCGGGGCGCATCCCGGCGGGGATCTCGGCGCGCTTGCCCTTCGCCCGGTGACGCAGCGCGACGACGGCGATGATGCCGACGATCAGCGCGCCGCCGGCGGCGATCAGCGTGATCGCGGCGTAGTTCGTCGAGGCGATCATCCCGGCGCCACGCAGTACGGACCCTCGAGCGGCTGCTCCGTGGTGTTCGTGCCGCGAGGCGGTCCGAGCTTGATCGTCGAGGTGTCGACGACGACGTTGCCGTCGACGATCGCCATCTGGAAGCGGTCGAGCCCGCGCGGGGCCGGGCCGAGCTTGTACTCCCCGGCGTTGTTGTACTTCGACCCGTGGCACGGGCACTCGAACCACTTCGACGAGTTGCAGAACGGCACGCGGCAGCCGAGGTGCACGCAGCGTTGGTACAGGGACATCACGCCCTCGGCGGTGACGCCTTCGGCCGGGTAATCGGCGGATCCCGTGCCCGGTGTCCCGTTCCAGCCCACGAGGTAGGTGCGCGCCGCGCCGACGTAGACGTAGTTCGAGGTCTGGATCTCCGACTTGATCTCCGACAGCGCGCCGGCGCTGATCTTCGAGCCGAAGCCGCCCTTGAGGTTGGGCCACAGGAACCCGATCGTGCCGAGACCGAACTCGGCGCCGAACAGCATCACGGACGTGAGCAGCGCGCGCCGCTGGAAGTCACGGCGGCTGACGGCGCGTGCCGGCGCGGCCGGAAGCTCGCCGGCCGCCGTGCGCCGGGCGGCCCGCGCGCGCCGCGAGTAGCCGATCAGGAAGGCGACCAAGAAGATGTCCGCCAAGATCACGGCGATGATCACCGCGAGCGTGCCGTTCGAGATGGCGAGGAACGTCATAGCTCGAAGAAGACCCCTTGTGTCCAGGGCCAGATCCAGTTGTAGCCGGGCCCGCGGAAGAACGAGCCGATGATCGTGAGGACCGCGCCGAACATGAACAAGATCGTGAACAGCGTGATCGCCACCTTGCGGTCACCCGGCTTGATGCTCGGGTTGCGATCGACGTAGGGGACCGCCGCGAGCCCGACCAGGATGAAGGTCGGGATCACGATGCCCGCCACCATCGGGTGGAAGTAACGCAGCAGCTCCTGCAGGCCGAGGAAGTACCACGGCGCCTTCGACGGGTTCGGGGTCAGGTTCGGGTTCGCGAGCTCGCGCAGCGGCGCGTTGATCAGCGAAGAGAACACCAGCAGACCGGCGAACAAGATCGCCATCGCGATGAACTCTTCGAGCAGGAGGTGGGGCCACGTGTGCACACGGTCGCCCTGCTCTCGCTCGACGCGCTGGATGCCCTCGGGCGGCACGATCGCGAGCAGCCGGTGCTTGTCGGGCGCGCCCTTCTTCGGCGTCGGGATGTT
>JBJMLQ010000077.1:0-8640 GCA_045805225.1 Actinomycetota bacterium | reverse complement strand
TCGTCGCTCGCTTCCTGGCCTGAGACCTACCGCACGGAGCCACATGGGGTCGCCCGATGGGCGGCTCGACAGCGTCACGGTTTTAGGTAACCCTGCACCCGATGCACCGCACGCGTGACCGTCGGGCGCTCATCGCTGCGATCGGGCTCTCGTCCTTCGGGGACGAGCTCGCGATCGTCGCACTCGCCCTCCGGGTGGAGGACCTCACGGGCTCCGCGGGCATGGTCGCCCTGCTGTTCATCGTGTCGGCGCTCCCGCACGTGCTGTTCGCGCCCGTCTCGGGCTGGCTCACCGACCGTCGCGAGACCGTCCAGACACTCCGGTGGTGTTCGCTCGCGCAGGCCGTCGTGGCGACGGCGCTGGCGTTCGCGGTCGGCCTGCCGCTGGTCTTCGTCCTGGCATTCGTCCTCGGGGCGCTCGCAAGCGTCACCGGCCCGTCTGTGTTCGCGCTCGTGCCGCTGCTCGACGAGAAGGGTGACACCTCCAAGACGAACTCCACCATCGAGATCGCGAAGTACGCGGGTTGGATCGCCGGTCCGCTCGTCGCCGGCCTCGTCGCGCATCAGAGCGGCACCGCCGCGCCGTTGCTGATCGACGCGTTGACCTTCCTCGTGCTCGCGATCGGAACGCTCGGGATGAGCATCCGTCGCCTTCCCGGTCCCGCGGACGGCGCCGCCGAGGACGGCGCTCGTGCCGGGTTCGCGTACGTGGTGAACGACCGATTGCTGCTGCTGATGTTCGTCGCGATGGCCGGGATCGTGCTGTTCGCCGCGACCGACAACGTCGCGGAGGTCTTCTTTGCGAGCGACACGCTCAACCAGCCGGCGATCGGGTACGGGGTCCTCGCCTCCACGTGGATGGCGGGCATGGTCATCGGCGCGGTGCTCGCCAGGCGGGCCGACACGAACCGCGCGCCGATCTGGATCTTCGTCGGCGCGATCGTCGGCGGCGGCGCGCTCATCCTCGGCGCCGCGTCGGGGGCGCTCATCCCCGCGGCGCTGCTGTTCGTCGTGGCGGGCGCCGGCAACGGCGTGGAGAACGTGGCGGCGCGAACGCTCGTCCACGGTCGGGTGCCCTCGGCGCTGCACGGACGCGTCTTCGCCGCGTACATGGGCCTGGTCAGCAGCACGCAGATCATCGCGACGGCGCTCGGCGGCGCATTGGTCGTCGGCGTCGGCGGCCGGCAGGCGCTGGTGATCGGTGGCCTCGGGTCGCTCGCGGTCGGGGCCCTCGGCCTGATGGCGTTGGCCCTCGTCCAAGCCGGCGGGGCGGGGCCCCCGGTGGTGCTCGTTGAGGACGCGGGCGAGGAGCCACACCCGCAGATCGAGCCCGCCGACGAACCGCGCGAAGCCCCTGCCTAGCCGAAAAGTCTGCAGGCCAAGAGCAAGCAGTTCGTCCTTGACGCGTCTCGGACGCCGCCGATACCCTGTTGCACCTGCAAGACGGCACCTTCGACCGGACGGAGACACGGTGATCCAGACGCGCGCAGCAGGCGAGGTCGCGGCCATGGTGCCGTCGCGCCTGTGCTGTCGCCGCACGGCGGGCATGGGGATGCCCGCTCGCCACCGACTGCGGTAGCCGCAACCCATCACACGTCCCACCTCGAGGCCGCCGCTCCGGCGGCCTTCCGCGTATCTGGATCCGAGCGACACCGACCGCATCGAGGAAATCCGATGGCAGACCGAGATCCGATCCAACCGATCCACGAGCCGGCGCTCGCCGTGTTCGACGAGGAGTCGGCCTGGGTCCAAGACGCCGCCGACCGGTTCGAGGGCGCGGGCGCCCAGGACCTGTTGGAGTGGGCGATCGAGACGTTCCACCCGCGCCTCGCGATCAGCGCCGCGGGCGGCGTCGACGGCATGGTGCTCGTCGACATGGCGTGGCGGATCGATCCGAGCATCCGCGTGTTCACGCTCGACACCGGCCGCCTGCCACCCGAGACCTACGCCCTGTTCGAAGAGGTGCGCGACCGCTATGGCATCGACGTCGAGTTCGAGGTCCCCGACGCGAGCGGCGTCGCCGCCTTCCAGACAGCCAACGGTCCGAACGCGATGTACCGAAGCGTCGACCTCCGCACGAGCTGCTGCACGATCCGCAAGGTCGAGCCGCTGAAGCGCAAGCTCGCGACGCTGGACGCATGGATCGCGGGCCTCCGGCGCGAGCAATGGGTGAGCCGACGCAACATCGCGAAGGTCGAGCTCGACCGCGAGCACGGCGGCATCGTCAAGCTGAACCCACTCGCCGACTGGACCCTGGACCGCGTCTGGGACTACATCCGGGACAAGGAAGTGCCCTATCACGAGCTGTTCGACCACGGCTACACGTCGATCGGCTGCTCGCCGTGCACACGGGCGGTGATGCCGGGCGAGTCCGAGCGGGCCGGCCGCTGGTGGTGGGAGCAGGACACCAACAAGGAATGCGGCATCCATTGCTCCGTGCAGCTGCTCGGCTCGAAGTCCGACCGCGAGAAAGCGGCCGAAGCCCGTGCGTCTTTGAAGGAAGTGCACTCGTGAGCGAACAGGTCTTCAACCGGACGCAGGGCCCGACCGAGGTTCGTGGCGCGGTCGAGACGCAGGTCGCCGACGCCGACCACGACCCGTGGGAGGCGATCGAAGAGGCCGAGGGCCCGCTCGCCGTCGGACGGATGCGGCTGATGGGCGTCTACGACGACCGCCAGCGCAACCGGTTCATGTTGCGCATCCGGATCCCGGGTGGGCAGATCAACGCCGATCAGCTCGACACGGTGGCCGGCGTGATCCGCGACTTCGGCAACGGCTGGGACGGTCACACCGAGCCGGATCGGTTCGGCGAGATCACGACCCGCCAGGACATCCAGGTCCACTGGGTGGAGTTCACGCAGCTCCCCGAGATCTGGCGGCGCTTCGACGCGGTCGACATGACCACAGCCCAGGCCTGCGGCGACTCGATGCGGAACCCGACCGCCTGCCCCGCCGACGGCGCCGACCCGCGCGGCTATCTGCCGGTCGCTCCGCTGATCGACGAGTTCCGCACCTTCTCCAAGGACGAGGAGAAGCTCACGGCGTTCCTGCCGCGCAAGTGGAAGGTCGTGGTGACGGGCTGCCCGACCGACTGCGCGGTGGTGAAGCTGCACTGCCTCGCCTTCACACCCGCACGCGGCGCCGACGGCTCGCTCGGGTTCAACGTGCACGCCGGCGGGGGGCTGAGCGATTCGCCGCGGATCGCCGACGCGCTCGACCTCTTCGTGCGTCCCGATCAGGTGACCGACACGGTTCGCGCGACGCTGCAGGTGTACCGGGAGTTCGGCGACTTCGACATGAAGGCCGTCAACCGGTTCCGGGTGCTCGTGCACCAGCTCGGTCCGGACAAGGTGACGGACGAGATCCGCTCGCGGGTGGCAAGCGCAACGACCGGCGCCGGCGAGTCGCTGTGGACCGGCGAGCCGGAGGACCACCTGGGCGTGCACCCGGACACGAGCGGGTCGCACTTCGTCGGGCTGTGCATCCCGATGGGCCGCCTGACCGACGACGAGTGGTTCGAGGTCGCGCGTCTCGCGCGCACCCACGGCGACGGCGGCATCCGCATGTCGCAACGCCAGAACCTGTTGCTCACCGGCATCCGCGATGTCGATGCGCTGTTGGCGGAGGACTTCGTCCAGACGTACAAGCCCGAGCCGGATCCGTTCGAGCGGGCGATCGTCGCGTGCACGAGCGCCCCGTTCTGCAAGTTCGCGATCGACGACATGAAGACGAACGGCCGCAAGCTCGTCGCGCACCTGCAGGAAACGCTCCCGCTCGCCGGCCGCGACCGGCTCGACGGGCTCAAGCTGCACATGAGCGGATGCAAAGCCTCGTGCGCGCAGGTGCAGGCGGCGCATATCGGCGTGCGCGCAACGATGACCAAGGACGAAGAGGCCTACCACCAGGCCCTCGACATCTCGCTCGGCGGCGACCTCGGCGCCTCACGCCTCGGCGCGTGGGTCCGCTTGGAGGATCCCGTCGACGAGGCCTACGACTCGATCACCGAGGTCCTGCGTGCGGTATGCGCGGGCGAGCTTTCTTTGGACGACCTCACTCCGGCCGGTGTCGGCCGCTACTTCGAAGGGAACGGACATGGTTGATACGGCCGAACGGCCGAAGGACGGCGTGAACAGCGGCGCCACGAAGCAGCACGTCGACCCGGCTCGCGACGTTCGCGACGACATCATGGATGCGAACGGCGTGCCCGAGCTCCTCGACAAGATCTGGTTCCACAAGACCGCGTCGGCCGTGATCGACGCCGACCGGTGCGTCGGCTGTGGCGCGTGCATCGCGGCGTGTCCCTCGAACTCGATCGGCGTCGGCGCCGACGGGCTGCCGACGCTGGTGCGGATGTGCACGGGCTGCTCCGCCTGCTGGGACTACTGCCCGATGGCCGGATTCCGTCCCGAGAAGCTCAACCATCAAGATGCCGAGGACCCGGTCGGCCCGATGCAGCAGGCGGTCTCGGCGCGCGCGATGGCCCGCCCCGACGGCGCCCAGGACGGAGGCGCGGTCACTGCGTTGCTCGCCACGCTGATGGAGCGCGGCGTGATCGACGCGGTCATCCAGACGCAGAAGCTCGACGCGTTCATCGGCACCCCGGTCTTGGCGACGACGGTCGAGCAGGTGCTCACCGGCGCGGGCAGCGTCTATCACCAGTCCGAGGCGCTCGCGATGTTGAACGAGCGCTGCCCGGACGGCGTCGAGCGGATCGCCCTGGTCGGCACGCCGTGCCAGATCAGCGGCCTCCGCGCGATCCAGAAGTTCCCGTGGGAACGCCGCGACACGCTCGCGACCAAGGTCACGCTCGCGATCGGGCTGTTCTGCACGCGCTCGTTCGACCCGAAGAAGCTGATCCCGATGGTCGCCGCCGAGGGCGTCAACCTCGGCGCGGTGTCGAAGATCGACATCCGCGAGGGCAAGCTGGTCGCGGCGTCGGCCGAGGGCGAGGAGCTGATGAACAAGCCGGTCAAGGACTTCCATCAGGCGTCGCTGAAGGGCTGCGACGAGTGCGCCGACTTCGCCGCGCTGGGCGCCGACCTCGTCGTCGGCAACATCGGGTCGGAGCCCGGGACCTCGACCATCTTGATCCGCACGGACGCGGGCATGGACGCATGGGTCCGCGCGGCAGGTGCCTTCGAAGACGCGCCCATCGAGGACCTGTCGGCCGTCAAGCGCCTCGCGCTGCGAAACCTCGACCGGGCGAAGAAGAACCTCAAGCGCGAGTACGACCCCGAGGGACCGCTGTGGATCAGCTACACGGAACACCTCGACGACTACGAGGGGACCGACCGCGAGGCGGCGTCCCCGCCGCCGTTCCGCTCGCACCATTACACGGTGGCCTGCTGAGGATGGCGCCGTTCGGCTTCCCCGTGCTGCTCGAGCTTGCCGGACGCCGTTGCGTCGTGATCGGCGAGCTGCCGATCCGCGAGGGCAAGGTGGAGGCGTTGCTCGCGGGGGGCGCGACAGACGTGCTCGTGGTATCGACCGCGCCCGGCGATCGGCTCGACGATCTCGAGCTGCTCGAAGGCGTGCAGGTCGCGCGTCGCGCTTGGACGTCCGCCGACCTCACCGGCGCCTTCCTGGTGATCGCGCACGACGTCGACCCCCACGAGCGGTCACGGCTCTCGGTCGCTGCGCGCGGCGCAGGAGCATTGGTCAACGTAGTTGACGATATCCCGGCCTGCGACTGGGCGATGCCGGCGATCGTGCGACGGGGCGAGCTGCTGCTCGCGATCGGCACCGGAGGGGCCTCACCCGCGCTCGCACGCAAGGTGCGTGAGCGTCTCGAGACCGAGTACGGGCCGGAGTGGGCGGAGGTGCTTCGGGTCCTCCGCGAGGTTCGCGAGGAGACGCTGCCGCTGTTGCCCGACGTCCGCGAGCGGTCGGCGCGTTGGCGCGAGGCGCTCGATCCGGACGAGGCCGCGGCGCTCGTGCAGGCGGGCTGCGCGGACGAGTTGCGCGGGCGGCTCGTGACACGACTGCTCGACGGAGCCCGCCGGTGACCGGCCGTGTCGTGCTGGTGGGCGCCGGTCCAGGCGATCCCGAGCTCATCACGGTGAAGGGCGCGCGGGCGCTCGGCGAGGCCGACGTGGTCGTCTACGACCGGCTCGCTGCGCCGGCCCTGCTCGACCTCGCGCCCGCGAGCGCAGAGCGCATCTACGTCGGCAAGCAGCCCGGCGGACACGCGATGAAGCAGCACGAGATCGATGCGGTGCTCGTCGACCACGCGGTGCTCGGCCGCACGGTCGTGCGGCTGAAAGGCGGCGACCCGTTCGTGTTCGGACGCGGCGGCGAAGAGCTGCTCGCGTGCGCACGAGCGGGCATACCGTGCGAGGTCGTCCCCGGCATCACGAGCGCGGTTGCGGCTGCGTCGGCCGCCGGCATCCCGGTGACGCACCGCGGCGTCGCTCGCTCGTTCGCGGTGGTGACCGCGTCCACCGCCGGCACCGCGCACGAACCCGACGCCACCGACCTCAGCCGCATCGCGACGGCGGTCGACACTCTCGTGATCCTGATGGCAGCCGGCCGGCTCGCCGCGACCTGTCGCGCACTGATCGACGCCGGCCGCGATCGCGACGAGCCGGCCGCGCTCGTGATGTGGGCGACGACTCCCGAGGAGCGGACGGTGCTCGGGAGCCTCACCGACCTCCCGGCGTTGGCGGCTGCGGCGAGCGTCGGACCGCCGGCGACGTTGATCGTCGGCGACGTCGCCGCGATCCCGCGGGAGGTTGCGGCGATCACCGCGGATCTCCGGCAGACCGCGACCCGCTAGCCGGCGCCGGCGCGGTCAGCCGATGCCGAACGCGTAGAGCGAACCGTCGCGGCAGCCGATGTAGACGCGGCCGTTCGCGATCGCCGGGCTCGAATTGAAGCCGCGGTCCATGTTCTGCGTGCCCCAGGCCGGCGCCCACAGCAGCTTCCCCGAGCCCGCCTTGATCGCGTACAGGCGCGTGTCATAGGAGCCGACATACACCACACCGTTGGCGACGGCCGGCGATGACGTCGAGTAGTCGGCGATGTAGTCCGCGCGCCAGTCGACGGCTCCCGTCTTCTCGTCGAAGGCGACCGCGTCACCGTCCATGGGCGTCGTCTCCGCCGTGGCGACGAACACGCGTCCCCCGGCCACCGCGGGCGAGGAACGGATCACCGCGTTCGTCGAGGGCGGCGACCCTGGCTGCGACCACAGGACCTTTCCGGTGTCCGCCGCGAGCGACACGACGTTGCCGGCGTCGGTTCCGACGAACACGCGGCCGTCGGCGACCGAGGGCGTGCTCCGCACACGAGCGCCCAGCCCGGTGGACCACACGGGGGCGCCCGTCAGCGCATCGAACGCGAACACCTTGGATTGCTCCGATCCGACGTACACGACGCCTTTCGCGTAGGCGGCACCGCCCCACATGCCCCAGACGTTGGCCTTCCACAGCATGGCCCCGGTCGCAACATCGAGGGCGACGAACGACCCGCTCCGAGGGCAGATGTACACGGTCGTGCCGACCACGAGCGGCGGCGCGGTGACGTTGCCACCCGTGACGTAGGACCAAAGCCGTGCGCCCGTCAGCGCGTCGTCGGCGTAGACGACGCCGGCCGCCGAGCCGAAGAACACGCGACCATCGGCGACCGCCGGCGACGTTCGGACCTGGGCGCCGACCGGATCGCGCCAAACCGGCGCGCCGGTGATCGCGTCGAACGCCCACAACGATCCGTCATCCGAGCCGATGTAGGCGAGCCCGCCGGCCACCGCCGGCGAGGAGTTGATCCCTTCCGTGGTCGGATCCGTCGGGGCGCCCCAGAGCTCGTGGATGGAGGGCGCGGTAAGCGCCGTCAGGACGGTCTCGGTCGAAACGACGCCGGATCGCGTTTGGCTCGCGTGGAACTGCGACCAATCCGCGCGTGCGATCCCGGGAAGGGCCAGGGTCGAGGTGACGACTGCCAGCACAACGGCACAGCGACGCGCGATAAGCAAGGGGCCTCCCTCGGAACGTGAGGAACCCCGTCAGCATCGGCATCGCGAGCATCGTTCGAACACCGGCCCATCGTCTGAAATGCCGGACCACCAGCCGAGGCCTATCCGCCTATATGCGCGCGTCCGCCGACGGGACTACGCACTCGGCACATCGACCGGGTAGACCATGCGGACAACATGCGGACGGGTTGAGTCCGGAGAAGACAGCAGGACCGCTACTGCGCAGGGGGCTTCCAGAACCAGAGCTACGCGGTGTGCTCCCTGACCGGCGCTCCTTGCGGGGTCGGCACGATGGCGTTGAACCAGGAATCCGTCTTCCGCCGCGACCGTGGAGCCGTACGGAACGATGCTCGTGTCCATCGTCATCGGCGGGTCGACCGCCGCCCAGGTCGACGTCGTGGCCGAAAACACCGCGGGGTGCCCGCAGTCCCAGGAGAACCCCATCCCGGGGATGGCCGCGGTATCCGGTGGGCACGTCGCGTTCGTGACACTCGCGACGGCGATCGGCTTCCAGGCATCCCCAGCCGGTTGCCATTCAAGCGAGGCCCCGGCCGTCGGCTGCCAAAGGATCGGCCGTCCGTCGACGGCAACGGCGCCCGTTTCGGTGCTCGCGAGGCCCGAGTCGGGAAGCGTGTGCCAGGTCGATGTGGCGGGGTCGAAGGACAGCGTCTGGAG
>JBJMLQ010000076.1:0-11644 GCA_045805225.1 Actinomycetota bacterium | reverse complement strand
TTCGGCGCACCGTGATGCCGATCGGTTCCATCAGCGAACAGCACGCCGACGCTCGGTCGCCGGGCGTGCGGTCGTCGAGATGCCTGCTCCACAAGCAGTTCGGGCAATGGTTCCTGTTGTCCGTTCCGGGCGCGTCTTCCGGCACGTCGAGCCGGCAGTGACCGCACCGGAACGAATCGGTTCGTCGTCGCTCACCGCGACGTCGATGGTCTGACATGTCGATGACCTCCTGCTGAGCACGGGTGGACAACGCGCGCCCGAAAGGAGGGATCAGCGTGTGACGAGGAGACCGCCGTCAGGACGCGCGGGTGTGACAACCGTGACCGCCGTCATCAACCCACCATCCCTTCCGTGCGGTCTGTGCCGCTCTCGACCGAGCGGCGAACCGCCGGACCGTAGCACCGCAGGCGCTCCCGCTCAAGGGCGGGCGATGAGCAGGAGGGTCGGTACCTTCGTTCCGTGAGCACGCGGTCGCGCATCCGCAAGCCCGTCGCCGCCGCGTGGGAGCACGACCACGTCTCAACCGTTCTGGCGGCGGCCGCCGTAGTGGCGCTCGTCCTCGCCGTTTCGGTGGCGCCGTCGCGCCTCGTGCACGCGATGGCGACGACGGCCAAGCCCTTCGTCGAGGTGGGCGCGATCGTTGCGGTCGGGTGGCTCGCCGTTCGACTGGGCGCCATCGAATCGCTGACGGCATCGTGGCGCAGGTGGGGTCGAGCCACGAACATCGTCGTGGTTCTCGGTCTCTGCCTGCTGTTGTCCGGGTTCCTCAACCTCGACGTGGCGGTCGCGATCGCGGTTCCCGTGGCCGTCTTCGCGGCGACCGACGTCGGGCTCGACGCCGGCCTGCTGGTGATCGCCGTCGCGAACGTCGCGAACGCAACGTCCTTCCTCTTGCCGACGTCGAACCTGACGAACCTGCTCGTGATGGGGACGCAACCCGTGGCCGCGGCTCAGTACCTCGCCTCGACGTGGGTGGCGTGGCTCCTCGTCACCGCCGTCACGTTGGTAGTTCTCGTTCCGCTCATCTTGCGACGACCGACGACGGTGGGTGGCCACCCGATCACGATGCGCTGGTCGCTCCCCCGGATCGCGGCCGATCTGGTCGCGATGTTCCTCGTGGCATCCGGGCTGCGCGCGATCTGGGCGAGCGGCATCACGCTGCCGGGCGGCTTCGCGACGCAGACCCTGAGCGGGTCCATGCTCGCGTCGATCGCCGACAACCTCCCCAGCGCGGCGGTCGTGCGCGGTGGCGCGGGCCTCGGCCCTTGGACCGCGATCCTCGCGATGTCGATCGGCGCGAATCTCTTCCTGATCGGATCCGTCGCGACGGTGATCTCACGGCGGCTCGCGACCGAGAGCGGCGTGCGGTTCTCCTTGGCGACGTTCACCCTCGTCGGCATCGGGTTGCTCCCGTTGCAGCTCGCAGCCGCATACATCGGCCTTCGCCTGACCGGCGCGATCGCCTGACATAGACGTATCGCGTCCGTCCCTGTTGGATGGAGGTTCCGGTCTCCGAGCCCGAGGAGGGGTCATGGCGAGCATCAACGAGCACGAGAGCGCCCAGATCGATCGCGCCAACGCATCCGGCAAGCCGCCCGTGCTGTTCATCCATGGCCTGTGGCTGTTGCCCAGCAGTTGGGACAACTGGGCGAACCTCTTCGAAGAGGCGGGCTACTCGGCGCTGACGCCCGGCTGGCCCGACGACCCCGACACCGTCGGTGAGGCGCAGCAGCACCCCGAGGTGTTCGCGCGCAAGACCGTTGGGCAGGTCGCCGACCATTTCGAAGACGTGACGCGCAAGCTGGACGGCACCCCGGTGGTGATCGGCCACTCGTTCGGCGGGCTGCTCGCGCAGATCCTCGCCGGCCGGGGCGTTTCGAAGGCGACCGTCGCGATCGACCCGGCGCCGTTCCGGGGCGTGCTGCCCCTGCCGATCTCCGCGCTCAAGGCCGCGTCGCCCGCGCTCGGCAACCCCGCCAACCGCCACCGCGCGGTGCCGCTCACGTACGAGCAGTTCCGCTACGCGTTCGCCAACGCCGTCGGCGAGGAGGAAGCGCGGCAGCTGTACGACACCTACTGCGTTCCTGCGTCGGCCACGCCGATCTTCCAGGCCGCCGCGGCCAACCTCAACCCGTGGACCGAGGTGAAGGTCAAGTCGAAGAACCCCGACCGCGGCCCGCTGCTGATCGTCTCCGGCGAACAGGACCACACGGTGCCGCCCGCGATCGCGAACGCTTCGTACAAGAAGCAGAAGCGGAACAAGGGTGTGACCGAGCTCACGGAGATGGCCGGGCGCGGACACTCGCTCACGATCGACCACGGATGGCGCGAAGTGGCCGACACCGCGTTGACGTTCGTCCAGCGGTTCGCGTAACGGTCGCTTAGTCGCGCGTCGGCCCGAGCGGGATCAGCGCGTCGAGGTCCGCGAGGTCCTCGGGGCTCAGGATGATGTCGGCGGCCGCGGCGTTCGCCCGCGCGTGCGCCGGGCTGCGCGTGCCCGCGAGCGTCGCACCGACGCCCGCCTGTTGGAGGTTCCAGGCCAACGCGAGCTGCGCGAGCGAGCATCCGAGACGCTCTGCAACGGCGCGCATCCCGTCGGCCACCGCCTGCGACCGCTCGAACCGGCCCGGCGAGAACAGCCGCTTCCAGAATCCCCACTCCTGGTAGTCGGGCACGACGCGCGCGAAGTCGTCGGCGCTCGTGATCGCGCCCGCGAGCATGCCGTTGCCCAGCGGCTCGTACGTCACCACGCCGATGTGCTGTTGCTCACACCAGCGCGCGAGCTCAAGCGTCTCGAGGTGGTCGATCAGCGACAAACCCTCCTGAAGCACGTCGACCGGGCCGACGGACAGGCATCGCTCCACGTCGGGCCGCTCGAAGTTCGATAACCCGACGACACGCGTCAGCCCGTCGTCGACGAGCGCCCGCATCGCGCCCCACGAATCCTCGAGCCCATCCGTCGACTCGCCCGGGTAATGCATCAGGAACATGTCGAGGTGATCGACGTCGAGCCGCTCGAGGCTTCCCTCGCACGCCTCGCGGATCTGCTTCGGCTCATATCCGGTGCCGTCGGGTACCGGCGCAACCTTGCTCGACAGCTTCATCGGCTGGCCCACGTCTCGAAGGGCCGCGGCGACCACCGTCTCGTTCTTGCGGTCGTAGTACTGCTCCGCGGTGTCGATCCAGTCGACACCGCCTTCGATGGCCGCCAGCAGCACGTCGCGAGCACCGGGCCAGGACGGATCGTCCTCGAGCTCGAACCCGCCGAGCCCCACGACCGAGAACCACTCACCGCCGATCTCTGCGCTTCGCATGTCGCAACCTTAGCCCGCGCCGCGGACCGGCCGCCGACGCGCACGCCGCGAGACCAGGCCGCCACCACTCGGGGCGCCTGTTCGGACACCTGGACGCCACACGGGTCACGGGATGCGACGATGCGGCCGATGAGCAAGCCGGTGATCGTCGACTGGCAGCCGCGGTGGCCGGACGAATACGCCGAGATCCACGGCCGATTGGGCGCATCGTTCGGCGACCTCGCGCTTGCGATCGAGCACGTCGGCTCGACCTCGATCCCCGGCATGGCAGCGAAGGACGTGATCGACATACAGGTGAGCGTCGCCTCGCTCGAGCCGCAGGAACCGATCGCTTCGGCGCTGTCGGATGCGGGCTTCGCCGAAACGCCGTTCGGGTTGCTGGCCGACGACCACATCCCGCCGGGCTGGCACACAGACACGCCGGATGACGTCTGGATCAAGCTCTTCGCCTCAGCCCCGCCGGACGCACGGCGCGTCCACGTGCACGTCCGCGTCGCGGGGAGCCCCAACGAGCGCTACGCCCTGCTGTTCCGCGACTTCATGCGCGCGCACCCGGACGCCCGTGACGCGTGGGTCATCTTCAAGCGGGAGCTCGCGAAGATCTGCGACGACGTCCAGGACTACGTCGAGGTGAAGGATCCCGCGACCGACGTGGTGATGGTGACCGCCGAGCGCTGGGCCGCCGACACCGGCTGGATGCCGCACCGAGGGGGAGCCGAGACCCCTTAACCCGACCCCGGCGGCATCCGGTCCCTGACGCGATGGTTCGCAAGCCCGTAGTCCCAGACGTCGATCGCGGGCGGTTGTATGCCGAGCGACGTCAGCGCCGTGCAGATCTGGCTCCGGTGGTCGGTCCCGTGATGCAGCGCCTGCGCAACGCGAACGCCGACGGGGGCATCTCGCTCGAAGCCGTCGTCCTCGTCGATCTCCGTCACCACGACGTCGGGATCCGTGTCGGTCGCCAACAGCTTCGTCCAAGCCTCGCCGTCGGACGCGATCACCTCGCGAAGCCCATCGAGATCCAACTGTTCCGGATCGATTCGACGCGCCCGGTCGCCCGTGATGTCGAAGAGGTACCAGGAGTCGCTCCCGACCAGGTGCTGCATCGTTCGCAGGATCGGGCCGTACGTGCCGGGCGCCACGGTCTGAAGCTGCTCGGGGCTGAGCGCCGCGCAGTCGTCGATCAATCGTGTCGTCGCCCACACATGGTGCGCGAACGCGTCCTTCAGCGGCGATCCACTCACCGTTCGACCGTAACACCGGCGCCGTTCGAAGACCTCCGCGCCGCCTTCATGAGCCCTTCACACCTCGACGTCAGCGTGTGTGACAGACGCGAGACGAAGGAGGTCGACGATGCGTCGAGGGATGGTGATCGTGCCGGTGCTCCTGGTGATCTTGCTGAGCGTCGGCGTGGGCGTGGCCGCCTACAACGCCGGGGAGAACCACGGCGAGCAGACGGCGACGTCGCAGATCCAAAGCGCCCAGGCCAACGGCCAAGAGGTGCAGGTGGTGCACGTGGTCGGCGAGGACGGCCACTGGTTCCCCGGCTTCTTCCTATTCCCGTTCTTCTTGATCGGGATCTTCTTCCTGATCGGCGGGATCTTCAGGGCTGGACGTTGGAAGGGACATCACGGCGGGCCCGGTCCGTGGAACGACGAGGGTCGCCAGCGGTTCGAGGAGCGCGCGCGCGAGTGGCACCGACGCGAGCACGGCGACGGTGGGAACGCGCCGCCGGCGCCGACGACCGCGGCCTAGACGGGATGACGGGCGGAGGCGTGGTTGCCTCCGCCCCTCGTTCCGAGGGAGGCTCGGCCCGTGCAACGGATCTTGATCGTCGAGGACGACATGCAGATCGCGCGAACGCTCCGCGACTACCTCGAGGTCGCGGGGTTCCACGTCACCGCCGTGGGCGATGGGTCGGCCGCGATCGCCGCCTCGCGCGGCCACAAGCCCGATCTGATCGTGCTCGACCTCGGCCTGCCCGGCATGGACGGACTCGATGTCGCCCGAGAACTTCGGCGCACATCCACCGTGCCGATCGTGATGCTCACGGCGCGCGGCGAGGAGGCTGACCGGATCGTCGGCCTCGAGCTCGGCGCCGACGATTATCTGGTCAAGCCGTTCAGTCCGAAAGAGCTGGTTGCGCGCGTGCGCGCGGTGCTGCGTCGTGCGAACGGCACGGTCGCCGGCGCCGAGGTGCTCCGCGCGGCCGACATAGAGGTCGACCTGCCGAAGATGCGAGCCCGGGTGAGCGGCCGGCCGGTCGATCTGACGCCGACGGAGTTCGAGCTCCTCACCACGCTCGTCCGTGAGCCGGGCCGCGTGTTCACCCGTGGCCAGCTCCTGGACGCGCTCCGCGGCGTGACGCTCGACACGTACGAACGCGCGATCGATGCCCACGTGAAGAACCTTCGCAAGAAGATCGAGCCGGAGCCCGGCCGTCCGCGCTATGTGCTGACGGTCCACGGCGTGGGCTATCGGTTCGCCGATGCCTGACCGGCGCGAGCACGGGCCGCCGTGGGGTTCGGGGCCACCGCCCTGGGCGGCCGACGGTCGGTTCGACGCCGGCGGCCGGTTCGACGCCGGGCGCCGGTTCCGGCGCGGGGTGCTCGGCGTCTTCCTCTTCGTGGTGCTGTTGGTCGCCGCGCTGGCGAGCATCGTCGCGTCGCTCGCGAGCGGTACGCATCCGAAGCCGACCATCACGATCGCGGTCGCGGCGCTCGTTCTGGTCGGCCTGGTCGTCACCGCGCGCTGGCTCTGGCGAAGCGGGCGGTCGATCGGCGCGTTGATGGACGCGGCCGATCGTGTCGCCGACGGCGAGTACACGACGCGCGTTGGCCCGGTGCCCGGACGGCCCTACCAGCGGCTCGCCGACGCCTTCGACGAGATGACCGCTCGCCTGCAGACCAACGAAGAGCGCCGGCGGGAGTTGCTCGCCGACGTCGCGCACGAGCTCCGCACGCCGCTGCAGGCGATCCGCGGCGCGACCGAGGCCATGCTCGACGGCCTGTACCCCGCCGACGAGGAGCATCTGCGTCCGGTCATGGAACGCACCGATCTGATGGCTCGGCTCCTTGACGACCTGCGCACGTTGTCGATGGCGGAAGCCGGCGTCCTCGAGCTCCATCGGGAAACGGTGGACCCGCGAGCCGCGGTCGCCGACTCCGTCGCGGCGGCGCGAAGCACCGACGATGGCATCGCGATCGACGTCATCGATGAGGGCGCGCCGTCGACGATCGAGGCAGACCCCCTCCGGTTGACCGAGATCTTGACCAATCTGCTGGCCAACGCAGCGCGATACACGCCGCACGGCGGCCACGTGACCGTCACCGTCTCGCCCGACGGTGCGGACGGCGCTCGCTTCATCGTCGACGACACCGGTCCGGGCATCTCGCCGGACCAGCTCCCCCGTGTGTTCGACCGGTTCGTGCGCTCGGCCGATCGCGGTGGCACCGGGCTCGGGCTCGCGATCGCCAAACGTCTCGTCGAGGCGCACGGCGGCACGATCGAGGCCGGCGTGGCGCCGGGTGGCGGCACGCGCATGCGCTTCGACATCCCCGCCGACGCCGGCCGTCGGTAGCATCGACCGATGGCCGTTGAGATCACTCGGGGCAGCGTCGACGACATCGACGCGCTCGAGCCGCTGTGGGTCGCCGTCCATCGCGCACATCAAGCGGCGATGCCCGAACTTGCCCCGTACGTGAGCGACGAAGAAACCTGGCGCGAGCACCGGCCGCTCTACGAGACGTTGTTCCGCCGGGCTGACACCTTCTTGTTCCTCGCACGCGTCGACGGGGAGCTCGTCGGCTATGCGCTCGGCTGCGTCGCCCCCGCCGCCGAAGGATGGGCCGCCGACACGTGGCGCGTCGGCGACCGGATCGGCGAGCTCGAGTCGCTCTCGGTCCTTCCGGACCATCGCGGCGAGGGCATCGGCTCGGCGCTGCTCGACGTTGCCGACGAGGAGTTCGCCCGCCTCGGCGTCGATGACGTTGTGATCGGGGCGCTTCCCGGCAACACCGATGCCCTGCGGCTGTACGAGCGGCGTGGGTTCAAGCCGACATGGATCTATCTGTCCCGGTTCGCCGCGCGCCACGACAGCTCTTGACACGTGACCGTTCGGTCACATATCTTCGACGAGTGAACGACGACGATCGAGTCTTCAAGGCGCTCGCAGACCCGACCCGTCGGTTCCTGCTCGACCGGCTCTTCCAGCGCGACGGCCGCACGCTGACGGAGCTCGAGTCCGATCTGGAGATGACGCGGTTCGGGGTCATGAAGCACCTGAAGATCCTCGAGGAGGCCGGGCTCGTCGTCACGCGGAAGAAGGGCCGGGAGAAGCTCCACTTCCTCAACCCGGTCCCCATCCGATTGGTCCACGACCGGTGGATCGACAAGTACACGGAGCGACAGGTCAGCGCCCTTGCCGACCTGAAGCACGAGCTCGAAGGAGGTTCCGCATGAGCACCGACACGATGACCGCGACCCAGGTCTACCGCGTGTACATCAAGGCCACGCCCGAGGCGATCTGGGACGCGATCACCAAGCCCGAGTGGACGCAACGCTACGGCTACACGAACATCGCCGACTTCGACCTGCGACCCGGCGGCGCGTACAAGGCCTATCCGAGCGAGGCGATGAAGCGGGGCGGAGAGGCAGCCGGCATCGCGATCCCCGACGTCGTCGTCGACGGCGAGGTGCTCGAGGTCGATCCGCCGAATCGCCTGGTGATGACGTGGCGGATGCTGATGGATCCCGAGTCGGCGCCCGAGGGCTTCACGCGGCTCACGTTCGAGATCGCCGAGACGAACGGCGGTGTGTCGAGGCTCACCGTGACGCACGAGCTCGAGAACGCGCCACGGCTGGCGCTCGTCGTCGGCGGTGGGCTCGAGGACACCGGCGCCGGTGGCGGCTGGGCGTGGGTGTTGAGCGACCTGAAGTCGCTGCTGGAGAACGGCGTCCCGATGAACATGGAGGACGGCTTCAAGGAGTAACTCGGTCACGTACCGCCTGCGAGGAAGGATCCCGGGGGCGGAGGTCGTAATCGCTTCGGCGGTGCGAGCTCCGCTCCCGCCTCGCGCCCGGGTCGGCTAGCGTTGCCGCGCCATGCTCCTCGAGATCACGTCGACCGCGTCTCCGGCAACGGACCTTGGCTATCTGCTGCACAAGAACCCGGCGAACGTGCGCTCAGTCGACCTCGCGTTCGGCCGGGCACACGTTTTCTACCCCGAGGCCACACCCGAGCGCTGCACCGCGGCCGTGCTCGTCGAGGTCGATCCGATCGGGCTCGTTCGGCGCGGTCGGGGCCGGCCGGCGTTCTCGCTCGCCGAATACGTCAACGATCGCCCCTATGTCGCGTCGTCGTTCCTAAGCACCGCGATCGCGAAGGTCTACGGCACGGCGCTCTCCGGCCGCGCGGACGGCTATGAGGCACTCGCGGCCACTGCGCTGCCGCTCGAAGCGCATCTCCCGGTGGTGGGCTGCCGGGGCGGTGCAGACCTGGCGCGCGAGCTCTTCGAGCCGCTCGGCTACCAGGTCGCGACGACGCCGGTCCCGCTGGACCGGACTCGGCCGGACTGGGGCGAAAGCCGATACCTCGACCTCACGATCCGCGCCGACGTCGTGCTCCGCGACCTGCTGCGGCACCTGTACGTGCTGCTCCCGGTCATGGACGACGACAAGCATTACTGGGTCGAGCGCAGCGAGATCGACAAGCTGCTCGCCAAGGGTGGCGGCTGGCTCGGCGATCACCCCCGCCGCGATCTGATCACGCAGCGCTACCTGCGGTACAAGGGTTCGCTGCTTCGGGAGGCGCTCGCCCGCCTCACCGATGATGACACGCTGCCACCGGATGAACCGGAGCGACGAGAGGACACGCTCGAACGAACGATGCGCCTCGGCGATCAGCGGATCGCCACGGTCGTGTCCGTCCTCCGAGCGGACGGTATCCGCTCGGTGATCGATCTGGGGTGCGGAGCCGGCCGACTGTTGCGGGAGCTGGTCAAGGAGCGGGCGCTCGAACGGATCACCGGCGTCGACGTTTCTGTGAGCGCCCTGGATGCGGCGGCCCGCCGGCTCAACGTCGAGGAGATGTCACCGCGGCAACGCGAGCGCGTCACGTTGTTCCAGGGGGCCTTGACGTACACAGACGCTCGGTTCGAGGGATACGACGCCGCCATCCTGATGGAGGTGATCGAACATCTTGACGTCGAGCGACTCCCCGCGCTCGAGCGAACGGTCTTCGGCGCGGCACGCCCTCGCACGGTCGTCGTCACCACACCGAACGCGGCGTACAACGTGCGCTTCGAGGGACTGCCGACAGGCGCGTTCCGGCACCGCGACCACCGGTTCGAATGGGACGCCGAAACGTTCGGCGCGTGGGCGAGCCGGGTGGCCGGGCGCACTGGGTATCGCGTGCGCTTCATGCCTGTGGGCGCGGTTGATCCCGAGGTCGGTCCGCCGACACAGATGGCGGTGTTCGAACGATGACGACGATCGCCATCCCGGAGCTCTCGCTCGTCGTCCTGGTCGGCGTGAGCGGGTCGGGGAAATCGACCTTCGCGGCGCGCCATTTCCTGCCGACCGAGGTGCTGTCGTCCGATGCCTTCCGCGCGATGGTCGCCGACGACGCGAACGATCAGACCGTCACGCGAGAAGCATTCCACGCCCTCCACGCCATCGCGGGTACGCGTCTGGCGCTCGGACGACTGACCGTCGTCGACGCGACCAACGTGCAGCCCGACGCGCGCAAGTCCCTCGTTCGCCTCGCGCGTGACCACCACGTCCTGCCGATCGCGATCGTGCTCGACGTCTCCGAAGAGCTCGCCAGCGCGCGGAACGCCGAACGGCCCGATCGAACGTTCGGCTCCCACGTTGTCCACCGCCAAGCGGGGCTGTTGCGGCGTTCGCTCAAACATCTCCAGCGCGAGGGGTTCCGCCGGGTCTTCGTTCTCCGCGGTCCCGACGAGATCATGGGCGTCGAGATCGTTCGGGAGCGTGGCTGGTCCGATCGAACCGACCTGCATGGGCCGTTCGATCTGATCGGTGACGTGCACGGCTGCGACACGGAGCTTCGCGAACTGCTCGACACGCTCGGCTACACATCCGGCGACAACGGCGAGCGGCGGCACCCCGAGGGCAGGATGGTCGTCTTCCTCGGCGATCTGGTGGATCGCGGTCCGGACACTCCGGCGGTCCTGCGAACGGCGATGTCGATGACCGCCGCAGGCTCGGCGCTCTGCCTGCCGGGCAACCACGAGCAGAAACTGTTGCGAGCGCTTCGAGGTCGCAACGTCCAGACCACGCACGGCCTGGCGACCTCCCTCGAACAGCTCGAGGCGCAACCTGAGGCGTTCCGCGAGGAGGTCGCGTCGTTCATCGACGGGTTGATCAGCCACGCCGTCCTCGACGACGGGAAGCTGGTGGTCGCGCACGCCGGGCTGCCCGAACAGATGCACGGGCGTGCCTCCGGCGCTGTTCGTGCGTTCGCGCTCTACGGGGAGACCACCGGCGAGATCGATGAGTTCGGGCTTCCGGTGCGCTACCCCTGGGCGACGAGCTACCGCGGAAGCGCGATGGTGGTCTACGGCCACACGCCGGTGCCCGAACCAGAGTGGATCAACAACACGATCTGCGTCGACACCGGGTGCGTGTTCGGTGGATCGCTCACGGCGCTGCGCTACCCCGAGCGCGAGCTCGTATCGGTCCGCGCGAAGGCGACCTACTACGAGCCGGCCAGGCCGTTGCGTCCGGATACCGCGCCGACCGATGACACGCGCCCCGACGAGCAGCTCGAGATCAACGACGTGCTCGGCGCGCGAGGAGTGGAAACGAGGCTCCTCGGGCGGCTGACGATCCCGATCGGCAACGCCGCGGCTGCGCTCGAAGTGATGAGCAGGTTCGCTGTCGACCCCCGCTGGCTGCTCTACCTGCCGCCAACGATGGCGCCAAGCGCGACCAGCCGGAACGAGGCATCGCTCGAACACCCCGACGAAGCGTTCGACGAGTACCGACGCAACGGCGTCTCCGAGGTGATCTGCGAGGAGAAGCACATGGGCTCCCGGGCCGTCGTGCTGGTCTGCCGAGACGGCGACGTCGGCGAGCGGCGGTTCCGGATCAAGGGCGACGGACGGGTCGTCACCCGAACCGGTCGGACGTTCTTCGGGAGCCACGACATGGAGCAGAGGTTCCTCGGCAGTGTGCGCCGGGCAGTCGGCCGGGCCGAGCTGTGGGACGAACTTGATGCGGACTGGATCTTGCTCGACGCGGAGATCCTGCCGTGGTCGCTCAAGGCCGACGAGCTGCTCCGAACGCAGTACGCGGCGGTCGGTGCG
>JBJMLQ010000075.1:0-25610 GCA_045805225.1 Actinomycetota bacterium | reverse complement strand
GTAGTACGTCGACGTCTTGATCGTGAGGGTCGGTGTGAGCGCGTAGTCCTGATTCCCGAGGAGCGCCGTGAAGATCACCAGGAACAACAGCGGGAAGATGAACGTGAAGAACGCCGAGGCGGGGTTCCGCCAGAACGCCTTGTTCGTGAAGCGGAATTGACGCGCGATCTCGCCGATCACGACGTGCCCTCTTCCCCGCCGGTGAGTTCGAGATACACGTCCTCGAGCGACGGGCGAGAGACCTCGAACACCTCGAGGTCCACGCCCGCGTCCAAGGCCCAACCCGTCAGCGTGTGGGCCATCTTCGTCGGTTGGTCGGTGCTGAGCCGGAGCACGCCGTCTCCGTCCGGGATCTGGCCGAGCTCCGGCGGTGTGGGCGCTCCGGCGGCTGGGCGAAACCGGATCGTCGTCTGCATCCGATCGCGCCCTGCGAGCGAGGACGGCGGTCCTTCGGCGACGATCACACCGTTCGCGATCACGGCGACCCGGTCGGCCAAGTACTGCGCCTCGTCCATGAAGTGGGTCGTGAGCCACACCGTCTTGCCGAGCGCGACCAGGTTCTTGACCATCTCCCACGCGTTGCGACGCGCGCTCGGGTCGAACCCCGTCGTCGGTTCGTCCAGGAACAGGAGCTCCGGGTCGCCCGCGAGCGCGATCGCGACGTCGAGGCGTCGCTGCTGGCCACCGCTCAGACGCCGGACGCGCTCATCGCGCTTCTCACGGAGCCCAACGAGGTCGACCACTTCGTCGGTCGGCCTCGGGTTCGGGTAGTACCCGCCGTACATCTCGATCGTCTCGCGCACCGTCAGGAATGGATCCACCCCGGTGGATTGCAACACGATGCCGATCCGCTGCTTGAGCGCGTGCTCGCCCTTCGCTGGGTCGTGTCCGAGGACGCTGACCGTGCCGGCGCTGCGCTCCCGGTAGCCCTCGAGGATCTCGGTCGCCGTGGTCTTGCCGGCGCCGTTCGGACCAAGGAGCGCGAACACCTCCCCGCGGTCGACGTGAACGTCGATCCCGCCGACCGCCTGGACGTCGCCGTAGGACTTCCGCAGTCCGTCGATCTCGATCACGCGCTCGGCCATCATCCGACCCTACCCGACGCCGAAACCAACCCGGACGTCCACCCGATTGCGCAATGGATCGCCCACAACGAACCGTCGGAGGTTGTCGACGAAGACGCCAACCACGGCTTCCTCCCAGTCGTGGACGTCGCCCGAGATGTGCGGCGAGACCGTGACGGTCGGCATCGACCACAGGGGCGACTCGGGCGGGAGCGGCTCCTGGACGAAGACGTCGAGCGACGCGCCGGCGACCGCGCCCGACCGGATCGCATCGATCAGCGCGTCCTCGTCGACGGTGGCGCCGCGTCCGATGTTGACGAAGTGCGCCGTCGAACGCATCGCGCCGAACGCGCTCGCATCGAACATCGCGCGCGTCGCCTCGGTCAGCGGAAGCGCGTCCACGACATGGTCCGCCCGACCCAGCGCCGCGCGGAATCCCTCGGGGCCGGCGACCGGGCCGAGCACCTCATCGGTACGCTGGCTGCGGCCGACGGCCTCGACCGTCATCCCGAGCGCTCGCGCTCGCGTCGCGGTCGCTCGACCGATCGGTCCGGGTCCGACGATCACGAGGTGCTGTCCGGCGACACGGTCGCGGCGGCGGCCATCCGTCCAGACGCCGCGTGTCTGGTCCACGACCGAGGTGTGGAGGCCGGTGGTGAACGCCACCATCGCGGCGATCGCCCACTCGGCGATCGGATCGTCGAAGATGCCGCGCGCGTTGGTGACGACGACGTCGCTCGCGGCGAGCGCCGGGAAGAGCAAGCCGTCCACGCCGTCGCTCGCCGCTTGGATCCAGCGCAACCGGGTAGCGGTCGCGAACGCATCCTCGAGCCAGGCGCGACGGCCGCCCCACGAGAAGATGGCGTCGGCGTCCGCGATCGCGCCGGCCACGTCGTCGTGACCGCCCGCGTACCGCAGATCCGCGAGCTCTTGCGCCGGCTCGATGCCCGGCGGCGGCTCGTCGACGGTCGCGCCGAGGACCGAGACGACCGGCCGTCCGTCGCCGCTCACAGCGGCTTCCGTCCGCTGAAGCCACTGTGGACGCCGTGGTAATAGGCGACGTCGTCCTCGCCGAGGCGCCAACAGAGGAACACCTGCTCGCCGTCGCGCTCCGCGGGAAAGTCGATCAAGCCGGTGTCGGGATCGCGGAGCAAGATGCCTCGCTCGGCGAGGTAGCCGACCTCCGCCTTCAACGTCTCCTGATGGCGGAACCAGTCCGAGCCGGCGACGCCGCCACCGTCGGACGCGACGGCGTCGGTGATGCGCTCGCTCGATGCGATCAGCCCGAGCCGCGCTTCGCGCAGACGCGGCAGCCGCTCGCGGAGCTCCACGAGCTCGGCGTTCGCCTCCGCCACCGTGAACACGCGGTCGGTCCTCACGCGACGGCCCGCACCAGGTTCGGGAGCTCGCGCAGATCCCTGATCCGCGCACCGTGCTCGTCGGGGTAGCGGTCGCGCCGGTCGATCAGCACCGGGGTCATCCCGAGCGCCGCGGCCGGCGCCACGTCGAACTCCGGGTTGTCGCCGACGTACATCGCGTCCGTCGGATCGAGGGCAAGCCGGTCGAGGGCCATCCTGAAGATACGAGCGTCGGGTTTCTCCACGCCCTCACGCCCGCTGATGACTCGCACGCCGAAGCGGTCGCGCACGCCGAGCGTCCCGAGCAGTTCCTCGAGCCACGCCTCGAAGTTCGAGACGATCGCGAGGACGAGCCCCGCGGCCTCGAGCTCGTCGAGCGTGGGCTCGACGTCGTCGAACAGCGCGTAGTTCGCCGGGTCGGTGAAGGTCGCGTACAGCACGTCGGCGAGGGAGCCGTCGTCGGGGATCTCGAGCTGCCGGAGCATCCGCTCGTACACGCTCTTCCAGAATCGGGCCGACCGCTCGGGCGAGGTCGTCCAGAGCTCGACGTCGCGAGCCGCTTCGGAGAACCGATGGAACACGGCTCGCGAGGCGTCGGTCACCGACTCCGGCGAGCGGTCGTGGCCCTCGGCAGCGACCACGGTGCTGAACAGCTCGGGGAACGAGGGCGCGGGGTGGACGAGGGTCTCGCCGACGTCGAACAGCACGGCGCGAACGGGCATCGCCGGGATGCTACCGGCCCTCGGCCGCTCGCGCGGCGAGATCGTGCCAAAGCACCTCGACCTCGGCTTCCAGCTCCTCGCGCGTGCCCTCGTTGTCGAGGAGAACGTCGGCGGCGCGGGCGCGCTGCTCCAATGGGAGCTGGGCGTCGATGCGCGCGCGCACGTCGGCCTCGCCCATGCCGCGAGCGAGCGAGCGAGCGACCTGGGTCTCGCGCGAGGCGGACACGACGACGACCACGTCGCAGTCGCGGTGGGTCCCCATCTCGATCAGCAAGGGGTTCACCAGAACGACGACGTCGTCGGTGTCCAAGTGGGACTGCACCCCCTCGGCGATCATCCGGCGCACCTGGGGGTGGATGATCGCCTCGAGGTCTGCAAGCGCGTCCCGGTCGGCGAACACGATGGAGGCAAGCCGCGCGCGGTCGAGTTCTCCCTCCGGCCTCAGGACGCCCTCACCGAACCGACGCACGACCGCGCCGAGGGCGTCCGTGCCCCCACGCACGGCGTCACGGGCGAACGCGTCGGCATCGAGGATGATCGCGCCGCGGCGCTCCAGCAGGTTCGCAACCGTTGATTTCCCGGCGCCGATGCCGCCGGTCAGGCCGACGAGGAGCATGCACGGTGAGCGTCACGCGGAGGGGCGGCCGCCGAAGGCGGCCGCCCCGAACCACGTGTCACTCGTCGCGGCCCTCGCGCCGCTTCAGGTCCTGGAGGATCGCCTCGAGCGAAACCTCCTCCTCTGCGGCCGGCTCCTCCGGCTTCGGAGCTTCGGGCGCCGCCTCGGGCTCAGGCGCGGCCGCTGCCGCAGGCGCTTCAGCGGCCGCCGGTTCGGGCTCGGCCGCCGCAGCGGGCTGGCTCGGCGCAGGCTCCGGCTCCGACGTCGCCGCCTGGGACTCGGGCGTCGGCGCAGCTGGCTCCGGTGTCGCGGCGACCGGCTCGGGTGTTGCGGCAGCCGGCTCGGCGATCTCCGCAGCGGGCGCGGCCGCCGCCGCAACCGGTTGGGGAGCCGCGGGCCGGGACGCCGCCGACGCCGCCGGAGCGGCCTCTTCGGCCGCGGCCACCGCCGCAAGGATCTCCGCGGGAACCTCGATGTTGGTCGACATCTCCGGGCCGGCGTCGCGCTCGACCTCGGGCTCGACCTCGATCTCCTTGGGCTTGGGCGGCGCCGACGTGACCTGTCGCATCGACAGGCTCACCCGCCGGCGCGACACGTCGACGTCGATCACCTTGACCTTGACCTCTTGCCCGACCGACAGCACCGACTCCGGCGCGTCGACGTGCTCGTGGCTGATCTCGGAGATGTGCACGAGGCCCTCGATCCCCTGTGCGACGCGCACGAAGGCGCCGAACGGGACGAGCTTCGTCACGGTGCCGTCGATGACCGCACCGGCTTGCGACGTACGCTCGAACTCCTTCCACGGGTCTTCCTGCGTCGCCTTGAGCGATAGCGACACGCGCTCGCGCTCGAGGTCGACGTCGAGCACCTCGACCTCGACCTCCTGACCGACGCTGACGACCTCCTGTGGATGGTCGACGTGCTTCCAGGACAGCTCGCTCACGTGCACGAGACCGTCGACGCCGCCGAGGTCGACGAACGCGCCGAAGTTCACGATCGAGCTGACCGTTCCCTTGCGCCGCTCCCCCTTCGTGAGGTTCTGCAGGAAGGTCTTGCGACCCTCCGACTGCGACTCTTCGAGGAAGGCGCGGCGGCTGAGGACGACGTTGTTGCGGTTGCGGTCCAGCTCGATGATCTTGCACTCGAGCTCGGTGCCGACGAACGGCTGCAGGTCGCGCACACGTCGCAGGTCGACGAGCGACGCGGGCAGGAATCCCCGAAGCCCGATGTCCAAGATCAGGCCGCCCTTGACGACCTCGATCACGGGGCCCTTGATCGTCTGGCCCGACTGCATCGTCTCTTCGATCTTGCCCCAGGCGCGTTCGTACTGCGCGCGCTTCTTCGACAGGATCAGGCGACCTTCCTTGTCCTCCTTCTGGAGAACGAGGGCCTCCATGTGCTCGCCCACCTGCACGATCTCGGCAGGTTTCACGTCATGGCGGATCGACAGCTCCTTGGCCGGGATCACGCCCTCGGACTTGTAGCCGATGTCGAGCAAGACCTCGTCGCGGTCGATCTTGACGACGTCCCCCTCGACGATGTCCCCATCCTTGAAGTCGCGGAACGACGACTCCATCGCCGCGATCAACTCTTCGGGCGTCAGGTCCGGCTGTGCAGCGGTACTCGTGGTCGCCTCGGCGACCGCCGTTTCATCACTCATGCGGTGGTTCTCCTCGCTGGCACACGGGGCTCACCGCTCGCGGCTTGGGATTTGCGAGCGGCGCAGGAGCCCTGCGACCAGGCGAGATGGTAGGTGACCAGCGGAAACGCCGTCAACGACGACTCAGTGGCCCTCGGGCGCGGCGTCGGCCCAGTTCGGACCGGACGCGATCGAAGCCACGAGCGGCACATCGAGCTCGATCGCGTGCTCCATCCCCTCGCGGACGAGCTCCGAGGCCTTGTCGAGGTGCTTCTTCGGCACCTCGAAGACGAGCTCGTCGTGGACCGTGAGCAGCATGTGGCATCGCAGCCTCGGGTGGGCCTGGAGCGCGCGATCCACCTTGATCATCGCGAGCTTGAACACGTCGGATGCGCCGCCTTGGATCGGTGCGTTGAGCGCCTGACGCTCCCCCAGCTCGCGGAGGCGCCGGTTGTCGCTCGTCAGCTCCGGGATGTAGCGGCGGCGGCCGAGGAGCGTCTCGGTGTAGCCGGCGAGCCGCGCGCGCTCGACCTGGGCGGTGAGGTACGTCTTGATCTTCGGGAACCCCTCGAAGTAGCCGTCGATGATCTCCTGCGCCTCGTCGGGCGCGATGTCGAGCCGTTGCGACAGCCCCCACGCGTTCATCCCGTACGCGAGCCCGAAGTTGACGGCCTTCGCGCGGCGGCGGAGTTCGGTGTCGACGTGTTCCATCGGCAGGTCGAAGACCTTCGATGCCGTCGCCGCATGGATGTCGTCGCCGGCGGCGAACGCTTCGTGCAGGCCCTCGTCGCCCGACAGGTGCGCGAGCACGCGGAGCTCGATCTGGCTGTAGTCCGCGACGAGCAGCACTTGGTCGTCGGCCTCGGGGACGAAGGCGCGGCGGATCTGCCGCCCCACCTCGGACCGCACGGGGATGTTCTGCAGGTTCGGGTTCGTGCTGCTGAGCCGGCCCGTGGCGGCGGCCGCCTGGTTGAACGTGGTGTGGATGCGGCCGTCGGTTCCCGCGAGCTTGGGCAGCGCCTCGAGGTAGGTCGAGTTCAGCTTGTCCAGCTCGCGCCAGGACAGCAGCGCATCGACGATCGGGTGCTCGTCGCGGAGCTTCTCCAGGACGCTCGCGTCGGTGGAGAGCTCACCCTTCGGCGTCTTCTTGCCGGGTTGCAGCCCGAGCTCGCCGTACAGCACCTCTCGGAGCTGCGGCGGCGAGTTCAGGTTGAACTCACGCCCCGCGATCTCGTAGATCTGGTGCATCAGCGTCGCCATCCGGTCGCGTACGCCCTCGCCGATCTCGTCGAGGTACGGGACGTCGATCCGGATGCCGTGCGCCTCCATGCGCGCCAACACGGACGACAACGGCAGCTCCACGTCGGTCAACAGCGCCCGGAGGCCCTGTTTGTCGATCTGCTCCTCCATCACCGGCGCGAGCAAGCCGACGGCGGCGGCTTCGACGGCCGTGCGACGCCAGGGGTCCTCGGCGAACAGCTGAGCGTCGTCCCCCCCGTCGATCCCTGCAAGCAGGTCGGTGCCGAGGTATCGCTCGGTCAGCTTGTCGAGCGAGTACGCCGTGGTGCCGGGGTCCAGTAGGTAGCCGCCGATCAGCGTGTCGAACGTCACCCCGTCGAGCCCGCCGCCGAGCTCCGCCGCCGAGCGCTCGAGCACCTTCGCGTCGTGCGTCTGCTTGGCGATCCCCGGGTCACCCAGGGCGGCGAGCAACCCGGCCGCGTCCGCGAGCGTGGCGTAGGAGGCCTGTGCGCCTCCGGCAGACACCGCGGCCCCCCGGATCGCGTCCTCTTCCACCCGCACGGCCAACGCGGCCGCGCCGCCCTTCAGCGCCGCGAGCAGCTCGGCCTCGTCGACCTGCCGGAGGTCGAGCTCGGCCACCTCCGCCACCGGCTTGGCGGTGCCGAGGGCCTCGGCGAGGCGATCCAGCAGCGACCGGAACTCCAGCGACACGAACAACGAACGGACCTGCTCGGGATCGGAGACGCCCATCACGCAGTTCTCGGGCGCGAACTCGAGATCGAGGTCGGTCACGATGCGCGCGAGCTGCTTGTTCAGGGCGAGCCGGTCGGCCGCGGCCTCGATGTTCTCCTTCTGCTTGCCCTTGAGCTCGTCGGTGCGGCCGAGCAGCTCCTCGATCGATCCGAACTGGTTCACGAGCTTGGCGGCCGTCTTGTCACCGATCCCCGGGACGCCCGGGATGTTGTCGGAGGTGTCGCCCTTGAGCGCAACGAAGTCGAGGTATTGCTCGGGCGTGATGCCGTACCGGCCCTCGACCGCAGCCGGGTCCATCCGGTCGATCTCGGAGATCCCCCGCCGGTTGAACAACACGCCGATCGCGCCCCGCGTGTTCTCGCGGTCCCGCACCAGCTGGAAGAAGTCCCGGTCGGCGGTCACGATCACCGCGTCGAGCCCCGCCTCGCTGGCCTGGATCGCCAGCGTGCCGATCGCGTCGTCCGCCTCGTGGCCCTCCATCCGGATCACCGGGATCCGCAGGACGTCGAGCACCTCCTCGATCAGACCGAGCTGCGGACGGAAGTCGGCCGGCGACTCCGCCCGTCCTGCCTTGTAGTCGGCATCGAGCTCCAAGCGCACGGTCGGCGCCCCCATGTCGAACGCCACCGCGATCAGATCCGGATGCTCGTCGCCGAAGAGCTTGATCAGCATCGAGGTGAACCCGTACACCGCGTTGGTGACGGTGCCCGAGCTCGTCGCGAGCGTCTGTGGCAGCGCGAAGAACGCGCGGTACGCGAGGCTGTGCCCGTCGAGCAGGAAGAGCCGACGAGGGGGTTCGCTCACGCGTTCATCCTAGATGTCGCCGACGACGAGCCAGCCGGACCGCCGCGGCCGGCGAACCGTTGTCGTGAATCCGACCCCGTCGATAGGATTCAAACGTGCTCCCCACCTTCGTGATCGGGCTCCGGGAGGGCCTCGAGGCGGCACTGATCATCGGCATCATCGCCGCGTTCCTGATCCAGCGCGACGAGCGAAGCGCACTGCGGTGGATGTGGGTCGGGGTCGCGCTCGCGATCGTGCTGTGCCTCGGCGTGGCCTTGGTGTTCCGGGCGATCGACCGGGCGCTCCCGCACAAGCAGCAAGAGGCCCTGGCTGCGGTGATGGCGCTGCTGGCGGTCGCCGGCGTCACCTACATGGTCATCTGGATGCGCCGCCACTCCCGCGGCCTGAAGAACGTCCTGGAGTCCCACGCGGCGACCGCCCTCGTCCGGGGGTCGACCTGGGCTCTGGTCGGATTGGCCTTCTTCGCGGTGATCCGCGAGGGGCTCGAGACGTCCGTGTTCCTGATCGCGGCCTTCCAGAACTCCCTGAACCCCCGGGCGACCGGGACGGGGGCCGTCTTGGGCATCCTGGTCGCCGCCGCGCTCGGCTACGGGATCTACAAGGGCGGCGTGCGGATCAACCTGTCCCGGTTCTTCCGGTTCACCGGGTTCATCCTCGTGCTCGTGGCGGCGGGGCTGCTCGCCTCCGCGGCGCACGCCGCCGCCGAAGCAGGCGTGCTCACGTTCGGACAGGCGAGCGCGCTCGACCTCACATGGCTGATCGCGCCCGGCACGGTCCGCGCGTCGCTCATCACCGGGATGCTCGGACTGCAGCCGACGCCGACGG
The DNA here is from genome assembly GCA_045805225.1 of Actinomycetota bacterium. Lineage (GTDB taxonomy): Bacteria > Actinomycetota > UBA4738 > UBA4738 > HRBIN12 > AC-51. The sequence goes on along the minus strand of JBJMLQ010000075.1, from coordinate 16,590 downwards.
TGATCGAGGTGTCGCTGTGGCTCACGTACGCGATCGTGATGAGCCTGTACGTGTTATGGCCGCACGGTCGCACACCGCAAGAGCGACGTGCACCCAACGTCGAGCCATCGCCGGCGCACGTCTGAGCGACGCGTCGCAACGTTCGCGCAACGCTTGAGGGTTCGATCCAACCCTCGATCACAGCAGCACACCTCTGTCCGTAACGATGTCGAGATGGATGCGATGTGCGTGCGCATGCGTTGCGCGACACGCGCTCATGCTCAGGTTGACATGCCTCAACCTTGCGTCTAGATTCCGCTGCGGCCCTGAGAGGGGTCGAAGCGTCACGGGCCGTGGCCCTCGACAGGTGACGATCGCGTATGGGGAAGGCGCGACCGACACCGAGGAGAGCCGCGGCCCGTCGCTTGTGTCATGACCGCGATCAGACGTCGATCACAACACCGCGTCGAGGAACTTCTTCGTCTCCGGCTCGCGCGTGTGGTCGAAGATCTCGTCGGGCGTTCCCTCTTCCAAGATCACGCCGTCGTGGAAGAAGCACATACGGTTCGCGACTTCGCGAGCGAACCCCATCTCGTGCGTCACGACCATCATCGTCATGTGGAACTCGGTCGCGAGCGACCGCATCACCGACAGCACCTCGCCGATCAACTCGGGGTCGAGCGCCGACGTCGGCTCGTCGAACAGCATCACGTCGGGCTGCATGGCGAGGGCGCGCGCGATCGCGACGCGCTGCTGCTGGCCGCCGGAGAGCCGGATCGGGTGCTCGTCGGCCTTGTCGGCCAGCCCCACCCTGGCCAACAGCTCGGATGCCATGGGCCGCACGGCGTCCGGCTTCTGCCCCTTCACCGTGACCGGGCCCTCCATCACGTTCTGCAGCGCCGTCATGTTGGGGAACAGGTTGAACTGCTGGAACACCATCCCGGCGTGGATGCGGATCTGGCGGATCTCTTCACGCTTGCGTCGCGTGTGATGCCCGCCTTCGAGGCGCACGCCGGCAACCTCGATCGTGCCGTACGTCGGATCCTCCAAGAAGTTGATGCACCGAAGCAGCGTCGACTTGCCCGATCCCGATCGACCGAAGATGACGACCACCTCGCCACGGTCGACGACCATGTCGATGCCTTTCAACACCTCGAGCGCACCGAAGTACTTGTGCAGCGCCTCGATGCGAACGACCGGTTCGCTCATGGACGTGGCTCGTCGTCGACGGGCATCTCGATCACGGCAACGCCCGCGCCTCCACCGGGTCCGCCGCCACCGACGGGAAGGAACTGCACACGCTTGCCTCCCATCCCCGTCTGGACCACGGTTCGCACATATCCCTTCGAGATCCGACGCTCGAGCCGGCTCTGGAAGAACGTGAAGATCGACGTGAGCAACCAGTAGAGCGCAGCCGCGATCAGCAACGTCTCGAGCCGCTTCGTGAGGTTCGCGCTGAACGCGAGTTGCGCGCGCCCGAACAGCTCCGTCCGCGTGATCTGGACACCGAGGAAGCTAACGAGCGCGGTGTCCTTCATCATCGCGATGAACTCGTTGCCGGTCGGCGGGATGATCACGCGGATCGCCTGGGGAAGCACGACCCGCCGCATCCGTTGCGTGTACGTCATGCCGAGCGCGTCGGCCGCCTCGGCTTGACCGTGCCCGACGGACTGGATGCCCGCGCGGAAGATCTCGGTCATATACGCGCCGTAGTTCAAGCCAAGCCCGATCACGCCGGCTACGAACACCGTGAGACTCAGGAATTCCGTCAGCGACGTCCGATCGAGGTTGGAGCCGATCTCGGGTAGCGCGAGGTAGATCAGGAAGAGTTGCACGATGAGCGGCGTGCCCCGGAAGAACGACGTGTAGAACCCGGACACCCCGTAGGCGACCGGGTTCCGGGACAGGCGTCCGAGCGCTCCGAAGACGGCAAGGATCGTCGCAAACACGATCGCACAGACGGATAGGACGATCGTCCACTCGAGGCCCTTGGTGATGTACCAGGCAACGTCCCGCATGAAGCTGGTGTCGAGGTCCGAGAGGGTCAGGAACAGCCCCAGCATGAAGAAGATCGCGATCCAGACGGCCGTGACCTTGATCCGGAACGGGATCCGGGCGCTCGCCAAGGACAGCGCCTCCGTGTTGCCCGCCGCGGGGTATCCGAGGAGGAGCAGCACGACGGCGATCCCAGTGAGCGCCGCCGCGAAGTAGCCCTCGCGGGCCGACGCGAGGCCTCCGACCATCAGCAGGTACGCGGCGCACGCCACGGTGGATGCGAGCGCGGTCCACCACGTCCATCTCCGGGGTGCATAGACGAGCCCGCCACCGACGAGGGCCACCACGCCGGCGACCCCGAAGGACAGGATGTTCCTCGGCGGGATGACGTCCTTGGACGTGAAAACGAGGACCGGCAGGAAGATCAAGATGAGCGACCCTTGGAGCAGGATCACCCACGAGGCGAGCAACAGCGCGACGGCACGTGGCGGCTCCTCCAGATGCGCCGACGGGAGCCGAGGATCTTCCTCGGCTCCCGTCCTCGTGCTCGCGAAGGCGCTCACGCGCGCGTGCTCCGTTCGCTCAGCCGGAGGGTGATGCGGACATGGAACCCTTCGATGCCGACGCCACCGTCCAGTCGACGCCCTTGTACCACTTCTTCGACAGCGACGAGAGCGTCCCGTCGGCGTGCATATCGTCCACGATCTTGCTGACGGCCTGGCTCAGGCTCTGCGAGTCGCTCGGGTCGTTCCGGTCGAACGCGATCGACAGCGGCTCGTAGTAGAGCGGGTCGCCGACCAGCTTGATCTTGCCGCCGTCGTCGATGTAGGCCTGGATCGTCTGCTGGGCACTGATCGCCGCATCGCACCGGACGCCGTCGCCGAGCGCGAGGTTGTCGAGCGCGTCGGTGTCGGTGGTGAAGGTCTGCAGGTCCGCACCGTGCACCTGGAAGTCGAACGGCGGCGCACCAGACCCCAGCTTCAGCGTCCCCTCCACGTAGTCCTGGTAGGTCGTCGACACGCCCACGCACACCGTCTTGCCCGTGAGGTCGGCGGGTCCGGTGATCGTGGTGTTGTCGTTGGCAACCGCCATGGCGGCCGGCGTGTAGTAGTAGGCCGGGGTGAAGTAGAAGAGCTTCTCGCGATCGGTCGTGTCGGTCATCGACCCCACGCTCACGTCCCACCGGTCGTTCCACGAGCCGGCGGTGATGACGTCCCACTTCTGGGCCTGGAGCTCGGGCTGAACCCCCAGCCGCTGCGCGATCTCGGTGGCCACGTCGACGTCGAAGCCCTGCCACGTCTGCGTCTGGACGTTGAACGACGACTGCGGCGGATACTTCGGGTCCGTCGCGATCCGGAGCTTGCCGCTCGCACACACCTGAGCGAGCGCGTCCGTGCCGGATGTGTCGACCGACTGGCAGACGCCGCTCGACGTTCCCGTCCCCTGGGCCGACGACGTGGTGTTGTTCGCACACGCCGCGCCGATCATCGCGAGGATCCCGAGCCCAGCGAGGACCCGTGTTCGCGCGTTCCGCATCGATCCCTCCTTCACGCGGTCTGCGAAGCAGACCCTCGTTCGCGCGGACTCTACGCCCGCGGTCCAACCGGGGCAACGCGGCAGGCACCTGCGCCGCCTTCCCTTGCTTGTACGCTCTGGGCCGCAGGCCGGGATGGCGGAACTGGCAGACGCGCGGGACTCAAAATCCCGTGTCCGAAAGGACGTGCGGGTTCGACCCCCGCTCCCGGCACCCGCAGCCGGCGCCGCTCAGGCGATCGCGCGAAGGGCAGCGCGCGCGACGACCAGATCCTCGAACGCGGACCCAACGGACACGAAGACCGTGACGTCGCTCGGCGCGGTGCGCACCGTGCGACCGCGCGCGACCTCGGCGAGGTCCACCAGCTGGTCCGGATCGATGGCGCCCTCTTCGATCGCGATCAGAACGTCGCCCGCCTCGCGGAGCGCCACCTCGCGTGTCTCCACCACGATCTTGGCCCGGCGCATCGTCTGGGTGTCGAGCTCCCGTTGGTCGGCGAGGAAGGCCCCGGTCGCGTTCACGTGCGTGCCGTCGGCGAGATCGTGCCCGTCGAACACCGAGACCGCCGACGTCGTGCACGTGCACACGAGGTCGGCGTTCGCGACATCGGCAGGCACGCCGGTACGTGCATCGACGCCGAGTCGCTTCGCGAACGCCACGAGCGCGTCTGCGCGCGTCCGGTCACGGCCGACCACCACGACCTCGGTCAGGGGCCGGACCGCGTGCATCGCCTCGACGTGCGCCGTCGCCTGCACGCCGGCGCCGAACACCACGAGTCGCGACGCCTCCGGGTTCGCGAGACGCCTTGTTGCGAGCCCGCTCACCGCCGCCGTCCGGATCGCGGTGAGCTCGGTCCCATCGATCACCGCCTCGGGCGCCTGCGTCGTGGCATCGAACAGCACATACACCGCCTGGGTGAACGGGAGACCGCGCTGCGGATTGAACTCCGACAGCGTGACGAGCTTGACGCCGACCCCCGCCTCGCCCGCCGCCGGCATGCTGAGGAGCGTTCCTGCGGGCGTCGCAAGCGTGGTACGCATCGGCGTGGTGAGCGACGGTCCGTCGCCCCCGAACGCGTCGTCGAGGGCGTCGATCGCCGCGCTCATCGAAAGCGCCGCGCGGAGTTCCTCCTTGTCGACGACCCGCATCAGGCGGCGGGCACCGCCTCGCGGAACGCGGTGGCGAGCGCGACGACGCGATCGCGATCGTGCTCGAGCAGCGGCGCCATCATCGCGGTGCCGACGATCACACCGTCGGCGAAGGCGCAGGCTTCTGCCGCGAGCTCGGGCGTCGCGATCCCCACCCCGACGAGGAGCGGCAGGTCGGTGTGCGGCCGCACCGCGTCGACGACCTCCCGGGCGGTCGTCGAGAGCTCGCCCCGGCTGCCGGTCACGCCGTAGACGCCCACGCAGTAGACGAACCCGTGCGCCGCGGTCCCGATCGCGGCATAGCGCTCGGGCGCCGTGCCGGGCGCGGCGAGCAACACCATGTCGATCCCATGTGCAGCGGCAGCGGCGGCGAGCTCGCCCGACTCGTCGACCGGCAGATCGGGCACGATCGCGCCCTGGACGCCGGCCCCCGCGACGTCGGCGCAGAACGAGTCGGTGCCCGCGCGCGTGACGATGTTGGCGTAGGTCATCACGGCCACCGGGACGCCCACGTCGGCCTCGGCGATCGTGGCGAGGACGTCTCGGGGGTGCGTGCCGCGCTCCAGCGCGACGCGCGACGCTTCCTGGATCACACCACCGTCCATGATCGGATCCGAGTGCGGGATGCCGACCTCGATGGCGTCCGCACCGGCGTCCGCGAGCGCGCGGAGCAGCTCCGCGTCGACACCCGGATACCCGCCCGTGACGTACGGGACGAACGCGCGGCCGCCGCCGTCTCGAACCGCGCGCAGGGCCTTCTCGAGCTCGCCCACTAGCGCGCCTTGAGCGCCGCGAGAACGGTGTCGAGATCCTTGTCGCCACGCCCGGACAGACACACGAGGACGCGGGCGCCCGCGGGGAGCTCCTTGCGAGCGAGCCAGCCGAGCACGTGCGACGGCTCGAGCGCGGGCAAGATCCCCTCGGTGCGCGCCAGCAGCTGGAATCCGACGAGCGCCTCTTCGTCGGTAGCGCTCACGTAGCGCGCGAGCCCCGCGTCCTGCAGATACGAGTGCTCGGGGCCGACCCCCGGATAGTCCAGGCCTGCAGAGATGGAATGCGTTTCGACGACCTGCCCGTCGGCGTCTTGCAACAGGTAGCTCAGGGCCCCGTGCAGCACGCCGGGCTGACCCTGCGTGAGCGAAGCGCAGTGACGGCCGAGCTCCGAACCGGCGCCGCCGGCCTCCACGCCGATCAGCTCGACATCCGAGGCCCCGACGAAGGCGGTGAACATCCCGATCGCGTTGGAGCCACCGCCGACGCACGCGAGCACGTAGGCCGGATCGCCGCCCAGCCGCTCCGCGTACTGCGTCCGCGCTTCGTCGCCGATCACGCGCTGGAGGTCTCGCACGAGTGTCGGGAACGGGTGCGGCCCGACGACCGACCCGATCACGTAGTGGGTGGTCTGCACGCTCGCCGCCCAGTCGCGCAGCGCCTCGTTGACGGCCTCCTTCAAGGTGCGACTGCCTGCGGTCACCGGCCGAACCTCCGCGCCGAGCAGGTGCATCCGCGCGACGTTCGGCGCCTGCCGGTGTGTGTCTTCCTCACCCATGTACACGACGCACGGGAAGCCGAGGAGCGCGCACGCGGTGGCCGTCGCGACGCCGTGCTGTCCGGCGCCGGTCTCGGCGATGATCCGCGTCTTCCCGAGCCGCTTCGCGAGCAGCACCTGCCCGAGCGCGTTGTTGATCTTGTGGGCGCCGGTGTGGGCGAGATCCTCGCGCTTCAGCCAGATGTCGTAGCCAAGCTCCTCCGACAGGCGCGCCGCGTGCGTGATCGGCGTCGGCCGGCCGACGAAGTCGGCGAGGAGTGCCGCGAGCTCCCCCCGGAAGGACGCGTCGTCGCGGAGCGAGGACCAGGCGTCGTCCAGCTCGTCGAGCGCGGGGATGAGCACCTCCGGCGCATAGCGCCCACCGTAAGTGCCGAACCGCCCTCGGGCGTCGGACATCGTCGTCACGCTCATGGCGTTCGCACCTCCTTGCCGAGCAACGCGCGCGCGGCGGCGGCCGGGTCACCCGCGCGCATCAACGTCTCGCCCACCAGGATGGCAGACGCGCCGGCGTCGACGGCTCTCCCGACGTCGGCGCGGGTACGGATCCCGCTCTCGAACACCCCGATCCGGTCGGCCGGGATCCGCCGCATCCGGCCGAGCGCGGCCGCGACGTCGACGTCGAGCGACTCCAGGTCCCGGGCGTTCACCCCGACGATCCGCGCGTCCGTCGCAAGCACCCGGTCGAGATCCTCGTCGGTGTGCGACTCGACCAACGGCTCCATGCCGAGGTCACGGGCGGCCGTCAGGAGCGCCGCGAGCGCGTCGTCGTCGAGGCTCGCCGCGATCAGCAACACGCTGTCCGCACCCGCCGCCCGGGCGGCGAGCACCTGGTCGGCCTCGATGAGGAAGTCCTTGCGCAGGACCGGCCGTTCGACCGCCGCGCGCACGGCACGCAGATCGCCGAGGGACCCCCCGAAGTGCACGGGCTCCGTGAGGACCGACACCACGGCCGCCCCCGCGCTTGCGTACGCACGCGCCTGGGCCACCGGGTCGGCGTCGGCGGCGATCGACCCGGCGGACGGCGACGCCCGCTTCACCTCCGCGATCAGCGCCACGCCGTCGGTCACGGCCGCCTTCGTCAGCGCCGCCGCGACGTCGCGCGCGGCCGCCTGTGCTCGTGCCTCGGCCCGAAGCGACCCGCCGTCCAGCGGGCGCGCCGCGAGATCCAGACGCAGCTCGGTGACGAGATCCGTCAGGAAACCCATGGGCCGCGCAGTCTACGTGTGCCGCCGCGTCAGACCGCCGACCAGGCAAGCGCCGCGGCAAGGTCGAGGCTGCCCTCGAGGGCCGACCGGCCCACCACGCCGCCCGAGGCGCCGGCTCCCCGAACCGCCTCGAGGTCGGCGACCGACCGGATGCCCCCGGCCGCCATGACCGGCAGGCCCGCGCGAGCGACGCGCCGCACCAGCTCGGTGTCGGGCCCGGCGATCGTGGCGACCCGGTCCAGCGCCGTGACCAGCAGTGCGTCGGCGCCGGCCGCGCTGAGCCAGCCGAGCGTGGACGCGAGCTCGAGGTCGATGTCGGCGCCCCTTGCCCGGATCCGGCCTCCGGCGACCTCGATCCCGATCACGGTCTCGCCCGGCCGCGACCGGCCGACCACGTCCAGCACCGTGTCCTCGTCGTCGAGCGCGGCCGAGGCGAGGACCACGCGGCTCGCGCCGAGCCTCCGAAGCTCCTCGACGTGCGCAGACGTGCGGACGCCGCCGCTCGCCTGCACCCGTGTGCCCGAGACCGCGCAGAGCGACCGGATCACCTTGGCGTTGGCGAGCTCGCCGCGGAACGCGAGGTCCATGTCGACGACGTGCAGCCAACGTGCGCCGGCCGCGACGTAGGCGGCGGCGGCCGTGAGCGGATCGCCGCCGAACGCGTCGCTCGGCATGGGGCCGTCGCGGGTGAGCAGTGCCAACCGTCCGTCCCACAGGTCGATGGCGGGCAGGACCGTGAACGGCATCGACGCACGATACCGGCCGAGCGGGCGGCGGGCGCCTCAGACGCGCGCGTGCTCGAGCCGCGCCGCGGTCGGTCCGAGCAGGTGCCGGAGCTCGTCGAGCAACGAGCCCTGACTGTTCACCGTGAACGCCCCGAGTGACAGCGGCTGCACGCCGCCGGAGGACAGGAACCGCAGCCGCACCGGCACGTCGCCGGGCGAGCCCTCGAGGAGCGTCTTCAGCTTCTCGAGCACGCCGGGCGAGCACACCGCCGCGGGCAGATCGACGACCAGGACGCCCGGGTCGGTCCGGACGCTCGCGTCGAGGACCGGCTCCTTGACGTCGCTCGCCCGGATCTGCAGCTCGCGGCCCCGCCGGTCGATCCGCCCGGTGACCAAGATGATCCGATCGGGCTCGAACAGGTCGGGCACGCCCTCGTAGACGCTCGGGAACGCGACCACCTCGACGCCACCGGTCAGCCCCTCGAGCCGGAACTGCGCGTAGGGCTCGCCGCGCTTCGTGAATTTCCGGGACAGCGTGCCGATGATCCCGCCGAGCACCACGAGGTCGCCGTCGTCGCGGTCCTCGAGCTCCGGGATCTGCGCCGTGGTCTGCGCGGCGAGCTGGGCCTCGACCCCGAGCAGCGGGTGATCGGTCACGAACTGGCCGAGCATCTCCTTCTCTTTGGACAGGAGCAGCCGCTTGTCGAGCTCGGGACCGTCGAGCACCGCGATGTCGACCTCGGCGATCGCGGGGCCCTCGGCCGACGCGCCGAACAGAGAGAACTGCCCGGCCGCCTCAGCCTTGCGTTCGGCGATGATCGGCGCCGAGACCTTCTCGAACGCGGGCTGGTCGCCCACCTGTTGCAGCATCCCGCCCCGCGTGTACCCGAGCGAGTCGAACGCGCCCGCGAAGATCAGCGACTCGAGGACGCGCTTGGTGAGCGACGTCGGCTCGACACGACGGCAGAAATCGGCGAACGACGTGAACGGTCCGCCGTTCGCGCGCGCCTCGATGATGCCCTGCACGACGCCGCCGCCGACGTTTCGGACCGCCGACAGGCCGTAGCGGATCGCCCGGCGCTCGCCCGGCGCCGGCGCGAAGTCCATGTCGGACTCGTTCACGTCGGGCGGCAAGACCTCGATCCCCATCCCCCGGCACGCATACAGGTAGTAGGGCTTCCGATCCTTGTCGTCCTTGACCGACGTGAGGATCGCCGCCATGTACTCGACGGGATGGTGCGCCATCAGGTACGCGGTCTGATACGTGACGTAGCCGTAGGCGCACGCATGCGACGCGTTGAACCCGTAGTCCGCGAACGGCTCGACGTACTCGAACAGGCTCTCGGCCGCTCGTCGCTCCACGCCTCGAGCGACGGCGCCCGCGACGAACTTGTCGCGCTGGGCCGCGACCTTCTCGCGGATCTTCTTGCCCATGACCTTGCGGAGCGTGTCGGCCTCGCCCATCGAGAACCCGGCGATCGCAACCGCGGTCTGCATCACTTGTTCCTGGTAGACGATGATGCCGTAGGTGTCCTTGAGCACCGGCTCGAGGTCGGGGTGCGCGTAGGTGACCTTCTTGCGGCCGTGCTTGCGCTCCGCGTACTCGGTGTGCTGACCCATCGACAGCAGGCCCGGGCGGTACAGGGCGTTGCACGCCATCAGGTCCTCGAACCGGTCGGGCTCGAGCAGCTTCAGCAGGTTCTTCATCCCCGGCGACTCCATCTGGAAGACGCCGATCGTCTCGCCACGACGAAGCATCGCGTAGACGTCGTCGTCGTCCAGCGGCACATGGTCGATGTCGAGCTCGACCCCCCGGGTGCGCAGGTGCCGGAGGGTCTCCTCGATCACGGAGAGGTTCCGCAGCCCCAGGAAGTCCATCTTGAGAAGCCCGAGCTGCGCGACCCCGTTCATGTCGAACTGGGTGACCATCTTCTTGGCGTCGTCGCGCGAGTCCTTCGTGAGCTTCAACGGCAGGTACTCGACGAGGGGTCGGTCGCCGATCACCACCCCAGCGGCGTGTACGGAGTCCTCGCGCCGCAAGCCCTCGAGGGCGCGCGCGGTGTCGATGATCTCGCGGGCCTCCGGCTGACGCTCGTACGCCTCACGGAGCTCCGGGCTCGTCTGCAAGGCGGAGTCGATCGGCTCGTCGCGGCCCATGATCGCCGGCGGATACATCTTGCAGAGCTCGTCGCCGACGCGCGGCGGGAACCCGAGCACCCGCGCGGCGTCGCGGATGCCCTGCTTGCCCTTGATCGTCTGGAACGTGACGATCTGCGCCACGTGGTCCGAACCGTAGGTCTCGGTCGCGTACCGGATGACCTCGTCGCGCCGGCGCTCGTCGAAGTCCATGTCGATGTCGGGCATCTCGATGCGGTCCGGGTTCAAGAAGCGCTCGAACAGGAGCCCGTAGCGCAAGGGATCCAGGTCCGTGATCCGCAGGGAGTACGACACGACCGAGCCCGCGGCCGACCCGCGGCCCGGGCCGACGCGGATGCCCTGCTCGCGGGCGAACCGGATCAGGTCCCACACGATCAAGAAGTACCCGGCGAACCCCATCTTCGAGATGATCGACAACTCGTGGTCGGTTCGCTCGATCACCTCGGCGGGCAGCGGATCGCCGTAGCGCTCGACAGCGCCGCGCTCGACGAGCTCGCGGAGGTAACTCTCGAGCGGCTCCCCCGCCGGCGTCTCGAACCGCGGCAGCCGGTACTCGGTGACGCCTTCGACCAGGACCCGCTCCAGCTCCGGCAGGAGCTCGACCCGTTCGGCGATGTCCAGCGTGATGTCGCAGGCCTCAGGGAGCTCGGCGAACACGCGCCGCATCTCCGCGCCGCTCTTCAGATAGAAGTCCTCGGCGTCGAACTTCAGGCGTTTCGGGTCGGACTGCAGCTTCTGCTGCTGGATGCACAGCAGCACGTCGTGCGGCTTGGCGTCGTCGGGGCGCGTGTAGTGGAGATCGTTGGTCGCGACGACCGGCACCCCGATCTCTCGCGCGAGGTCCACCTGGTGGCGAAGGATCGCCCGCTGGTCGGCAAGGCCGTGATCCTGCATCTCGATGAAGTACCGGTCGGCCCCGAAGATGTCGCGGTACGTGGCGGCGGTCTCGAGCGCCCGCTCGCGTTGCCCCGCCACGAGCTGCACCCCGATCTCGGAGGACAGGCATCCCGACAGGCACAGCAGGCCGTCGGCGTGCTCGGCGAGCAGCTGCTTGTCCATGCGGGGTCGGTGGTAGAAGCCCTCGAGGTAGGCCTGCGACACGAGCTTCAACAGGTTGCGGTAGCCGGTCTCGTTCTCTGCGAGCAGCGTGAGGTGGTAGTACTTCTCCTCGCTCTCCCCCGGCGTGCGGTCGAACCTCGAGCCCGGCGCGACGTAGGCCTCGACGCCGATGATCGGCTTGATCCCCACCGCGCGGGCGGCCTCGTAGAACTTGAGGGTGCCGAACATCGCGCCGTGGTCGGTCATCGCGAGCGCCGGCATCTCGTGGGCGAGCGCCTCGGTGAAGACGGTGGGCGCCGTGGGGTTGGACTTCGGCGCCTCGATGCGGGCGGCCCCGTCCAACAGCGAGTACTCGGTATGCGTGTGGAGATGGACGAATCGGTCCGTCATCGTGCCTGCGTCCAGCCCCTTCGCCCATCTTTCCACAGGGTGCCGCCGACCTGTGGAGAACTTACACGCATGTGATTCGACGAGGCTCGAAGGTACGCCGGGGCCGCAGAGGCGTCAAGGTCGCTGGTCCGTCCGGGCGCGATCGAGCGCCCCGGCGAGGTCGGCCGGCAGCGGCTCCTCCACGTGGACCGGCGAGCCCGTGAAGGGGTGGACGAGATCGAGCCGCCACGCGTGCAGGAACGGTCGGTGCAGGCCCAGCCGTCGGGCGTCATCGCCCCCGCCGCCGTAGCGGCCGTCTCCGATGATGGGATGGCCGACGGCCTGCAGATGGACCCGGATCTGGTGCGTTCGGCCGGTCTCCGGCGCCGCCTCGAGCAGGGTCGCGCGCTCGAGCCGCTCGAGCACCGTGAAACCCGTGGCGGCGGCGCGGCCGCCGACCCGGTCCACCACGATCTTCGCCGCGCGGCGTCCGAGCGGCGCCTCCACCCGGAAGTCCTCATGTACGGGCGCGCCCCGTACCAGAGCCAGGTATCGCCGCTGGACCTCGTGACGGCGGAGCATCGCCTGGAGCGCGACGTAGGCCTCGTCGGTGCTCGCGACCAGCAGCAACCCGCTCGTGCCGGCGTCGAGGCGGTGCACGATCCCCGGGCGGAGCGCGCCGCCCGCCGGTGCCAGCGGGATCCCCATCGCGAGCAGCCGGTGCACGAGGGTTCCGTCTCGGTGGACCGACGTCGGGTGCGTCAGAACGCCGGGCGGCTTGACCACGATCGCGAAGGCGTCGTCGCGATAGCGCACCTCGACCGGAGCGCCGCCCGGGACGAGCGCAGCCGGCTCGGGCAGGTCGACCTCGACCGTCTCGCCGCCGTGCAGCGCGAACGACCGCGCCCGAGGCCGCCCGTCCACGGTCACGCGCCCGTCGGCGATGGCGCGTTGGATCTCGGCTCGCGTCGCACCCGTCGCCGCCGCCGCGACGACGTCGAGCCGTCCCGGCGTGGCCGTGAACCGCTCACCCATCGGGTTCGGCGGGCGATCGGTCGCGCGCCGCCGCGCCGTCGCGGATCGACAGGAACACCAGCAGCAACGCGCCGACGACGATCGATGCATCGGCGATGTTGAACACCGGCCAGACGTGCAGGTCGATGAAGTCGACGACCCTGCCCGACAGTCCCGAACCGCGGACGATCCGATCGATGAGGTTGCCCGCCGCGCCGCCGAGCACCAGGCCGAGGGCGATCGCATGTGCCATCGGGCGCGCGCGGAACGACGTGATCGCGATCGCGGCGCACACGACGATCGCGGCGATGGCGAACACGATCGGCGCCCGGTCGCCGAGGCTGAACGCGCCGCCGCTATTCGTCGTGTAGCGGAAGCCGACGACGCCGTCGATCAGGTCACGCGGATGGTCCGGCAGCGCACGCTCGGCCCAGAGTTTCGTCACGCGGTCCAGGACCAGCACGATGCCGGCGGTGATCAACAAGGAAAGGCCGCCGCGACGGCGGGCCGCCTCCATCGGACGTCAGCGGCGCGAGCGCGCCTGCGCGTCCTTGATGCAGAGATCCACGTACGGAAGCGCCTTGATCCGTGCCTTCTCGATCGGCTTGCCGCAGACCTCGCAGATGCCGTACGTGCCGTCGTCGATCCGCTTGAGCGCGCGGTCGATCTTCTGGATCAGGTCGCGGACGTTCTGCTCGATCGAGAGCTCTTTCTCGCGCTCGAAGGTTGCCGTGCCGGCGTCGGCCGACTCGTCGTCGACGCCGACGTCGCCGGACATGTCGGACTGCGTGGCCGCGAAGGCCTGGTCCTCGATCGTGGTGAGCTGGGCGGCGAGCTCCTGGCGCTCGGCGTCCAAGCGCGAGCGAAGCTCGTCGATCTCCTGCGTGGTCAGTTTCGCGACGGCCATGGTCGGCGAAGGATAGCAGGACGGGTTTCTCAGCAATGGGATACGCCGCGGAACACCTTGCCGCGCAGACCCTCCACGCTCACCCAGCAGCTTCGCCGGCGCCGAACCTCCGGCGGATGCGCCGGGGTGTAGCATCGGGCGATCGGCGTCGACGGGAACGAGTACCCGGGGGCGCCGCGGCACGAGCGAGCCGGGATGGTGAGAGCCGGCGCCGCGGTCCCGGCGAACATCCTCCCCGAGCCCCTGCCCCAACCGGGCGCGGACGGACCGCACCCGCAGTAGACGCAGGCGAGAGCCGCCCGTGAGCGCGGCAGGTCGTGGGGGTCCGGTTGCAGCCGGATCGCAGCAGGCGACCGATGAGCGGCCGCGCCGGCGTGGGCGGCAAGCGAGGTGGTACCGCGGGGCCCTCCGGCCTCGTCCTCGCACCGAGGACGAGGAGCACAGGAGGGCCCATGGCGTACCAACCGGTCGAGACGAAACCGTCGTTCCCCGCGCTCGAGGAGCGCATCCTCACGTGGTGGCGCGAAGCCGACGTGTTCGGACGCTCCCTCGAGGCGCGCGCAGGCGCCCCGACGTGGCAGTTCTATGAGGGACCCCCGACCGCCAACGGCACGCCGGGGGTGCATCACGTCGAGTCGCGGACGTTCAAGGACGTCTATCCGCGCTACAAGACGATGACCGGCCACCTCGTCCGGCGCAAAGGCGGCTGGGACTGTCACGGACTGCCGGTCGAGATCGAGGTGGAGAAGGAGATCGGCACCACCGGCAAGCGCGACATCGAGGCCTACGGGATCGCGGCGTTCAACGAACGCTGTCGCGCGTCGGTCCAGCGCTATGTCGGCGACTGGGAGCGGCTCACCGAGCGCATCGGCTTCTGGATCGACATGTCTGACGCCTACTGGACGATGTCGACGGACTACATCGAGTCGGTGTGGTGGTCGCTCAAGCAGCTGCACGAGCGCGGCCTGCTGGAGCAGGACTACAAGGTCACCGCGTATTGCCCGCGGTGCGGCACCGCGTTGTCCGACGCCGAAGTCGCACAGGGCTACGAGCACGTCGGCGACCCGAGCCTGTTCGTTCGGTTCCCGGTCGTGACGTCGCCGCGCACCGATCTCGAGGGTGCCTCCCTGCTGGTGTGGACCACCACGCCGTGGACCTTGCCGTCCAACGAGGGCGCCGCGGTGCTCGAGCGCGGGTCCTACGCCGTCTATGAACGAGACGGCGATCGCCTGATCGTAGCCGTCGCCCTGGCCGAGCGGGTGCTCGGTGAGGGATGGGCTCGTGGCGAGCCGTTCGACGGTGCGACGCTCGTCGGCACGCGCTATGACCCGCCGTACCCGAACGTCGACGACGCCCACGCCGTCGTCGCCGCGGACTTCGTGTCGATGGATGACGGGACCGGGATCGTGCACCTGGCGCCCGCGTTCGGCCCCGATGACCTCGAGGAAGGCCGCACGCATGGGTGGCCCGTCTGGCGGCCGGTCGCCGACGACGGAACCTTCACCGATGACGCCCCCGCGTTCGTGCGCGGCGTCTTCGTGAAAGACGCGGATCCCGCGATCGTCGACGAGCTCCGCTCGCGCGGCCGCGTGTTCGCCGCTGGTGTGTACGAGCACGCCTATCCGTTCTGCTGGCGGTGCCACACGCCGCTCCTCTACTTCGCGCGCACGTCGTGGTACATCCGCACGACGCAGGTGAAGGACCGCTTGCTGGCGGTGAACGAGAGCGTCAACTGGTACCCGGACCACATCAAGGAAGGCCGGTACGGCAACTGGCTCGAGAACAACATCGACTGGGCCATCTCGCGGGAGCGGTACTGGGGGACGCCGTTGCCGATCTGGCGCTGCACCGCCGGCCACGACACGGCCGTCGGCTCGCTCACCGAGTTGTCGGAGCGTGCGGGAAGCGACGTCACCGGCGTCGATCCGCACCGGCCGTTCATCGACGACGTGACGTTCACCTGCCCCGCCTGCGGTGCGACGGCGACGCGCGTCCCCGAGGTGATCGACACGTGGTACGACTCCGGCGCGATGCCCTTCGCGCAGTGGGGCTATCACCCCGATCTCGGGCGCGGGATCGAGACGTTCGCGTCCTCGTTCCCCGCCGACTTCATCTCCGAGGCGATCGACCAGACGCGTGGGTGGTTCTACACGCTGATGGCCGAGGCGGTGCTGCACTTCGACACGACCGCGTACCGCAACGTCGTGTGCCTCGGGCACCTCGTCGCCGAGGACGGCCGCAAGATGTCGAAGTCGCTCGGGAACCAGTTCGATCCGTGGGAGGCGCTGAACCGCCAGGGCGCCGACGCGCTCCGCTGGTGGATGCTCACCAACGGCTCGCCGTGGGAGTCACGCCGGATCGGCCACGACATCCTCGACGAGAACGTTCGGCAGTTCCTGCTCCCGCTGTGGAACGTGTATTCCTTCTTCGTCACGTACGCGAACGCGAGCGGCGTCGACGCCGATGACACCGACGTGACCGCGACCGACCCCATGGATCGCTGGATCCGTTCGCAGCTCGCCGATACCGTGGCGGTGGTGCGCGAGCGGATGGACCGCTACGACGCCACCGGGGCCGGCCGACGGATCCAGACGTTCCTCGAGGACCTCTCCGGCTGGTACGTGCGACGGTCGCGCCGGCGGTTCTGGCATCCGGGCTCGGGCGACGGCGGCGAGGGCGAGGGCGTTGCCGCCTTCCACACCCTGCACGCGTGTCTCGTCACGCTGAGCCAGCTGCTCGCGCCGTTCACGCCGTTCGTCGCCGAGGCGATCTGGCGGAACCTCGCGGCCGACCGCGGAGGTCGCCCGGACTCCGTCCATCTGGCCGACTATCCCGAGGCCCTCGAGCGGGCGCTCGATCCCGGCCTTGACGACGCGATGGCCGCCGCCCGGCAGGTCGTCGAGCTCGGACGCCGGGTTCGCGTCGAGTCCAGAACGAAGACCCGGCAGC
>JBJMLQ010000074.1:0-16312 GCA_045805225.1 Actinomycetota bacterium | reverse complement strand
TGACCGCGAAGGGTATGAGCCGTCTGGTGGGCCTTCCCCCGTCCCTCGATGTTCGCTCGACGGCGGAGTGCCTCTCGAAGGTTGCCGGCAAGTCTCGACGTTCGCTCGACGTCTTCGCTCGGGACGCTCGTGCCCCTGTGGAGGGTCGCGGTTCCACGTGGAACGCAGGGGTTGAGGTTCCTGCTGCGGGCCCGCTTGAAGTTGAGGGTGACGGTCGGGACGCGCTCGTCCAGGCAGCCAGCGACCTCGACTGCGGCAACTCCGGAACTTCCATGAGGCTGCTCGCCGGCGTCCTGGCGGCGGCGCCACTGACGTCCGTGTTGACCGGCGACCGGAGCCTGTCCGTGCGGCCGATGGAGCGGGTGGCGGCACCGCTGCGCGCGATGGGCGCGGAGGTCGAGACCACAGAGGGACACGCCCCGCTCCTGATACGGGGAACGAAGGCGCTCCAAGGCGCGCGGTTCGCCCCCGAGGTCCCGAGCGCCCAAGTCAAGAGCGCGATCCTGTTCGCGGGAGTCGCAGCCGACGGGATCACGACCGTGCGCGAGCCGGCGCCCACGCGCGACCACACCGAGCGGGCGCTCGAGGCGCTCGGCGCACCGGTCGAGCGCGACGGCGAGGAGCTTCGGATCCGCCGCTTCCAGCATGGCGGGTTCGAGGGGCGCGTGCCGGGCGATCCGTCCTCTGCCGCCTTCTTGATCGCGGCGGCCGCGCTGACCGGCTCGGCGATCACCATCACCGGCGTCGGCCTCAACCCGAGCCGGCTCCACTTCTTGGACGTGATGGAGCGGATGGGGATCGTCACCCAATGGGAGGTCGAGGGGCAGGAGCTCGGAGAGCCGATGGGTTCGATCGAGGTCGAGCCCTGCGACGGCCTGCGTGCGGTTCGGGTCGGCGCCGACGAGGTGCCGTTGGTGATCGACGAGGTGCCGGTGCTGGCTGCGCTCGCGATCCACGCCGCCGCGGACTCGTGGTTCTTGAACGCCGCGGAGCTCCGAGTGAAGGAGAGCGACCGGCTCGGGGCGATCACGCGGAGCGTCCGCGATCTCGGCGGCGCCGCGGCCGATGAAGGCAGTGACCTCGTCATCGCCGGCGGCGGGCTCGAGGGCGGCCGCACGTCGTCGGGCGGCGACCACAGGATCGCGATGGCGATGGCGGTCGCCGCGCTCGGCGCACGGGGGCCCTCGAGGATCGACGGGATCGATGCCGCCGACGTGAGCTTCCCGGGGTTCGTGGCGACACTCGGGCGACTCGGCGCACGGATCGAGGCGCCGTGACCTCGCCGATCATCGTCGCCGTCGACGGCGCGGCCGGCAGCGGCAAATCGACGCTCGCTCGGGGCCTCGCCCGAGCGCTTGGCGTCGCATACGTCAACACCGGGTTGATGTACCGGGCGCTGGCGGCGGCGGCCATCCGCTCGGGGGTCGATCCGGATGACGCCGAACGCCTGGTCGACCTCGCCGAAGCCTTGCGCTTCACGGTTCGCGGCGACGATCCGCCGGCGCTCGAGGTCGAGGGTTACGGTCCCGAAGACCTCACCACCCCGGAGGTCGAGTCGACGGTGTCGCTCGTTGCGCGACACCCGGCGGTGCGGTCGCTGATGCGTGACGCCCAGCGCGCGCTCGGTTCGATCGGCGCCGTGATGGAGGGTCGCGACATCGCGACGGTCGTCTTTCCCGAGGCGCCGCTGAAGCTCTTCCTGCGGGCCGACCCCGATCGCCGCGTCGGCCGGCGCGCCGACGAACGCGGCGCCGACGACCGCGATGCGATCGGCCGGGCGTTGCAGACGCGCGACGCGCGGGACGCGCGCACCAACCCGCTCGCGCCGGCACGCGGCGCCGTTGTGATCGACACTTCGCACCGTTCGATCGAGGAAAGCCTCACCACGGCGCTCGAGGAGGCCCGCCGCATCTGGCCGGCGGCGACGCCATGAGCCGCGTCCCGCAGATCGCGATCGTCGGCCGGCAGAACGTCGGCAAGTCGACGTTGGTGAACCGGCTCTTCGGCAAGCGCGCGGCGATCGCGCACGACGCGCCCGGAGTGACGCGCGACCGGATCGAGCTCGAAGCGACCTGGCGCGGCCGGCGGTTCGGACTCGTGGACACCGCCGGGTACCTGCACCACGCCACCGGGCTCGAGGCGCTCGCCGCGGAGCAGGCCGATCGCTCGATCGCCGCCGCCGATCTCGTCGTACTCGTCGTCGACGTGCGCGCCGGGATCACCGAGGAGGACGGTGCGCTCGCACGGCGGCTCCGCACGAGCCCAACCCCGGTGCTGTTGGTCGCGAACAAAGCTGATGCGCCCGGGGACGAGGCCGACGTCGCCGACCTGTACCGCCTCGGGTTGGGGGAGCCGTTCCCCGTCTCGGCCCTGCACGGCCAAGGGATCGGCGACCTGATGGATCGCCTGCTCGACCTGCTCCCTGACGCACCCGAGGCGGCCGAGTCACCGCAGGAGCCACGGTTCGCCATCGTGGGGCGTCCGAACGTCGGCAAGTCCACGCTGTTCAACCGGCTCGTCGGCGAACATCGCAGCGTGGTCTCGGAGGTATCGGGCACGACGCGAGACAGCGTCGACTCGCTCGTGACGTGGCCGGACCTGGGCACGGTTCGGTTCATCGATACGGCGGGCATGCGCAAGGGCACGAAGGTGCGCGGTGTCGAGTACTACAGCGTGCTGCGCGCTCGTCACGCGATCGAAGCGGCGCACGTCGCGATCCTCGTCCTGGACGCGCCCGACGGGTTCCCGACGGAGGACAAGAAGATCGCGAACCTCGTGACCGACAGCGGCCGCGCGTTGCTGATCGCGGCGAACAAGTGGGATCTCGTCGAGGACAAGGACCGGTGGTTCAAGCGCCTCGAGGACGAGGTTCAGCTGTACGCGAGGGCGACGGTTCTGCGGACGTCGGGGACGCGCGGACAGGGGGTCCATCGTCTTGGTCCGCTGCTGCTCGACCTCCATGCGAGGTGGAGCTCGCGCGCGTCGACGTCGACGGTGAACGACATCGTCCAGACCGCGCAGCGCGAGCGCCCAACACCCAAAGGCATCGGCACCCTTCACTACGCGACGCAGGTCTCGACGGCGCCACCGACGTTCGTCGTCTTCGGCGGCGCGCGGCCGCCCGCCCCGACGTATCAGCGATACATCGAGAACCGACTTCGCCGTGATCTCCGGCTGGAGGGTGTGCCGATCAGGCTGCGGTTCAGGCCGCGCACGCGTGAGCGCCGTTAGCGGCGAGACCCGTTGGCTATCCTGTCGACGTCGGCCCTTCGTTCCGGGGCCGCGACGGGCCGTGGCGCAGCTTGGTTAGCGCGTCTGACTGGGGGTCAGAAGGTCGCCGGTTCGAATCCGGCCGGCCCGACGGATGGACACGAGCGAGGGGACCCCGGCCGCGGGCTCCGGCCGCCGGGTGCTGACGGTTCCCAACGCCATCTCGGCGCTTCGGATCGCCCTGATCCCGGTGTTCGTGGCGCTCATCGTGGATGAGGACACCACCACCGCGGGGTTGATCATGTTCGGTTGCGTCGTCGCGACCGACTGGGTCGACGGCACGATTGCGCGCCGGACCGGCCAGGTCTCCGAGCTCGGGAAGGTGCTCGATCCGGTCGCGGACCGGCTTGCGATCGCCGCCGGGATCATCGCCCTCGCGATCCGCGGCGTGTTCCCGGTATGGGCGGCCGTCGCGATCATCGCTCGGGACGTAGCGGTCCTCGGGGTCGGTGTCTTCTTGCTCTCGAGGCGGCGCGTGCGGATCGAGGTCCGGTGGATCGGCAAGGTCGCGACGTTCTCGCTGATGGTGGCGGTGCCCGCCATCGCGTGGGGAGCGCTCGGTCTGCCGCTCGCCGCGGCCGCGACCGCGGTCGGCTGGGTCTGCTTCGCGGTCGGCATCGTCGAGTACTACATCGCGGCCGCGGTCTATGCCCAGGACGCGCGTCGGGCGATCGCGTCGTCGTGAGCTCGACCGACGGCTATCGTGCCGCGCGGCCGTGGCCTCGCGCCCGGCCGTCGGCCGCATCCTCGAGGAGGTAGAGATGAACGTCCCCGACGATCTTCGGTACACGAAGGAACACGAGTGGGTGAGGGTCGAGGGGTCCCTCGCCCGGGTCGGCATCACCGACTACGCGCAGGATGCGCTCGGCGATGTCGTCTACGTCGACCTTCCGGCGGTGGGGGCCTCGGTCGCCGCGCACCAGCCGCTCGGCGAGGTGGAGTCGACGAAGTCCGTCTCCGATGTCTACAGCCCGCTTGCCGGCACCGTCGTCGACCGGAACCCCGCGATCGAGGATCGCCCGGAGCTCGTGAACGAACAGCCGTACGGCGATGGATGGCTTGTCCTCATCGAGCCGTCCGATCCTCTAGCGGTGGACGCGCTGCTCGATGCGGCGGCCTACCGAGCGCTCGTCGAGGGATCCTGACACGCCCACCACAACCCTCAACGCTGCATGCCGCCGTCGATGCGGGGTTGAACGTCCGGCTTGTAGGAGGTTGAGGGTCGTCGCGACCATGCGTTGACCCTCCTGGTGCCGTACGATAGCGTCGCGCCGAGGCTCAGGGTCGAGAGTTGCGGGGAAGTCTCGACCGTCAGGGCACCCGTGGAGCAAGGAGCCGTGCAGGTTGTTCTGCAGCCGTTGTGGACATCCAAACCGCGATGACGCGCGGTTCTGCGTCGAGTGTGGCCATCCACTTCACGAGGACGTCACCGTGACCCTGCCGGCGATCGAACCCGAAGAGGAGGCGTCCGAGGAGTTCCCGTTCCCCAACGACACCCTCAACCCGGGACAGGCGCTCCTGTTGGTGAAGCGAGGCCCCAACGCCGGATCGACGTTCTTGCTCGACGGCGACGAGACCACGGTCGGTCGTGACACGGACAGCGCGGTGTTCCTCGACGACGTGACGGTGTCGCGCAAGCACGCGGTCGTCGAACGCCACGACGGGTGGTTCGTCGTGGACCGCGGAAGCCTGAACGGCACGTACGTCAACGGCGAACAGGTCGACCGCACGAAGCTCACCACCGGCGACGAGCTGCAGATCGGCAGGTTCAAGCTCACGTTCTTCGCGGCGGATCGATAGGAGCAAGGAAGGATGGCCGGGACGCGTAACTACCAGTCGATCGGAGAGGTTCTCGTCAACGTCAAGACGGAGTTCCCCGACATCACCATCTCGAAGATCCGGTTCCTCGAGTCCGAGGGCCTGATCACGCCCGAACGCACGCCGTCGGGCTATCGGAAGTTCTATCCCGACGACGTCGAGCGTTTGAAGTCGATCCTGCGTCTGCAGCGCGACGAGTACCTCCCGTTGAAGGTGATCAAGGAGCGTCTGTTGAAGGCCGACTCCGGCGACGACGACGACGAGCCCACGCTCGAGCAGGCGACCTCGGGCATGGACACGGACGGCGGCGGCGAGGACCTGGCCGAGGCCCCGACCGGGCTCCAGATGTCGCTCGAGGAGATGGCCGCCGCGACCGGCGTCGATCGCGAGCGGATCAAGGAGCTCGAGCAGTTCGGCATCGTGTGCACCCACGGACCGGAGGGCGGCCGGTACTACGACGGCGACGATTACGTCACGCTCTCGATCGTGAAGGACTTCCTGCGGTTCGGGATCGAGCCGAGGCACCTCACGATGTACAAGCACTTCGCCGATCGGGAATCGGCGTTCTTCGAGGCCCTGGTCGCCCCGACGCTTCGACAGAAGAACCCCGACGCGCGCCGCGCCGCCACGCAGACGCTCGGCGAGCTCACGACGACGTCGCGGAAGTTCAAGCAGGCGCTCTTGCGGAACGCGCTCCGCGACAACCTCGCGACGGGGTGACGCCACCGCGCCTTCGCGCCGCCGCGGTCGCGTCGGCGATCCTGGTGGTCGCCGTGGCGATCAACGCCGGCGCGGCGGGTCGTCCCGTCGTGCCGCCGCCAACGCCGGTGCCGCCCCACGGCAGCCCGTCTCCGTTCCCCACGACGCTCGCGACACCTGACGACACGACGGCCGCCCCGACGATCGATGCGCGAGCGGCGTTGCTGGCCGATCCAGACACGGGTCAGGTGCTGTTCGCGAAGGAGCCGCGCGCCCGCCGGCCGATCGCGTCGATCACCAAGCTCATGACGGCGATGGTCGCGAGACGGCACCTGTCGTTGCACGCGACGGTGACGGTCGATCCGGCCGCCGTGTTCGACCGCCGGTCGTTCGGCGCCTCGTCGGTGCTCGGGCTCAAGCCGGGGGAGCGGATCTCCGTCGAGGACCTCTTGTATGGGCTGTTGCTCGGCAGCGCGAACGACGCGGCCGTCGCGCTCGCGATCGCGGCCGATGGGTCAGAGGCGGCGTTCGTCCGTGACATGAACGACGAAGCCCAACGCCTCGGGATGCGCGACACCCACTTCGCGTCGGCGAGCGGGCTCGACGACGACGGGTACTCGACGCCGCGCGATCTGCTGCGGTTGACGCAGGCCGTCAACGCCGATCCGGTCCTCAGCACGATCACTGCGACGAAGGTCCACAGGATCGCGGCGCCGAAGGGTCCGGACCGCGTGATCCAGAACCGGAACGCGCTCCTGTGGCTGTATGACGGAGCGGTCGGCACGAAGACCGGCACAACGTCCGGCGCCGGATCGTGCTTGGTCGCGACGGCTCGCCGCGGCGGCCGGACGCTTGTCGCGATCGTGCTGCACGCGCGCGGCGAGCCGTTCTCCGACGCGGCGGCGTTGCTCAACTACGGCTTCGACGGATGGCGGACCGACACCGTCGTGCACGCGGGTGATCCCGCCGGCGACGCGACGATCCGCGGCGGCACGGTGCCCGTCATCGCGGCGGCGGACCTGAGCGCCCTCGTGCCGGTGGTCGACGACGGACGCACCGAGCACATGGTCGTCGACGCGCGCGCGGCGTATCCACCGGCCCCGCACGAGCGCGTCGCGACGCTCGTGGTCGCCGCGGGGCCGGCCGTCCTCGGCAGCGTGCCGTTGATCGTCTCCGACGTTCCGCCACCACCGACCGCGACGGGACCGTGGTGGCTGCGGACCGCAGATGCCGTTGCCGGCGCGGCCGCCGATGCGGTCCGCGCGATCGCCGCCTGACCGGTCGTCGCGTCGTCGGTCGCAGACCGGACCCCTGGTAGCCTCCTGCCGATGGCGGAGGTCGCACGCGTCCTGTACGGGCGCGAGGACGTTCGCCGCCGGGTGGCAGAGCTCGGCCGCACGATCACCGGGGACTATGTGGGGCGGGAGCCCGTGTTCGTCACGGTGCTGAAGGGCGGCGCGGTGTTCCTCGCGGATCTGATGCGCGCGGTCGACCTGTCCGTCGAGATCTCGTTCATGGCGATCAGCCGCTACGGCGACGCCGAGGAATCGCTGGGGCGCGTCCAGATCTTGCTGGACGTCGAGCTGGACCTGGCCGGGCGCGACGTCGTGCTCGTCGAAGACATCGTCGACACCGGCCTGACGTCACGATACCTGCTGTCGGTGCTGCGCTCGCGCGGCGCCGCGAGCGTCGAGCTGTGCGCCCTCCTGGACAAGACGGCCCGCCGGATCGTCCCGATCCGCCCGCGGTACGCCGGGTTCGATTGCCCCGACAGCTTCGTCGTGGGCTACGGGCTCGACTTCCGTGAGCGGTACCGCAACCTGCCGGACATCCTGCAGGTCGATGATCTCGCCGCGCTCAGCGCCGACCCGGACGCGCTGAGGTCCTCCGCGCCGCCGGCCGCCTGAGCCTCCAACGCTCCAGAGGTTGCCCGACCTCAGGGCCGTGGTTACCCTGGCCGGCAGCGCGATGATCGAGATGGAGCTGACCGGCGTCCGGGTGGAGCTGCCCACCAACCAACCCATCGCGCTGCTTCGCGAGCGCGAGGGGGAGCGCTACCTGCCGATCTGGATCGGTCCCGCCGAGGCGGCGTCGATCGCGATGGCGCTGCAGGGCGTCGCGACGCCGCGCCCGATGACCCACGATCTGATGAAGACGATGCTCGACGATCTCACGGTCCGGATCGTCCAGATCGTCGTCACGGAGCTCCGCGAGAGCACCTTCTACGCGGTCATCACGATGGAGCGAGACGGGGACCGGCTCGAGATCTCGGCGCGGCCCTCGGACGCGATGGCGCTCGCCGTGCGGATGTCGGTCCCGATCTACGCCGCCGACGAGGTCCTCGACGAGGCCGCGATCTTGATCCCCGGCGAAGAGGACGAAGAGGTCGAGAAGTTCCGCGAGTTCCTCGACAACGTCAGCCCGGACGACTTCGC
Organism: Actinomycetota bacterium; assembly: GCA_045805225.1. Taxonomy (GTDB): domain Bacteria; phylum Actinomycetota; class UBA4738; order UBA4738; family HRBIN12; genus AC-51. Next base: position 8,090 of record JBJMLQ010000074.1, on the reverse strand, counting down.
GTCCTGAGGCGGCCGGTCGTCTACCCGTAGAAGAAGACGGTCACCCACAGCGTGCCGTCCACGCGGGTCGCCCCGATCGCGACGTGCTTGAAGCAGCTGTTGAGGATGTTCGCGCGGTGCTCGGGACTCGCCATGAAGGCCTTCTCGACGTCACCGATCGTCCCGCCGCTCACGGCGATGTTCTCGCCCCAGCAATGCCACCCGATGCCCTTGAGGTAGGCGGCCGCGGGGTCCGACGTGTGGTCCAACGCGTCGTTGCGAGCCATCCACCGCGAATGCTTGAGCGCGACCTTCGACATCGTGCGGTTGATCGCGACGTTGTAGCGGCCGAACCGGTCGCGGCTCACGTTCGTGGCTTTGTACATCGCGTGCCGCTCGACCCACCGGCCGCCGCCGGCGTGGGCGGGGGTGCCGAGGGCCGCCGTGGTCAGGGCGACGGCCACCGCCGTCGTCGCGATCAAGCGTCCGAACGTCCGCATCTGCGTTTCCTCCGGTGCCGTAGGTCGGTGATGTAGTCCCGAGTGACCAGTCCAGGCATCGGCCGGTCGGGGGGCACCCTTGAGGGGCTCTCGGGCAGCTTTCGGAGCCGTTCGCAGGAGGCTTCGGCGGCCTTGACGGGGCCCGGCGGCCCCCGTACGCTGCCGAATCACATCGTCGTGATTCCCTTCCCCGAACGGAGCGTGTTCTGATGGCCGAGCAAGGGTTCGCCGCACCCGAGGTCTGCAAGATCGTGCAGATCACGTACCGCCAACTGGACTACTGGGCGCGTACGGAGTTGGTGACCCCCTCGATCCGCGATGCGTCCGGCAGCGGCACCCAGCGCCTGTACTCGTTCCAAGACCTGGTCACCCTCAAGGTGATCAAGAACCTTCTGGACACCGGCGTGTCGCTCCAGCGGGTCCGCAACGCCGTCGAGCACCTCCGCGACATGGACCGGCCGCTCACCGGCGTCACGCTGATGTCCGACGGTCGCGGCGTCTACGAGGCCCATTCGCCGGAGGCGGTCATAGACCTGTTGCAGAGCGGCCAGGGGGTGTTCGCCATCGCGATCGATCGCGTCTGGAGCGACGTGGAGAAGGCCGTGCCGAAGCCCACGGCGGCGGCCAAGCCGGCGAGCGGTCGCCGTCGTGCAGCTGGGAGCGCATGAGCGCACAACCGGCGATGGATCCATTGCCGAGCGACGAGGTCCGGTTCGCACACGCCTCGGAGCGGCAGTTCGCACGGTTGCTCGACTTCTACCAGATCGCGTGGGCATACGAGCCGACCTCGTTCCCGATCGCGTGGGACCGGGAGGGTCAGCCGGTGCAGCGCTTCACCCCGGACTTCTACCTGCCGGAGTTCGACCTGTACATCGAGATCACGACGCTGAATCAGAAACTGGTCACCAAGAAGAACCGCAAGGTCCGGCGACTGCGCGAGCGCTACCCCGAGATCCGCTGCAAGGTCCTCTACCAGCGGGACTACTTGTCGCTCGTGACGAAGTACGGCCTGGAGGATGCGTCGGGCTGACGACGTCGAACCCGGCGCCTGTTCGTAGACTCGGCGCGTGACGACCTTCACGCCGCACACCGACGACGAGATCCGCGAGATGCTCGCGACGATCGGGGCCGGCGATGTCGACGACCTCTTCGAGGCGATCCCGCCGGACCTGCGGCTGAGCGAACCGCTCGACCTGCCGCCGGGCATCTCGGAGCAGGAGGTCGTCGACGAGCTTGGCCGCCTCGCCACGCGGAATCGCTCGCTCGACGAGCTGGTGTGCTTCGCCGGTCGCGGCGCCTACGACCACTACATCCCGTCGGTCGTGTGGGCGCTCGCCGGTCGCTCCGAGTTCTCGACGGCGTATACGCCGTACCAGCCGGAGCTCTCGCAGGGCGTGCTGCAAGCCTTGTTCGAGTTCCAGTCGATGATGTGCGCGCTCACGGGGATGGAGGTGTCAAACGCATCGCTGTACGACGGCGCCACCGCACTCGTGGAAGCGATCCGGATGAGCGTCGGCCCGGGTCGGCTGCGGGTGGTCCTGGCCGGCGGCGTCGATCCGCGACTCGTCGATACCGTGCGGACGTACGGCGCCGGCCCGGGCCTGCACGTCGAGCAGCTCGCCGCCCCCGAGGGCGCCGCTGGGCTGCCGTCCTCGTTCGAGCCCGACGTCGCGGCGGTCGTCGTGCAACACCCGAACGTGCACGGCATCCTCGAGGACGTCCAGGCGTGGGCGGAGGCGGCCCATTCCTCGGGGGCACGGCTGATCGAGGTCTTCGATCCAACGTCGCTCGGCGTGATCGCGCCGCCCGGCGAACTCGGTGTCGACATCGCGGTCGCCGAGGGCCAGTCGTTGGGCAACCAGCTGGCGTTCGGCGGCCCGTACCTCGGGATCCTCGCGGGGCGGATGAGCGACGTGCGACGGATGCCGGGCCGGATCGTCGGCGAGACCGTGGACGTTGCGGGCAGGCCCGGGTACGTCTTGACGCTGCAGGCGCGGGAGCAGCACATCCGTCGCGAGAAGGCGACCTCGAACATCTGCACGAACCAGACGCTGATGGCCATCGCCGCGACGATCCACCTCGCGTGGCTCGGTCCGGCAGGGCTCCGCGAGCTGGGGGAGCGTTGCGCGTCCAAGGCCGCCTACGCGTTCGACATCCTCACCGCCGTTCCGGGCGTTGTGCCGGCGTTCCCGGGGGCACCCATCTTCAAGGAGTTCACGCTGCGGTTGCCGCGACCGGCCAGCGACGTCGTCGACGCGCTGGTGGCGCGCGGCATCCTCGGCGGCGTGCCCGCGCCTTGGCTCGGCGAGGACGCGCTGATCGTTGCCGTGACGGAACGACGAACCCGCGCGCAGATCGACGCCTTCTCCGAGGAGCTCGCACAGGTGGCGGGATGAGCGACGTCGGCGCCCCCGTCCGTCGACAGGGACCGCGGGCGCCCGGGACGATCATGGCCGCCTCGCATGCGGGCCGGCGGGCGTTCTCGCTTCCGGCGCTCGACGTCCCCGACGCGCCGGTGCCGGCCGCGTTCGCGCGCGCGACGCCGCCGCCGCTCCCGGAGGTGGGGGAGGTGGACATCGTGCGTCACTACACGCGGCTGTCCCAGCAGAACTACGGGCTCGACACCGGGTTCTATCCGTTGGGATCGTGCTCGATGAAGTACAACCCCAAGGTCGCCGAGACCGTGGCGACCGCTCCCGGGTTCGCGCGGTTGCACCCGCTGCAGCCCGACGCGACCGCCCAGGGAACACTCGAGCTGTTGTGGCGGCTCGAGGAGGCACTCTGCGCGATCACGGGCATGGCGCGTGCGACGGTCCAGCCTCCCGCCGGTGCGTGCGGCGAGATGACCGGGCTCCTCATCATGCGCGCCGCGCATGCCGCGGCAGGCCGCGACCGGCGCACGGTGTTGATCCCCGACTCGGCGCACGGGACGAACCCGGCGAGCGTGCACCTCGGCGGCTACGACGCGGTTGCGGTGCCGTCCGGCTCCGACGGTTCGGTCGACGTCGACGCACTCGAACGGATGGTGGACGAGCGGGTCGCCGGGCTGATGCTCACCAACCCCAACACGCTCGGGCTCTTCGAGCGCGACATCGCGCGGATCGCGGCGGCCGTGCACGCCGTGGGCGGCTACGTCTACTACGACGGCGCGAACCTGAACGCCATCATGGGCCGCACCCGACCGGGCGACATGGGCTTCGACATCGTGCACATCAACACGCACAAGACGTTCGCGACCCCGCACGGCGGCGGGGGACCGGGCGCGGGGCCCGTCGGTGTGGTCGAGGAGCTCGTGCCGTTCCTCCCGGTGCCTCGGGTCGAGCGCGATGGCGACCGGTTCGTGCTGGTCGACGACGTCAAGACCTCGATCGGGCGGGTCCACGGGTTCCACGGCAACGTGGGCATCCTCGTTCGCGCCTACGTGTACCTGCTCCTGCACGGCCGAGACGGGCTCCGCGAGGTGAGCGACCGCGCGGTGTTGAACGCGAACTACCTGGCGGCGCTCGTTCGGGAGGCGTTCCCGCTCGCCTTCCCGGACACGCCGCCGATGCACGAATTCGTCGCCACCGCCGCGCCGCTCGAGCGCGAGACGGGGGTCCGGGCGCTGGACATCGCCAAGCGCGTGATCGACCTCGGGTTCCATCCGTCGACGGTCTACTTCCCGCTCGTGGTCGACGAAGCGATGATGGTCGAGCCGACGGAGACGGAGTCGAAGGCCACGCTCGACGCGTTCGCCGCCGCGTTGCTCCAAGCGGCGAAGGAGGCGGCGACCGAGCCCGACCTCCTGCACGCCGCTCCCGTCACGACGCCGGTGGGCCGGCTCGACGAGGCCCGCGCCGCACGCCATCTCGTTCTGCATTGGTAAGCCCTGCAGCGCAGCGTTGTTGACTCCGCTCCCTCGTCTATCTAGTCATCTTTGACCAGAGATCTCTCAAGCCGCCGACGGCCGGACCGATGAACCGGGGGAGCGGGCGGCAGAGGGGCCGCCCCGGCACCGGGGGTTGGACAGATGCGACGGGGTCTCGTGCGGATCGTGGCGGTTGCCGCCCTGACGATCGGGCTGGCCGCGACGACCGTCGGCGCTGCGACGCCTGCGAGCGCGCAGCTCCGGCGGACCAAGATGCTTGCATGGGTGAACCATTCACGCGCCGAGCACCATGTGCACCGGCTGCGGATGGTGCGGTCGGTCGTCGGCCTTGCGCACGACCACAACCTGGCGATGGCGAAGAAGGATCGGCTGTTCCACACGACGGACCTGGGCTACAAACTCCGGTACCTCGACTGGCACGCGTGGGGTGAGAACGTCGGTGCCGGCGTGACGCCCTACGGCCTGTTCAAGGCCTACATGGCAAGCCCCGAGCACCGCGCGAACATGCTGAGCGCGGGGTTCCGGCGCGTGGGGATCTCGTTCGTCCTTCGCCGCGGAATCTTGTGGTCCACGCTGATCTTCTACGGCTGAGCGACGAGCTCGGTCTGGCACGCATGAGGCCCGGGCCTTCGGCCCGGGCCTCATGCTTCGGTGCGGGTTCGCGTTACGCGTCGCGGCGGCGCCGCCCGATCATCAGGGCCAGGGCGCCGAGGCCCAAGAGCACCAGGGTGATCAGTCCGAGCCGAGCCGCGTCCGACCCGGTGAAGGCGGTCGGCTTGGTGGGCGGGTTCGGCGGCGGGTTGTGGGCCGCCTCGACGATCGTGACGTTCGCGTCGTCGTGGTCCTTGACGGTCTTGCCGAGGACGTCGGTCCCGGTCGCCGTGCCGACGTTGGTCACGCCGAGCTCACCGGCCGGCAAGACGTAGTCCTTCGTCAGGGTCGCCGAGTCGCCCGCCGCGAGCTGGTCGATGTCGCCGATGTGACCGATCACGTCGTCGTCGACGCTGATGTTGTAGAGCGTCGTGTCGCCCGTGTTCGTGACGACGTAGGTGTAGGTGACCGTGTCGCCCGGGTTGCCCGAGATCGGGTTGACCGTTTTGACGATCTGGATCGCCGGGTGGATCAGGTCGACCGACCAGGAGGACTCGTCGGTCGTGCTGCGCCCGTCGTCGGCCGTGCCCATCACCGTCGCCGTGTTCGGCAGCGGGTCGGCGTCGGTGTCCAGGACGACGTGCGTGCACTCGTACTGCCACACCTCGCCCTGCTCCAAGGCGTTGTCGCCGTCGTCACCGGAGACGTACACCGGCGCGCCCTCGTTGCAGTTCTGGTCGGTCACGATGACGTTGAACAGCGTCTCCGGCGTCGTGAGCTGCACGGCGAAGTGATAGGTGATCGAGTCACCGACGTGGGCGAAGCCGGGGCCCGTCTTCTGGATGTCGATGCCCAGGTCCGGGCAGTTGACCGTGATCGACGCGCCGGCCTGGTCGCCGTCACCGTTGGAGATCGTCACCGTGGCGGTGTTGTCGATCTGTCCGCAGGTGATGGCGTCGGTGTCGGACGTGATGTGCACCGTGTAGCTGGTGCCGCCCGCCATGTTGCCGAAGTCGCACGCCAGGTCGCCGTTCGTGATCGTGCAGAGCTGCTGGCCGCTGCCGCCGTCGATCGACCAGTCGAGGCCGGCGTTGGTCGGCAGTGGGTCGTCGAGGTGCACGTCCTTGGCCGTTCCGGGGCCGGCGTTCGCGACCGTGATCAGGAACCCAACCTGGTCGGCCGCGTCGACGGTCGTGTCGTCGGCAACCTTCGTCACCGAGATCGCCGGGCAGTTGACCGTGATCGTGACGTTGCCGGTCGACGGGCTGCCGTCGTTGCCGGTGGTCGCGCTCGCGCTGTTCACGACCTTGCCGCAGGTGGCCGACGTCGTGGGCGAGCTGATGTGCACCGTCTTGCTGGCGCCGGGGAGCATGTCGCCGAAGGAGCAGGTCAACACCCCCTGCGCGATCGCGCACTCGGCGGCGCCGGTGCCCCCGTCGATCGTCCAGCCGAGGCCGGCGTTCGTCGGGAGGGTGTCGGTGACGACGACGTTGGTCGCCGTCCCCGCCCCGTTGTTCGTGACGGTGATGGTGTAGCCGATCGTGTCACCGGCGTTGACGACCGCGTCGTCGGCAACCTTTGAGATGACGAGCGCCGCGCACTTGACGGTGATCTGCACGATGCCGGTCGAGACCTGGTTGTCGTTCGATGCGTCGGCGATGCCGGTGTTGCTGATCGTGCCGCACGTCGCCGAGGTGGTCGTCGATGTGATGTGGACCGACGCGCTCGCGCCGGACGCGAGGTTGAACCCTGAGCCGCCGCAGGTGAGCTCGCCGGCGGCGATGCCGCACGTCCAGCCACCGGTCGTCGACTCGACGCTCCAGCTCAAGCCCGGGTTCGCGGGCAGCGTGTCGGTCAGGGCGACATCGAAGGCCTTGCCCGGACCGTTGTTCGTGACGGTGAGCGTGTAGCCGACCTGATCGCCGGCCGACACCGAGTCCTTGTCGGCGACCTTCATGATCGCGAGGTCGGGACACTCGACGGTGATCGTCGCCGTCGCGGAGTCGTCCGAGCCGAAGTTCGGGTCCTCGTTGCCGGCGGAGACGGTCGCGGTGTTCGTCAGGGTGCCGCAATCGGCCTGGTCGGTCGGTCCGACGATGTGGACGGACGCGCTTGCGCCCTCCACCAGGTCACCGAAGGAGCAGTTCAGGACGCCCGACGCGATGGTGCAGTCTGGGTTGTCGGGGGACTCCTGCCATGCGACGCCGCCCGGCAGCGGATCGTGCACCGTGACGTTGCTCGCGGTGCCCGGGCCGTCGTTCGTGGCGGTGATGGTGAAGCCGGCGTTCTGGCCGGCGCTGATGGTCGCGTCGTCGGCGACCTTCGTCACGGAGACGTTGGGCTTCTTGACGATCGCGCTGGGCTGGATGCTGCGGTCCTGGTTCTTGTTCCCGCTGCCGTCAAGGTTCTGCGTGCGCATGTGCCACGGGGCCCCCGACACCGTCGCGGCGCCGTTCGGCGTGTTCGCGGTCGTGACCCAGTAGTCGGACTGCGCGATGTGCGCGCCCCATGCGAGCAGGGCCGCCGACCCGGTGGTGGTGAACGTCACCGTGATGTCGGCGCTGCTGTTGTTGCTCGTCGGGCCGGAGTGGGTGGGCACGCTCAGGTTGTCGATCGTGCCGCCGTACAGCGTGAGGTTGCGGCTGATCCCGGCGAAGGTCTCCGCGCCGGCGACCGTCTTGCCGGCCTTGGTGGGCGCGCCGGGCGCGAAGGGGTCGCTCTTGAACGTGGCGGTGTTCGCCGAGGGCAGGCTCGGGCACAGCGACGAAACCGCGCCGCCGCCAGAACCGCACAGGTTCGGACTCTCGGTGTCGTTCCACGTCGCGAGGAAGTCGTACGCCTCGTGGCCGCCGGCGGTGAAGTCGTAGTTCAGGTGGATCGTGTGCTGGCCCGCCGAGAGGCCCTCGATCGCCAGACGGAACGGCACGACGTCACTCTCGTGGTAGGCCGAGTTGTTCTTGTTCAGGTCGCCGTTCTGCCACCCTTGGCCGGACAGGTTCGCCCACTGGTCCAGGTTCACGTTGAGCGCAGCGAGCGACGTCGACAGGGTCGAGCTGGCGCTGCGTGCGGTGCCGCCGCCGCCCGTGTCGACTTGACCCATCGTCAGGCTCGGGGCGCCGGCGTTGGCCGGCAGCGCTGCTTGGCCGAAGCCG
>JBJMLQ010000073.1:0-7508 GCA_045805225.1 Actinomycetota bacterium | reverse complement strand
GAGCGACCGGATGGCGCGAGGCAACCAGTTCCTGTTGCCGACCGAAGACGCGATCGTCGTGTCCGAGGAGCTCGCGCGCCGCTACCGCCTGCCGAAGTGGCAGTACACGCTCTCGGCGTCGCAGGCGAACACCGAGGTGATCCGCGTCGCCCGGGTGATGACCGGCCGCGACAAGGTGCTGATGTTCGACGGCAAGTACCACGGGCACTTCGATCACGCGTTGGTCGAGCTCGATGACGCCGGCGAGCTCGTTCCCGAGGAACACGGGTTGCCCGCCGACGTGACGGAACACGTCGTGCTCGTCCCGTTCAACGACCTCCCGGCGCTCGAGGCCGCGCTCGCACGAAAAGACATCGCGCTGGTGATGACGGAGCCCGCGATGACGAACAACTACGGGCTCGTGTTGCCCGACGACGGCTTCCACGACGGACTCCGCGACGCGACGCGAGCCACCGGCACGCTCCTTGCCTACGACGAGACGCACACGCAGGTCTTCGGCCCGGGCGGCCTGACCGCACAGTGGAGCCTCGATCCCGACTTCGTCAGCGCGGGCAAGTCGATCGCCGCGGGCGTGCCCTTCGGCGCCTGGGGCACGACCGACGACATCGGGATGTTCCTGACCCAGATGAAGGGGCCGGACGGCGAGCGGTTCGACATGGTGGCGATCGGCGGGACGCTGTTCGGCAACGCGCTTTCGATGGCGGCGGCGCGAGCGACGATGCTCGAGGTCCTCAAGCCCGAGGCCTACGAGCATACGCAACAGCTGGGCGGCAAGCTCGCCGACGGGATGCGCGCCAGCGTCGACAAGGTCGGGCTCCCCTGGCACATCCCGCACCTCGGCCCGCGCGCTGGCTACGTCTTCGCGCCGGACCCGATCCGCAACGCGGCCGAGGGGCGCGCGACGGCCGATGAACCCCTCGTGCGGTTGATACGGATCTGGCTCGCGAACCGCGGCGTGTGGGAGGCGATCGTCGGCGCCGGCCCGGTCGTGCCGGTGCCCGCGACCGACGAGGACGTCGACGCGTACCTGGATGCGTGGGACACGCTGGTGGTGCGGCTCACCTCGTGAGCGGCAGCCTCAGTTGAAGAGCTCGCGGCTCCGGAACTCGGCCCACCGGACCAGCACGGACTGATAGGCCTCGGCCGACTCCGCCGGCTCGTGCTTGGCGAGTGCGTCGAGCGCCCGCTGCATCTGTTCCGCGCTCTGGTCGTCGTCCATCTCGTCCCAGCTCATCAGGTCGGAGAGCTCGCCGTAATCGAGCTCCAGGACGCTCTTGGGGTCGAACGTCGCGATCCATTGGTGCAGCTCGACCACCAACTCGCCGAGCTGGGCGAGGTCGGAGCGCCGGAGCGTCGGAAGCACGTTCTCGACCCGGCGCATCGCACGACGCACCGGCGCGCGGTAGCGCAAACGCAACCGGCCCCGATCGTCGTCTGCGAGCGAGCGCTCCTCGGGTCGGAACAGCACGAACCAGCGAAGGGGAACGTGCCAGGCGCTTTGCCGCACGAACGGCACCGCATGCGGATCGCGGCGGCGGAGCTTGCCCAGCTCGCGGCGGGCGCGGCGGGCCTCGCGGGCCGGCAGGATCAGGTCCCATAGCTCGGCCAGGTACTCCTCGGGCTCCTCGGCGATCGCGTTCAGCACCCGGAGCCGGGTACGGTGCGGCGCCAGATAGGTGCGCCCCTCGAACGCGCGGACCTCGGCGGCCTCGCGCCCGCCGGGAGCGAGGAACCCGACGCCCTCGCCCGTCGGCCGGTCGGCGAACCGCGGTCGACCGGTCTGGCCACGGCCGGCCACCAGCCAGCGCTCCCAGTGCAGCTGTTCGGAGCGCTCGAACCCGTCGAGCGGCTGGAACACGCGGAGGTAGGCGCTCGGAACCATCGTGCGGAGTTTAGCGAGGGGTGCCGTCACGTATCCTCTCGGCATCCGTCGCAAGGAGCTTCACCCGTGGCCCAACCGCACGCGCAGCCGCCCGCGCACTGGAGCGGCTCGGAACCCCGGCGGGTCCTGACTCCCGGCGGCTCCCTCGTCGGCGACGTCCCCGATGATCTCGACACCCCGGCGCTTCGAGCGCTCTACCGGTGGATGGCGCTTGCCCGACGGCTCGACCGCGAGTGCATCGCACTGCAGCGCCAGGGTGAGCTCACCGTCTATCCCGGGCACGAGGGACAGGAAGCCGCCCAGGTCGGCTCGGCGTGGGCCCTCGGCCGGGATGACTTCGTGTGGCCGACGTTCCGCGAGCTGCCCGTCGCGCTGATCCGAGGCGTCGACGCGGTCCAGTACCTCCAGTACCACCGCGGCACCTGGCACGGCGGCCCGTATGACCCGCGCGCCACGCGGTTCGGCCCGATCTGCATCCCGATCGCGACCCAGATCGCACACGCGGCGGGCTACGCGATGGGACGACAGCTCGACGGGAGCGACGACGTGACGATCTCGTACTTCGGCGACGGGGCGACGAGCGAGGGCGACTTCCACGAGGCCGCGAACCTGGCAGGCGTTCGGCGACTGCCGCTCGTCCTGTTCTGCCAGAACAACGGGTGGGCGATCAGCGTGCCGACCGCGTCGCAGACGGCCGGCGAGATCTGGCGGCGGGCCGACGGCTACGGGTTCCCCGGCGTGCGGGTCGACGGGAACGACGTGCTCGCCGTCTACGCGGTCACGCGCGAGGCGGTCGACCGGGCGCGCGCCGGGCACGGACCGACGTTGATCGAGGCGCTGACGTATCGGATCGGCGCGCATTCAACCGCTGATGACGCTCGGCGCTATCGCGCCGATCCGGACGTGGAGGCCGCGCGAGCGTTCGACCCGATCACGCGGTTCCGCACCTGGATGGTCGCGGCGGGCCACGCGGACGACGCGTTCATCACCGCCTGCGACGACGAGGCCGAGGCGTTCGCGCTCACGGTCCGCGAGGGGGTGGTCGCGACGCCCGCGCCGCCCGCCGAGTGGGCGTTCGACTGGGTGTACGCCGAGCCGCCGCCGACGTTCGAACGGATGCGCGCCGAGGCGCTCGCATGACGGAGTGGACCCTCAGCCGCGCGTTGAACGAGGCGCTTCGCGATTCGTTGCGCGACGACGACCGCGTGCTCGTGTTCGGCGAAGACGTCGGGGTGAGCGGCGGGGTGTTCCGGGTGACCGACGGGCTCCAGGCCGAGTTCGGCGACCGACGGGTGTTCGACACGCCGATCAGCGAGGCCGCGATCGTCGGATCGGCGGTCGGCCTGGCGTTCGCGGGCTGGCGCCCGGTGGTGGAGCTCCAGTTCGACGCCTTCTCCTATCCCGCGTTCGAGCAGATCGTCGATCACGTCGCGAAGATGCGGATGCGCACGCGCGGACGGGTCGACATGCCGATCACGATCCGCATCCCGTCGTTCGGCGGGATCAAAGGCAAGGAGCATCACGGCGAGAGCCCCGAGACGTACTACGCGCACACCGCTGGGCTGAAGGTCGTCGTGCCGTCGACCCCGCTGGACGGCTACGCGCTGCTGCGGCACGCGATCGCGGACCCCGATCCGGTGGTCGTGCTCGAACCCAAGGCGCGCTACTGGAGCAAGGAGTCGGGCGACCTCACCGTCGACGCGCCCGGGATCGGTGTGGGCCGGATCCTGCGCGACGGCACCGACGTGACCCTGGTTGCGTACGGCTCCATGGTCGCGCGGGTTGCGGCTGCGGCGGAGCAGCTCGCCGATGCGGGGATCGAGGCCCGTGTCGTCGACCTCCGCTCGCTGTCGCCGCTCGACGACGATCTCCTGCGTCGCTCGGCCGAGCAGACCGGCCGCGTCGTCGTGGTGCACGAGGCGCCGCGGCACGCCGGGTTCGGCGCCGAGGTCGCCGCGCGGACGATGGAGCTCGCCTTCGATTCCCTCGCCGCACCGATCGCGCGCGTGACCGGCTGGGACACGCCGTATCCACCGGCGTCGCTCGAGGACGGCTACCTCCCAAGCGTCGACCGGATCGTCGCGGTCACGAAGGAAACGGTCGCGTACTGATGGAACGCGTGTTCGCGATGCCGGATCTCGGCGAGGGCCTCGAGGACGGCAGGATCGTCGAGTGGCTGGTCGGCGAGGGCGACGCGGTCTCCCTGAACCAACCCCTCGTCGAGGTCGAGACGGCCAAGGCGGCGGTCGAGATCCCGTCGCCGTTCGCCGGGCGCGTCGTCACGTTGCACGGTGGCGTCGACGCCGACGTGCCCGTGGGGGCTCCCCTGATCACGTTCGACGTCGATGCGGTCCCGGCAGTGGCGCCGGAGTCGGACGACGGCGCGCTGAGGGTCGCGACCGTTCCGGCCGCGCCCGCGGTCCGCGAGCGGCACTCCGGAGGCCCGGTCCGCGCGACGCCGCCGGTGCGCAAGAAGGCGAGGGACCTCGGCGTCGACATCGAGGCCGTCGACGGCACCGGCCCGGACGGCCGCGTCACGGACGCGGACGTACAACGCGCGGCGGCGAAGCCGGGGCGCGAGCGAGTGGTCGCCGTCGCGGTGCAACAGCACATCGGCTCGCGCCTGGAGCCGGTCAGCGAGCTCCGACACGCGATCGCCGCGACGGTAACGCGCCAAGCGCAGATCCCACAGGTCACGACGTTCCGAACCCTCGACTGCACGGCGCTCGACGACTTCCGACGCGAGCTCGCGGTCTCGCCTCTGCCCGTGATCGTCGCGGCCCTGTGCGCGATCGTCCGCGACCACCCGCTGCTGAACGCGGATTGGCTCGAGGACATGATCGAGTTCCGCGATGCCGTGAACGTCGGACTGGCCGTGGACACCGAGCGCGGCCTGCTCGTGCCGGTCGTGCAAGACGCCGCCCGACGCGGGATCGCCGAGATCGCGGCCGAGATCGATCGGCTCGCGACCGCCGCACGCGAGGGCTCGCTCGCCCTCGAGGACAAGGTGGCGACCGCGACGATCGCCGTGAGCAACACCGGGTCCTACGGCTCCGAAGCGGGCACGCCGATCCTGTCGCCGCGCACGAGCGTCACCATCGCGATCGGCGTCATCCAACCGCGCGCGCTCGTCGTCGACGGCGCGGTCGTCGCGCGGCCGGCGGCAACGCTGTCGATGACGTTCGACCACCGCGTGCTCGACGGCGCAACGGCCGGCCGCGCGCTGACCGATCTCGTGGCGCTGCTAGAGTCGCCCGAACGGCTGGGAGGACTGCCTCGGTGAAGATCGCGTCACTGCTGCCGTCCGCAACCGAGATCGTGTACGCCCTCGGCCTGGGCGACGACCTCGTGGGCGTCACCGACGAGTGCGACTACCCGCCCGCCGCCGTCACCAAGCCCGTCATCAGTCGCAGCGCGCTCTCGCAAGGGCATCTGCAGACGCCGCGGGAGATCGACGACGCGGTTCGCGACAAGGTGGGCGCCGGCGAACCGATCTACCAGCTCGACGTCGATCTCCTCCGCCGGACACAGCCCGACGTGCTGCTGACCCAGGACCTCTGCCGGGTCTGCGCGGTGCCGAGCGGGCAGGTCCAGCAGGCGCTCGACAAGCTGGGCCTGCCCGACGCGAAGGTCGTCTCGCTCGACCCGAACACGCTCGACGAGGTGATCACCGCGATCGGCGTCATCGCGAAGATGCTCGACCGCGAGGACAAGGGCGCGGAGCTCGTCGGCGCGCTCCAGCAACGCGTCGCGATCGTCAAGGAGAAAGCCAAGCGCCTGCCGACGATCGGCGTGTTCGCCCTCGAATGGTCCGACCCGCCGTTCTCGGCCGGCCACTGGATCCCGGGGATGATCACCGCGGTCGGCGGCACGCCGATCTTGGCTGAGGACGGCCAGCCGAGCAGAGAGACCGCGTGGCACGAGGTGCGCGACGCGATGCCCGAGGTGATCGTGTTCATGCCGTGCGGCTACTACCTCGAGGAAGCCGAGGAGGAAGCCGACACGTTCCTCCGCCAGCCGGAGTTCGCCGACACGCCGGCCGCGCGCAACGGAAACGTGTACGCCGTCGACGCAACCTCGTACTTCTCGCGGCCGGGCCCGCGGCTCGTCGACGGGCTCGAGATCCTCGCATGGGCGGCGCACCCGGACGCCTACCCCGCTCCCCCGGCGGGCACGATCGCCAAGCTCGGGTAGCCGGTGCCGCTTCCCGGCGATGCGCCGATCCTCGAATTCGACCCCGACCTCCACGGGATGGTGCAGCCACACCGCGTGGTCATGCCCGCCGGCATCGCGCCACGTCGCGCCGTCCTGTGCTTCTTCCGGCAGGTGATCGACCGGCTTCGAGAGGACGGCGCACCGGTGCTCTTCGAGCTGCAGGCGGCGCACGGGCTGCACCCGGTGTTCGGATACGAGGTGGACGGCGAGCAGATCGCGGTGTTCCACCCCGGCGTCGGGGCCCCGCTCGCCGGCGGGTTCTTCGAGGAGGCGATCGCGCACGGCTGCCGGCGATTCATGGCGGTGGGAACCGCCGGCGGTCTCGTGCCGCTCGCGCTCGGGCACGTGATCGTCCCGACGTTCGCGATCCGCGACGAGGGGACGAGCTACCACTATCAACCGGCGGGACGCACGACCGAGCCGACGCCGGACGCGACCGAGGCGCTGCTTGCGACGCTTCGTCGCCACGACGTGCCCTTCGAGATCGGCGGGACATGGTCGACCGACGGCCTCTACCGCGAGACCCGCGGCAAGGTCCGCCGGCGCATCGCGGAAGGCTGCCTCACGGTCGAGATGGAGGCGGCCGCGCTCTTCGCGATCGCACGGTTCCGCGGGGTGCCGATCGCGCAGCTCCTCACGACCTCCGACGATCTGTCGGGCGAGGATTGGAGCGGCTTCGACCTCGCGCCGGATCGTCACGACGTCCGGTGGTCGCTGTTCGTGCTGGCCGCCGAGGCCGTGCGGGCCCTCTAGTACCCTTCCCGGTCATGCCGAACCTCGTGACGCCCGGCGACATCGGCAAGCGCGTGACGTTCCAGTTCGAGTTGCCGAACGGGTTCTTGAGCGAGGCGGTCGGCGTCTTCGAACGGTGGGACGAGGCGGCCGAGACGTACTTCGTTCGCAAGAAGGACGGCACCGAGGCGCGCGTGCCGGCGCGCGGTGTCCGACACGGAAAGGTGATACCTGCGTGAGCGAGCTGCCCACCGCTCTGATCCGTCTGCGACTCGGCCAGGAGGACGCGCACTACGGCGGCAACCTCGTCGCGGGCGCGACGCAGCTCAAGATCGTCGGCGACCTGATCACCGAGCTCGCGATGAAGCACGACGGCGACGAGGGCCTGTTCCGGGCGTACGAGTCGGTCGAGTTCCTCGCGCCGCTGTACGCGGGCGACTGGATCGAAGCGCGAGGCAAGATCGTGAAGGTCGGCACCACCTCACGCACGTGCGAGTTCGAGATCCACAAGATCGGCGCCGCGCGGACCGACATCAGCGACTCTGCGGCGGAGTTCCTCGACGAACCGGTCCTCACGCTCCGAGCCGTCGGCACCACCGTCGTGCCCTCGGCGCACCAGCGCTTCAGTCGCTGAACGCCGTCCGCAGCTGCTCCGTGATCAGTCGGATGGGCGCCCGTT
>JBJMLQ010000072.1:0-14175 GCA_045805225.1 Actinomycetota bacterium | reverse complement strand
CGACAGCGTCGCCACGAGCCGATCCGACGCCCACGCGAGGTCCACCTTCGCGAGCACCGTGTCGGCCAACTCGTGGTCGCGCCCGGCCTCCGATCCGAACAACGACAGGTGCGGCGTGCGTCCGAGCAGGACGTACTCCGCAACGGTCAACGCTTCGGGCACCACCGGCTGCTGCGGAACGAGCGCGATCGTGCGCGCGCGCTCCCGCGAGGAGCGCTCGCGCAGCGGTCGGCCGGCGAGCGCGATCGCACCCTGCGAGGGCAACAGGCCCGCGAGCGCGAGCAGGAACGACGACTTCCCGGCCCCGTTGGGCCCGACCACCGAGACCCATGAGCCGGCCTCGACGGAAAGCGACACGCCGTGCACGACCTCGCGGCGTCCGCGCGACACGCGCACCTCGCGCGCCTCGATCACCGAGCGCCTCCGGATCGACGAAGCACCAACGCGAAGAACGGCGCCCCGATCAAGGCCGTGATCACGCCGATCGGCAGCTCGCCCGGCGCGACGACCGTGCGGGCCAGCACGTCGCACAGGATCAGGAACGCGGCGCCGAACAGGATCGACAGGCCCACGACGAGCCGGTTGCTCGCACCCGTTGCCATCCGGACCGCGTGCGGCACGATGAGACCGACGAACCCGATCAGCCCTGCGACGGCGACCGCGGCGGCCGTCGCGAGCGACGCGGCGATCACGACGATGGCGCGGTCGCGCGCCACGTGCGCCCCGAGGCTCGCGGCCTCCAGATCGCCGAGCGACAGCACCTCGAGCAGACGACGCGACGCAAGCAACACCGCGCACGCGAGCGCGACCCACGGCAGCGCGAGCCACACCTCGTGCCAGCCGCTCGTGCCGAGCCGGCCGAGGATGAACGCGTACACCGCGCGCAGATCGTCGGTGTTGCGCTGTTGCACGTAGGTCTGCAACGCAGTCAGGAACGACGCGACCGCCACGCCACCGAGCAGCAGCGACGTCGACGTGCGTCCCGCCGCGCGGGTCGACGCCATGGCGTACGCGAGCCCGACGCCGCCGAGCGCGCCGAGGAACGCGGCCGCCGGCAGCGCCAACGGCGCATCGGCCACACCGAGCACGATGACGATCGTCGCGCCGAGCCCCGCCCCGGCGGCCGATCCCAAGAGGTACGGGTCGGCGAGCGGGTTGCGGAACGCGGCCTGGTAGGCGCAGCCCGAGACCGACAACGCGGCGCCGACGAGGCCGGCGAGCACGACCCTCGGGAGACGCAATTCGGCGACGATCGCCTTCTGCTGCTCGGTGAGGGACCCGCCGCCGAACATCCAGCCGATGATCCCGACGGGCGAGATCCGCACGGCGCCGGCGAACAACCCGATCACCACCGCGACGAAGAGCGTGACCACGGCGATCGCCGTCCAGCGGACGGCGCGGCGGCGGGACCGTGCGGCCGAAGGCCGCGCGGGGCCGTGCAACAGGTGGGTGCCCTCGAGCCGCGAGGCGTGTTTCATCCTGACGCTTGGCCTGATGCTTGAGCGGACGCTTCGGCAGACGTCTGCGCCCGGACGGCATCGCCGACCTGCTGGAGCAGGTCGGCGATCCTGGGTCCCCACCGCGAGGCCACGTCGTCGTCGAGTTCGACGACGCCGCCGTTGGTCACCGCGGTGAGGTCTTGCCACCCGGGACGCTTCGCCACCTTCTCGGCGTTCTGCCCGCAGCACTTGGTGTCGGCGAGCAGGATCAGATCGGGATCCGCCTGCACGATGTACTCCGCGGACAGCTGGGGATACCCCGAGCTCGCGCCCTTCGCCTGGTCGGCGATGTTCTTCAGGCCGAGCTCGCCGAGCACCGCGCCGATGAACGTGTCCGACGTCGCCGAGTAATAGGTGTCGTCGAGCTCGTAGTAGTAGGTCATGCCCTTCCCCGCGTCGCCGACCCCATCGACGACGCCCTGGATCTTCGCCTTCAGCGCGTCGACCTGCGTCTTCGCCTCGTCGGCATGGCCCGTCGCCTGCCCGAGCTGTTCCATCTGGGCGTAGACGTCGTCCAAGGACGCCGCCGCCGGCTCCGACAGAGCGGGGATCTTGAGCTTGTCCAGCGAGCTCTGCAGATCACCCGGATCCGTCGCGTAGATCACGAGGTCGGGCTCGTAGTTCGCGATCGCCTCGGCGTTCGGCTCGTAGGCCGAGAGCTTGGTGGTCGGCGCGTCGGGGGGGTAGTTCGAGTAGCTGTCCGCCGCGACGACCTGCTCGCCGGCGCCGACCGCGAACAACATCTCGGTGGCGGTCGGCGACATCGACACGATCCGGGCCGGCATCGCATCGAGCGTCACCTTGCCGTTGGCCGCGTTGATCGTCATCGGATATGCGGCCGTCGTGCCGCTCGGCGAACCGGCCGAGACGGATGACGTGGAGGTGGACGCGCACGCCACGGCGAACGCCGCGAGCACGCAGACGAGGAGGACGGACGTCCTCACGGAGCGGAACCGGTGCATCCGGACCCCTTCCCGACCGAACGCGCGGTCGTCGGATCAGAGCCCCGCGGCAGGTTTCCTGACTCCCGGATCGATGCTCCCCCGGCCTTCCCAGGATCGCCGCCGCGCAGGCCGTCGAAGGCCGCGCGACGCACGGATCCCAGTGGTCTGTCGGGTTCGCTCCCCGGTCACAGTGGCGCGACCGTGCCGGACTTGCACCGGCTTCCCTGCAGGCCCATATCGAGCCTGCCCGAGCGGCCATCGGACCGCCCGGTCACCACGGGGCTATCGCGTGTAGCCCGCGCATGGTGGCACACCGGCGGGCGGGTCGCCAAATGACTGGGTCACAAGGCGCGTCGGGGCTCCGGCGACGCTTCGCTCGCACTCAGCCCGCTCCCAGGTTCGAGTGGTCGAATGCCGGACGTGGCCACGACGGCCGAGCCGAGGAGACGCCGATGAACCAGACCACGCCGTTCCCGCCGGGGCAGGGCCCCCAAGGCATGCCCGGATGGGGTCCGTACGTGCATCACGACACGTGGTGGCAAAGCGGGTTCCACCTGCTGCCGCTGCTGCTGCTCGCGGTGTTGATCGGCGTCGTCGTCTGGGGCGTGCTGCGGCTTTCGTCCTCGGGCGCGCTGGCGGCCTCGCCCGCCGGACCGATCGACCCCGACGGTCCCCGGCTGCCCGACCGGGCCTTGGAAGAGCTCAGGGTCCGTTACGCTCGCGGCGAGCTCGAACGCGACGACTTCCTCGAGCGACGCGCCGACCTGGGCGGACCGCCGGCGCCCGACATGAGCCTGCCTGGAGAGCCGCCTGCGCAGGATCAGGGGTGATCATGACCGGAACGACGACCGTGACCGAGCCGGGCGCGCCCGCGCCCGGGACCGCCGTCGCCCGCGTGCTCGTCGTCGACGACGAACCGTCGATCGCCGATCTCGTTTCGACCACACTTCGCTACGAAGGCTTCGAGACCGCGACCGCCGGTGACGGCCGCGCCGCGCTCGAGGCCGTCGAGGCCTTCCGCCCCGACCTGTTGGTCCTCGATGTGATGTTGCCCGACCTCGACGGGTTCGAGGTGCAGCGCAAGTTGATCGACCGCGGCCTCCGCGTGCCGGTGCTGTTCTTGACCGCGCGCGACGCGACCGAGGACAAGGTGCGCGGGTTGCGCGTGGGCGCGGACGACTACGTCACGAAGCCGTTCAGTCTCGAAGAGCTCGTCGCGCGCATCCGAGCGATCCTTCGGCGCACGCAGGGCAGCGCCGAACAGCCACGGCTCGTGCTCGAGGACCTCGAGATGGACGAGACGGCACACGAGGTGTTCCGCGCGGGCGTCCCGATCGAGTTCACGCCGACCGAGTTCGCCCTGCTCCGCTACTTCTTGTTGAACCCCCGCCGCGTGCTCTCGAAGGAACAGATCCTCGACCACGTCTGGCACTACGACTTCGGCGGCGACGCCTCGATCGTCGAGACGTACGTGTCGTACCTGCGGCGCAAGCTCGGCGAGCCCCGGCTGCTCCACACGGTGCGCGGCGTCGGCTACGTCCTCAGGCCGCCCAAGGCGTCCTGAGATGTCCCTGCGCGCTCGGCTGCTGTTCGTCACGGTTGGGCTGGTGACGTTGGGACTGCTCATCGCCGACGTCGTGACGTATCGAGCGCTGTCGTCGTCGCTGCTGGAGCGGGTCGACGAACAGCTCGTCCAGACGAGCCAGGCGGCGGTGGCGGCCCTCGGCTCGGACGGATTCCCGATGCCCGATGGCTCGGACGGCGGCTCAGGCTACGGGCCGCCCGCCGGAAGCTACGCCGCGTTGCTCGACGAGTCGGGCACCGTGGTTCGTGCACACTCCTTCGAATACGAGCCGGGCCAACAGAACCCGGCGGTTCCCCAACTCCCGCCCGACCTGCCGGGCTCGACCAACGGCGGCGTCGGCACGACGACGTTCTCCGCGAGTTCGGATGGTGGCACCCGGTTCCGGGTCGAGGCCGTCGGGCCCCGGCCGAACGCCGGGACGCTCGTCATCGCCGTGCCGTTGACCGAGATGGGCGAGACGCTCGGACGCCTGCTCGCGATCGAGGCACTCGTCACGATCGGCGTCGCGCTCACCGCCGGTGCGTTGGCGCTGTGGCTGGTCAAGGTCGGTTTGCGGCCGCTCGAGACGATGGGCGCGACGGCCGGCGCGATCGCGGCCGGCGACCTCTCCCGCCGTGTGGAGCCCGCCGACGACACGACCGAGATCGGCAAGCTCGGGACCTCGCTCAACGCGATGCTCGCCCAGATCGAGGCCGCGTTCGAGGAACGCCGTGCGTCCGAGGACCGGCTGCGCCGGTTCGTCGGTGACGCCTCGCACGAATTGCGGACGCCGATCACCTCGATCCGTGGCTACGCAGAGCTCTTCCGTCGCGGCGCCGATACGCGGCCCGACGACCTCGCGCGCTCGATGTCGCGGATCGAAGCCGAGGCCGAGCGGATGGGCGTGCTGGTCGACGACCTCTTGTTGCTCGCGCGGCTCGACCAGGGCAGGCCGCTCGAACGGGAGCCGGTCGACCTGACGACGGTGGTGAGCGACGCGGTCGACGCCGCCCGCGTGATCGAGCCCGATCGCGTCCTCGACGCCGACCTCGGTTCGTCCGTGAGCGTGGCGGGCGACGCCGGGCGTCTGCGGCAGGTCGTCGACAACCTGCTCGAGAACGCCCGCGTCCACACGCCGGCAGGCACGCCGACGCACGTTCGGTTGCAGGAGGAGGCGAGCGACGTGGTGCTGACGGTCGCCGACGAAGGGCCCGGCATGGACGCGGAGGTCGCGGCGAAGGCGTTCGAGCGCTTCTATCGAGGCGATCCCGCGCGGGCGCGTTCGACGGGCGGCGCGGGTCTCGGTCTCGCGATCGTCGCCGCGATCATCGACGCCCACGGCGGCAGCGTTCGCGTGCTCGACACCGAGAGCGGCGCGACGATCGAGGTCCGGATCCCGCACGCGCCCGCCAGACCGGCGCCACCCCCACCGCCGCCGGGCTGACCGTCACTCGTCGTCGGCGCGGCGCAGGCGCTTGGTCCGGGACCGGCGCCGTTTGTCCGTGAGCCGTCGTTCGGTCGCCGCCTTCGTCGGCTTGGTCGGGCGGCGCGTCGGCGCCGGCGGCGCGATCGCTTTCGCCAGCACCGTCGCGAGCCGTTCCCGCGCGGCCTCACGGTTCTGCAGCTGCGAGCGCTGCGCCGACGCGCGTACCGTCAACACACCGTCGGACAGCCGCGTGCCGAGCCGCTCGAGCGCACGCGCGCGCTGCGTCGGCCCGAGCGACGGCGAACGCGCCACGTCGAAGCTGAGCTCCACACGAGAATCGGCCGTGTTGACGCCCTGACCACCCGGACCGGACGCGTGGGAGAACCGCCATCGCAGCTCGCCCTCGGGGATCAACAGCGTGCGCGTGATGCGCAGCGGCCCGGTTGCGGTCATGCTGCGGACGATAGTGAAGGGAGGCACTCGATGTGGGTCCTGTTCATGGCGTCCTGCCCGACGCCGGACGGACGAACGGCGAAAGATCTGTACGAGAAGCGGCTGACGTGGATCACCGACGACATGCGGGCGAGCGCCCGCGAGCTCGGCTGCCGGTTCCACCGGGCCTGGTACGCGGAGGACGGCTCGGCGTTCTACGCGCTCGCGAACTGGGACTCGCTCGACAACGCTCAGACGTTCTTCGAGCGATGGAACATCACGGATGAGCCCGGTGAGGTGGCCATCACCCTGCTGGGCGACGTTGGGCTCGTTCCGGATCCATGAGCGGCCGGATGCGGCCGACCCCCGTCGCCTGCTCGAAGGCGTGCGCGAGCCGGAGGACCCCCGCGTCGTCGCCGCGCCTGCCGACGATCTGGAGGCCGATCGGGAGGCCGCCCTGCGTGAACCCGCACGGGACGGCGACCGCGGGGCCGCCGAGCACGGTGATCGTCCAGCACGACGCCATCCAATCCAGGTAGGTCGTCATCAGCTCGCCGGCGACGGTCGTCGGATACTCGAGCTCCACCGGGAACGGCGGCACCTGGGACACCGGTTGCACGAGATAGTCGACGTGGGCGAAGAATCGGGCCGCCGACGCGCGGACCGCATACATCCGCTCGACCGCGCGATCCACATCGTCGGCGCCGAGCGCGAGACCCCGTTCGATGTTCCACACGACGGTCGCCTTCAGCCGGTCGCGGTGCTCACGAAGCACGTCGCCGTAGTCGACCGCGAACGACCGGGCGCGCAAGGTGAAGAACGCCTCGCGGGCGCCGTCGAGGTCGGGATACGCGTCGACGGTCGCACATCCGAGCGACCCGAAGGTGGGCCGGGCCGCGTCGACCACCGATGCGACCTCGGGCTCGACGGGCAACGTCCCGCCACACGCCGGCGCCCACGCGACGCGCGATCGCTCGACATCGCCGTCGATCCCGACCGGCGGCGCATCGGCCATCACGGACCACAACAGGGCTGCGTCTGCGACCGTGCGCGCCATCGGGCCGTCGGACGACAGGTCGAGCGGATCCTCACCGGTGAGCGTCGGCCGGAACCCCACGACGTTGCAGAAGCTCGCGGGGTTCCGCAGGGACCCGCCGAGATCGCTGCCGTCGGCGATCGGCACCATGCCGGTCGCGAGCGCGACGGCCGCGCCGCCGGACGACCCGCCCGCGCTCAGGGAGACGTCGTACGGGTTCCGTGTCGCCCCGAACACCGCGTTGAACGTGTGCGAGCCGGCGCCGAACTCGGGGGTGTTGGTCTTCCCGACCAGCACCGCGCCGGCGTCACGCGCGCGCGTCACGACGGGCTCGTCCGCATCCGGCACGTGATCGGCGTAGATCGACGAGCCGTACGTCGTGCGTATGCCCGCCGTGTCGACCAGGTCCTTGTGCGCGATGGGCAGCCCGTGCAGGGGACCCGGCTCCTCGCCGCGCGCGAGCGCCTCGTCCAGCCCCGCGGCTCGTTGCCGCGCGAGCTCCGTCGTGCGGGTCACGATCGCGTTCACGACGGGGTTCCACCGGTCGATCCGGGCGAGGTGCGCGTCGAGCACCTCGCGCGCCGAGACCTCGCGCGCACGGAGCGCGCGCACGAGCGCGATCGCCGTTCGGTCGCAGAGGCCGTCCATCGCCGTCGCGGAGCCTACGGGCCGGATGTCGGTTGGGGCCAGATGTCCGTTCGAGCCGGTACCGTCCTGCGATGCGCATGATCGGCGTGGCCGAGCGGCGTGCCCGCCTCGGGCTGCGGCACTTCCTCGCGACACGCGCCTCGACCGTCGAGGAGGCCGCGGCCGGCATGGTCGGGCTCCATTCGAGCGACCCGACGTCGGTCTACCTCGCGGCCCGCGCTCGCGTTCGGCGGATGACCCGCGAAGACCTCGACGAGGCGCTGTACGAACGACGATCGCTCGTGCGGATGCTCGGGATGCGCGCGACCCTGTTCGTCACGACACCGGAGCTCGCGGCCGAGATCGACGCCGCCTGCACCAAGGCGATCGCGGCCGGCGAACGCCGCCGGGTCACGCGGCTACTCGAGGAACAAGGCATCGCCACCGACGGAAGCGCGTGGCTCCGCTCGGCGATCCGCGACACGATGTCGGCGCTGCACCAACACGGTGAGCTCGCTGGGGCGCAGCTCTCGAAGCTCGTCCCGGCGCTCAACACGAAGCTCCGCTACGGATCGGGCAAGTGGACGGCCGAGCTCGGGATGACGACCCGCGTTGTGTTCCTCCTTGCGGCGGAGGGGACGATCGTGCGCGGACGGCCGCGTGGCTCGTGGATCTCCGGTCAGTACCGATGGACGCCGACCGACGTGTGGCTGGGAGCGCCGTTGCCGGTGATCCCGGCGGCCGAGGCGAGCGCTCGGCTGCTCCGCGCGTGGCTCGCCGCGTTCGGCCCCGCAACGATGGCCGACATCCGCTGGTGGACCGGCTGGACCGTCCGGCAAACGACCGCCGCGATGGAGGCGATCGACGTCGAGGAGGTCGCCCTCGACGACGGCGGCACCGGCTTCGTGCTCGCCGACGACGTCGCGCCGGTGCGCTCGCGCGCGCGGTGGGTCGCGTTCCTCCCGGGGCTCGACCCAACGACGATGGGCTGGAAGGAGCGCGGCTGGTACCTCGGCCCGCACGGACCGACGCTGTTCGACCGCAACGGGAACGCCGGACCGACCGTGTGGGCCGATGGCCACGTCGTCGGCGGCTGGAGCCAGCGCCCCAACGGCGACGTCGTCTACCGCCTGCTCGAACGGGTCGACGCCCCGACGAAGAAGAAGATCGACGCCGAGCGAGACCGCCTCACGGCATGGTTCGACGGCGTCCGTATCACCCCGCGGTTCCGGACGCCGCTCGAGAAGGAGCTCGCGACGGCTTAGGCCGTCTGTTCCGAGGACGCCGCGCGCATCTCCGGGATCAGCAACACCGCGCCGACGAAGAACCCCACCGCTCCGACGAAGGTCCCGAGGTTCGCGAGCGGGAGCCGCCACACGGTCCCCGTCTCCGGGTCGATGTATGCCGCGAACGCCGAGATGAGGAACGCGATCGAACCGCCCAGGTTCGCCGCGACGATGCACCACGATATGTCGCGCGGCCGCCACGCGAACCACCCGTGACAGACCTCCGCCCATGCCAACCAGCTCGCGACGATGAAGGCGATCGAGCCGAGCAGATCTGGCCGCCAGATCATCCTGTGCGCCTGCTCGGCGTCCAGCGCGGACCGCGTCGCGGCGAAGGTGCTCCAGTTGAACCAGAGCGTTCCGAGCGACTGGATCCCGCACGCCCAGAAGTCGATCCGGTGCGGCTGCCAGGCGAACAGACGCAACGCGATCCGCTCGGTCCCGCCCGGGTCGGGCGGCGCGTTGATCGCCTGCACGAACTGCAGGTACCCGGCCGACGTGAAGAACAGCGACCCGACGAAGAACGTCCAGGCATCTGCGACGGCGCCGACCGCCGACGCGTAGGACGGCACCACGCCGAGCGCGAACAGGAACGACCCGATCGCGAACAGCACCGCGATCCACCAGCCGAGCGTCCGCGGCTGCCAGAACACCGTCCGATCGCTGAGACGCTCCTGCCCCTTGCGATGGCGGCGCGAGCTCCACTCACGGCGGGAGCCGTCCTCGAGCCGGTACGCCTCGCGCGTGACGAACGGGCCGACCTTGGAGCGCTCGTCCGCGAGCCAGTCTTCGGGGACGTGAACCGGCGCCCGCGCGGCGGTCCGCATCTAGAAAGACGTCGGCTTCGTCGGCAGCGCAGCTCGCGTCATCGGCGCCCTACCGGGTGACCGGCTCGCCGGTCTGGACGAGCCGCTCGATCAGCTGAGCACCCCGAAGGTGGCCTGGGTCGGCTTGGACGGTCGCGGAGATGTCCTTCATCCGGGCCGCGAGCGCCTCGTCAGCGAGCAGCCGGTCAACGGCCCCGGTGAGCTCCGAGGGCTGCCAGTCATACGTCAGGAGCCGCACCCCGAACCCCGTCTCGTCGAGCCGCTGGGCGTTGTCGTACTGATCCCAGAACAGCGGCAGCCCGATCATCGGCAGCCCGAAGTGGAAGCCCTCGCACGTCGTGTTGTTGCCGCCGTGGGTGATCAGCAGGTCGCACTGCGGCAGGATCGAGGGCTGCGGGAGGAACTCCTCGCCGTACATGTTCGGCCCGAGCGTCATCTGGTCCTTCAACGGGCCCATCGACACGATCGTGCGGTGCTCAGTCGTCGCCATCGCGTCGATCAGCCGCTGCATCAGACCGACGTCCATGCATCCCAACGAACCGAGCGACAGGTAGACGACCTTGCCGGTTCCCGGCACCTCCTCGGCCACGTCGAAGGGCGCCTCGCCCGTCCGAACCGTCGACTGCAGCCGGTGCCACGTCGGACCGAGCGGCTCGGCCCGCGAGTAATCCGCGGCCTCCGGGAACAGGTAGAGGTTCAGCCACGGCGAGTGCGTGTTGAACTCGTCGATCGGACACGCGGCCACGCCGACCGACGCGCGGAAGTCGTTGTGCTGTGCGAGCAGCTCCGCGTGCTGGCGGTGATACTCGCTCCGGAACGCATCCCAGCCGCGTGGATCGGCCACCGGCAGACCCGACAGCACCGGCGGGAGCAGCTCGTCGCGCATCTCGAGCGGGTTGGCAGACACGAACCGGACCCAGGGGCAGCCCGCGAGCTCGATCGCCGGATACCCGGTGACGTTGTCCGTGACCACGGCGTCGGGACCGATGTCGTCCCAGATGCCCATGACGGTCTCGTGGCTGTACTGCTCGCCCGCGACGAGCGCCTCCCAGATCGGCTTCGTGACCGTTTCGATCTGCTCGATCGTGGGTTTGCGGAACTCCGGCGCGGTCACGCGGATGAACTCTGCCCACGGATCGGCGTCGGGGTCGGCGTTCTCCTCGGGCGGCGCCATCCGCATCAGCCGCTCCTCGAAGCCCTTCTTCTCGAGCACGCCGGTGAACGACTCGTCGATCACGAACACGATGCGGTGCCCGCGTTCCTTCAAGACGTTCGCGATCGCGACGCAGTTGTTGGTCGGGCCCCACGCACCCGGCTCAGGAAAGAACGCGATCGTCTTGCGGTCGGTCAACGCAACCCCCTCGCCGTCGGTGCCCGGAACCTATCGCGCCCGCCGGGGGCTTGCATGTCCGCCAGGACCTAGCGGACGTTGCGTGTGGTTCAGCCGGGTTTGAAGTCGGGCAGGCCATCGTCGGGGTCCGACACCGTCGGCGCGGGAACACCGACCTGGCGAGCCAGACCCGCAGCGAGCCGGTTCCAGGCATCGCGATCCCACGACTCCGCGACGTCCAGGACCGAGCCATCCTCCGCGACCGCCACGGCGGTCGGCGCCGAGACGATCCCGTAGGCGTCCGACGCCTCGAACGGATCGAGGTCGGGCACGAGCGGCAGGCTCAGGCCGTACTCGCTCGCGAACCGATCGAGCGCCGGTTGCGGATCTTGGCCGACGCCGGTCACGCGGCCCGGGAAGGCGCGCGCCAGCCGCTCGATCGCCGGGGTGGCCAGCTGCGTCGTCCCGCACGTGACCTTGAAGAAAACGAGCACGTGCGGCCCGTCGGGCGTCACACCGTCCACCGGCGGAGCCTGCGTGCCGGCCGCGATCGCCATACGTCGATGCTACGCCGCGGCGGGGGATGTTGCGGCGGTGTGAAGGTGGCGTGACGACGGGGTGCACCATGGGTCGCGGCTCCCCGGGCGGCGTAGGTATCTATATATGGATCGTTCAGAACTCCTCGCACAGGTTTCCGAAGCGTCCTCCCTGAACCAGATCTCCTCCGTGATGGCCGCCGCCCGCACCTGGCTCGCCGACCACCCCGACGACGATGAGATCCGCGGCGCGATCTGGCAGCTCTCGCGCATGGAACGGGACCACTTCACCTACACACGCTAGGCACGCCCGAACCGTCGCGCTCGGTACGCTGGCGCGGATGCGCGCCGACCCCGGGTTCCAAGAGCTCCGAACGTCGCGTCTGCGCCTGCGCAGGTCCGAGCCGGGCGACGCCGAACAGATCTCGGCGTACCGCAGCGACCCCGACGTGCACGAGCACCAGGGCTGGGACCACACCGATCCCGACCACATCCGCACCGAGATCTCCGAGATGCTGACCCGCGCACCGGGCCAGCCCGGCGGCTGGGTGCAATTCACCGTCCTCACGCTCGACGACGACCGGCTGGTCGGCGACGTGGGGCTCCGCGTCGACGGCGATGAGCAGGGCGTGATCCTGGTCGGCTACACGATGGACCCGGCCGCGCAGAACAAGGGATACGCCACCGAGGCCGTCGGCGCGCTGGTCGAGTACGCGTTCGACACGCTCGGTGCGGACCTCGTGCGCGCCTACGCCGAGGCCAGCAACGTCGCCTCGATCCGGGTCGCGGACAAGGTCGGGATGCCGGTCGTCGATCGGTTCACGCATCACGAGGACGATCAGACGTGGCACGTCGTGCGGATGGAGCGCCCGCGACCACCCGATCGCGGGTAAGCCCTCGGCCGACATCGGGCGATGGACCTAGGGCGCGACAGCCGCGGCCGACCGGTCCCGGGGAAGAGCCGTGGGGCCGATGTGCGGCCCCCATCCCGACGCGCACGATGGGCCTCCCTTATGGAGAGGACCGATGACATGGCTGGCACCGCGCCCACCGGCTCCACACCTGGATTCCTGCCGTTCGACAACACGACCTTGCGGCAGCGGCTCGCGCAGGTCCCGCTTCGCACCACGTCGATCGAGGCCGAGCTCCGTGCCCTGATGGCGGAGCGTCGCGAGGCGCAGGCCGAGGCGAAGCCGAAGCGCGCCTCCCGCTGGACCTAGACGGTCATCGCTCGAGCGGCGGCCACAGGGTCGCCCTCGAGCAGCCGGCCGCCGAACCCCTCGACGAGGCGCTCGTCGACCCCCGGGCCGCCGACGTAGACCGCCACGTCGCGCGCGACGCTCTCGAGCTCGGCCGCCGCGGCGGCAAGCGGCTCGGGCCGCGCAACGGCGATCACGAGCCCCGCGGGCGCGACCTCGCGAAGAGTCTCCGCGATCGTCGCGACCGGCGTGTCGGCGCCCAAGAACACGACACGGGCGCCGCGACGCGCGAGCGCGATGCCGAACATCACCAGGCCGAGGTCGTGTTCCTCTCCCGGCGGACACGCCAGCACGAAGGCCGGCCCCGACCCGCTTGCCCATCCGCGGGCGATGCCGAGCAACCGGCCGCGGACGAGGTTCGATGCGAAGTGCTCTTGTGCGACCGTCGCCGACCCCCTCTCCCATCGTTGGCCGAGCTCATGAAGGAAGGGGACGAGGACCTCCGTGATGGCGACCTCGACGGAGACGGTGGCGAGCAGCCGATCGAGCACGTCGTGCGCGCCCTCGGCGTCGAACCGGTCCAGCGCCGCGCGAAGCTCGACCGCGAACTCGTCGGTCGCCGCGCCCTCGATCGTGACCGGCTCATCGCTCGTCGCCCGGGCGGCCGCCTCGGACGCCGACACCCCTGAGGCGATCAGCGCCGTCATCCGTCGAACCCGCGACTCATCCCCCGCGCTGTACAGGCGGAACCCCCCCGCCGAGCGCTCCGGGCGGAGCAGCCCGTAGCGCTGCTCCCAGGCCCGCAACAGCTCGGCCGAGACCCCCGTTCTGCGGGACAACTCCCCGATCCGAACCCTGGCCGCCGTTTCCACGTCCGTGACCTTAGACCATCCTTCTGCATATTCCTAGACAGACTCTTGACAAACCTTCGGCCTCGCCCGTAAGGTCACCTAGACAGAACCTCGACAGACAGGAAAGGAGGAAGACGATGCGGAAGCTCGATACCGCGGCGTTGATCCTGGTGATCGTCGGGGCCTTGAACTGGGGCCTCGTGGCGCTCGCCGAGTTCGACCTGGTCGCGAAGATCTTCGGCATGGAGTTCGGCCAGACCGATGCGGCCTCACGGGTGGTGTACGGCCTCGTCGGCCTTTCGGGTGTGTGGGTCGCCGTGCGCGCGACCACGCTTCTCGGCCGACAAGACGAGCGCGTGCATGCGATCGCATAAGGGAGCGAACACCATGAAGCGAGCACTGGTCGCGGCGACGATCGTCGCGGCGAGCCTCGGTGTCGCGGGCACCGCTTCGGCGGCCCCCGGCACCGAGATCAAGAACGCGTGCGGCGCCACGTTCGGCCAGCTGATCTCCGGCGCGAAGTCGACCGGCACGGCCGTCCACGGCAACTACGCGGGCGGCGCGGCGGCCTTCGCCGATCCCGCGATCCTCGCGGCGCACGGCTGCACCAACTGACGG
>JBJMLQ010000071.1:0-11903 GCA_045805225.1 Actinomycetota bacterium | reverse complement strand
CGTGCACCCGATCCAGAACGTCGGTGGGCTCACCTCGGGCACCATGGTCGTCCTCATCGCGGGGGTCGTCGGCGCGCTGTACCTCGCTGCGATCTGGCTGCTGGCCGTCGTCTTCCGGCCCGCGCGGCCGCCGGACGCTCCGAGCGGTAAGACCGCGATCGGGCTCGCGGCGTTCGCCGTCGCGGCAGCGATCGGCACGAGCGTCGTCTTCTCGTCGGCCGCGAGCGAGTACATCGACTTCGCGACGACCGGCCTCGAAGCGGGCGGCATCGCGCTGGCGTTGTTCGTTGCGGCCGGACTCGTCGCCGTGGCGTTCCGTGGGACCGCGCTCCGCTCGAAGACGCTCGGGCAGGCGTCGGTCTACGTCACAGTCCTGTGGGTGGCGATCGCGTTCCTGCTCGTGTTCCAGGTGTTGTGGATCGTGTTCCTGCTCGCGATCGTCGCGATCTGGCCGTTCAGGTCGGTGACGCCGAAGTGAGCGCCCGTCTGCGACTGCTCGGTCTGATGGTGCGGCCGCGTGCCGCGATCACGATGTGGACGTTCTTGGTGATCGGGCTCGCCCGGCACGCCGGTCCGACGATCTCCGTCGACCTCGTGTGGGCGACCGTGGCGCTCGCCGCGAGCTACGCGGTGGCGACCAGCGTGAACGACCTTGCCGACGTCGAGATCGACCGGACGAACGGCCTGCGCGACGCGAGCCGACCGCTGGCGACGGGCGCGGCATCGGTAGGCGACCTCCGGTGGACCGCCGCGACCGCCGGCGTTGTCGCGGTCGCCGCGACGATCCCCCTCGGCGCCCGCGGGCTTGCCGTGATCGGGCCGTGTCTGTTCGTCGACGTGGTGTATTCGGCGACGCCGGCGCGGCTGTCCCGGCGGTGGACGCTCGCACCCGTCGCCCTCACCGTCGCCTACGTCGCGCTCCCATATCTGTTGGGGATCGTGGTGGCGGGCGGCACGTGGGGCGCGGCCGACGCGCCGCTCGTCGCGGGGCTCAGCATCCTCTTCTTCGCTCGGATCATCCTGAAGGACGTGCGCGATCGGCTCGGCGACGCCGCGCACGGCAAACAGACGCTGCTGCTGCGGCTCGGGAAGGGTGCGACGTGCGCGATCAGCATCGTCGCGGCGGTGGCCGGCATCGCCGCGATCGTGCTGGCGATCCGGCCGCCGGCCCCGATCGTCGTCGCGGTCGCGCTCGACGGTTGCGCGATCGTGTGGATGCTCGCCCGGCTCCGTGTGACGACCGACCCGACCGCCGAACTCGTCACGATCGGCACGGCCGCGCGCGCCGGGAACGTGTTGCTGATCGCGGTCATCGCGTGGCTGCTGCTCTCGGCGCAAGGCGCGCCGGCCGCGCAGGCATCGCTGGTGGTCGTCGTGCTGACGGTCGTCGCCGCGGTGGGGTTCCTCGACCTCGCGCTTCGACCGGAACGCGCGCGCGTCGCCTACAAGGCTTAGGCGCCGCCGCGCAGCAGCTCGAGCGTCATGTGCAGATGCCCGACATGTTCGCCGAGGTGCGACAGCGCGTGGGCCGCCGCGTAGGCGGCCGTCCTCGTCTCGACCGGCGTGATCCAGTTCGGGGTGACGCGCCGGGCGGGATCCCACATGGCGCCGTCCAACAGGCCGAGACATCCGGCGATCGAACCCTTGGTCCAGGCAGCGAACGCGTCATCCGCCACGGCGCGGAACTCTGCCGGCCGGTCGCGATCTGGCTGCGTCGCTCCGATCGCGAGGCTGAGCCACGACCGGGTCGACCCCAGGGCGTGCGTGACGATGACCGCGATCGAGTTGGTGTCGCCGCCCGCGGGCCGAGCGTTGAGCTGCTCGACGCCGAGGCCCGAAACACCCTTCCGCAGCTCTCCGAGACTCTCCGCGAGCACCTCGCGGAGGGCATCGAGCGTCACGTCGGCCACGTCAGGTGATCTCGATCATCTTCTCGCGCACGGCGTACACGACCGCCTCCATGCGCGAGTGCAGGTGCAGCTTCTCGAGGATGTTGCGGATGTGGTTCTTGACCGTGTTCTCGGAGATGAACAGCTGCTTGGCGATGTCGCGGTTGTTCAACCCCTGCGCGACGAGCTTCAGCACCTCCATCTCGCGGTCGGTGAGGCGTGGCGACGGCATCTGCGGACGCTCGTCGGTCGCCTTGGACATCGCGGCGAACTCCGTCAGCAGCTTCGAGGCCATCGAGGGCGAGATCCGCGATTGTCCCGCCCACACGCTCCGGATCGCGTCGGCGACCTCCTCGATCGGGATCTCCTTCAGCAGGTACCCCGAGGCGCCCGCTTTGATCGCGTCGTACAGGTCCGACTCGTCGTCGGAGATGGTGAGCATCAAGATCTTGACGTGCGGCAGGAGGTCGCGGATCTGCGCGGTCGCCTCGATACCCGAGCGGCGAGGCATACGCACATCCATGAGCACGACGTCGGGCATGAGGTCTTGCGCCTTCTCGACGGCCTCCTGACCATCGGAGGCCTCGCCGACGAGCTCCAGGTCCTCCTCATTGCCGAGCACCATCTCGAGGCCCCGGCGGAACAAGGCGTGGTCGTCGACCACCATCACCCGGAGTCGTTCTCCCTCACTGCTTTTCGTCACCCGGGGCTCCTTCCGGTGCCGCTCAAAGCTCCGACCGCGCCTCGGTCTCGGCGTATCCTAAGGCACCCTTGCGGTGCGACGGCCGCTTCTTGCCGTGATGATCGCGGAGCTGCCGTTCCAGCTTGGCGCGCACCAGATCGATCGCCGCGGGCACATCGTCAGCTTCGGCATGCGCGCGGAAGGTCTTTCGCGGGATCCGCAACGAAGCTTCGACCCGTTTGAGCCCACCCGGCCGAGGATGGTTCTCGTTGATCACCTCGACGTCGAGGTTCGTGGCGCGGGGCTCGATCCGGGATAAAGGCCCGAGCTTGTGCTCCGCCATGTCGCGGATCGTGTCGGTCACGTGCAGGCCGCGCCCCGTGAACGTCATGTCCATGTCCCGGGCCTCCTGTCGCGAGATGGGCTCTCGTCCGGCTGACCTGGTCTTTTGCCCCACACTCGCCTGCGGGGGCGCTCGCCCGGCCGCCTGGACGTCCACGGCACCCGAACTCCCGCCCTCTCCCGGTCGCCCGGGGCAGGACTGACATCTAAACCGCGCCATGCTCAGCCACCAACGGTGGCCTTACGTGGGTCGTTTCGCCCGCGGCTGGCATCGACTACCGGGGAGGATCCCCGGGCAACCACAGACCCGGACGAGAGCCCTCCTGAGGATAGGCAGTCCGCGCCCGGCCGCGCAATGGCGACCGCCGCCGCGCGATCGTGCGGGCCGCGGTCACGGCGTGGACCTCCGTCGCGCCCGCCTCGCGGAGCACATCGGCGGCCGCCGCCATCGTCGCCCCCGTGGTGAGCACGTCGTCGACGAGCAGCACGCGCGGCGGACTGGGACGGCTCGCCTGGAATACGCCATGCATCGCCATCCGGCGTTCTGCGGCCGAGCGCCGCGCTTGCGGCGCCGTCGACACCGGACGACGGAGTTGCCGTCGGGCCGGGCGCTCAACGCGCCGCCCGAGGGCGACGGCCAACGCTCGCGCCTGGTCGAACCCGCGCTCCGCGCGGCGGGCGCGGGCGAGCGGAACCCAGGTGATGACATCGACGTCGGGGATCAGCCCCGCGTTCGCGATCGCGGCGGCGAGCGCAGGCGCGACGTCGCGCCACCCGGAGAACTTCAATCGGAGCACCGCTTTGCGCGCCGGACCGTCGTACATGAACGCCGATCTCGCCGATGTGAGCGACGGTGGTGGGCAGTCCTCGCATGTGGTCCGCGGTAGGTCGCTCGGCGTGCCGCACCGTTCGCACCACGGAGGCTCGAGCGGACGAAGCCGCGCAAGGCACTCGGCGCAGAAGGGCCACGGCCCCGCGCGACAGCCCGCACACGACCGGGGGAACAGCGTGTCGAGCACGGCGGCCACCACCGAGACGCTACCGGTGAGGACCGACACGCTTCGGTGAGCGGGCCCCGCCGTTTCTACGGCAGCGGCACCTCGACCGGGGCCTCACCCTTGATCTGGACGGTGAGCGCCCGGTTCGACCTGAGCGCCGGATACGCGGTCAGGACGCCCCTGCCCGTCTCCTCGTCGAATCCCTGCTCGAGCACCGTGTGCCGGCGTCCGTCGACCGACAGCGCGAGCGTCGGCTCCGCATCCGCGGCGAACGCGAGCCGGACGGTGTCGCCGAGGCACTCGAGCGTCTCAAGGGCCACGCTCGAGATCTTGGTCCCGATCGTGACGCGTCCGCGCCGGACCGCGGCGCGCGGCCATGGGATCACGAACCGATCGCCCGGCCGGATCACCTCGGCATCGCCATCCACGATGATGTCGCACTCCAGGCGATACCACCCGGCCGCCATGTCTATCGTCGAGACCTCGAACGGCACGAACGTTTCCTGCGTGGGCGAGACCTCCAGGACGACGGACTCGACGCCGACGGGCTGCGGAGTCGCACCGCTCAGCTCGGCCGCATGCGCCGCCTGGATCCGGACCTGATGCGGCATGCCGTCGGCCCCGCGGACCAGGAGCGCGCCCTTCACGGCGGCCGGGAACCGCTCGAACTTCGCCCGGATCGCGACCAGATCGCCCATCGGCTCGAGCCTAGCCCGTCCTCAGGTGCCCTGCTGCCACGAGCTCAAGTAGCGGACCTGCTCGGGGGTGAGCTCGTCGATCTCAACGTCCATCGCGCGCAGCTTGAGCCGTGCGACCTCCTTGTCGATCTCGGGCGGCACGGGGTACACGCGGTTGTCGAGCGTCGCGTGGTTCTGAACCATCCACTCGACCGCCAAGGCTTGGTTGGCGAACGACATGTCCATCACCGCCGCGGGGTGTCCCTCCGCAGCGGCGAGGTTCACGAGCCGCCCCTCCCCCAGCAGGCAGATCCGGCGGCCGTCGGCGAGGGTGTATTCGTCGACCGATTGGCGGAGACGGCGCACACCGCCGGTCGCGAGCTCGAGCAGATCCTCCTTCGAGATCTCGACATCGAAGTGCCCGCTGTTGCACACGATCGCGTTGTCCTTCATCAGCTCCATGTGCTCGCGTCGGATCACGCTCGTGTCACCGGTGACGGTGATGAACAGATCGCCGATCCGCGCGGCTTCGCGCATCGGCAGGACGCGGAATCCCTCCATCACGGCTTCGAGCGCGACGGTCGGGTCGACCTCGGTGACGATCACGTGCGCGCCCATGCCGCGCGCGCGAGACGCGACCCCGCGACCGCACATCCCGTACCCGGCGATGACGATCGTCCGGCCGGCGAGCAGGCGGTTCGTCGCGCGCATCACCGCGTCGAGCGTCGACTGGCCGGTGCCGAACCGGTTGTCGAACAGGTGCTTCGTGTCGGCGTCGTTGACCGACACGATCGGATAGCCGAGCGCGCCGTCCTTCGCCATCGCGCGCAGCCGGATGACCCCGGTGGTCGTCTCCTCCGTGCCGCCCAGGACGTGCGTGAGTTGATCGGCGCGCTGGGTGTGGACCACGCTCACGAGGTCGGCGCCGTCGTCCATCGTCACCTGCGGCTTGAGGTCGAGCACCGCGTTGAGGTGCTTGTAGTAGGTGTCGTTGTCCTCGCCCTTGATCGCGAAGGTCTCGACGCCGCTTTGCTCGGTGAGCGCGGCGGCGACGTCGTCTTGGGTCGACAGCGGGTTCGACGCCGCCAGCAGGACCTCGGCGCCGCCCGCGGCGAGCGTTTCCATCAGGTTGGCGGTCTCCGTCGTCACGTGGAGGCACGCCGCGACCCGGACGTCCTTCAGCGGCTGCTCCTTCTCGAAGCGTTCCTTGATCTGGGCGAGCACCGGCATCTCGCCGCCGGCCCACTCGATGCGTTGGCGACCCTCGGGCGCGAGGCCCGGGTCCTTGATGTCAGCCATCCTGGAGCTCCTTCCGGGGGAGGCGTGGCAACACGTCCACGAGGAGCCTCCCGATGGCGGCCGCGGTCGACATCGACACGCGGAGCACGTCCTCGTGCGTCACGGGTTCACCCAGTGCGTTCGTCAGGCTACAGATGCCGAGCACCCGCATGCCGAGCGCGTGCGCCGGAAGGGATTCGGGCACCATCGACATGCCGACCACCGTCGCGCCCGCGCGCGCGAGCATCTCGACCTCGGCCGGCGTCTCGTAGGCGGGCCCGCGCATCGCGGCATAGACGCCCTCGGCCGCGACGACGTCGAGCGCGGCCGCGCGCGCAAGCGCGAGCGCCCGCAGCTCGGCGTCGTAGACGCGTGCGCCGACGAACGCGGGCGAGCCGTCGGCGAACCGCCACCGGAGCAGCGGAACCGAGCCGGTGAAGTTCAGGTGGTCGCGAAGGATCACCGCGGTCCCGGGGGCAAGCTCGGGCACGACCGCGCCCACCGCCGCCGTGAGGATCATCGTGTCGGCGCCGAGCGCGCGCGCGAGCCGCGGAAGCAGGGCCGGCACGTCGGGGTCATGGCCTTCGTACAGGTGGAACCGTCCGCGGAACCCGGCGATCGCCACCCCCGCCAGCTCTCCGAGCACGAGTTCCCCGCGGTGCCCGGGCACCGTGATCGATGGGAACCCCGGCAGGTCGGCGTACGGGATGGTGTCATCGATCCGCAGCGCATCGCCGAGGGCGGGATCAAGGCCGGAGCCGAGCACGATCCCGACGCGGGGCTCGGCGAGCGAGCGTGTGCGCACCACCGCGGCGGCGGACTCGGCGAGGTGATCGGGCGGGCCAGCGGGACCGCCGCTCATCCGAGGTCCATCGACGCGAGCGCGGCCTTGAGGCCCTGGATCGCCTCGACGGGCGTCGGGTCGGCTCCGTGGCGCAGGCCGACGTAGCAGCTCGCGAAGTCGCCGATCGTGACGAGCGACAGCAGCGTCGCGAGCGGCCCGCGTCCCGGCACCGGCACCTCGCGCACCTCGGCGCCCGCGTCTCGCGCGATGTCGAGTGACAACGGGAACCGCGCCGAGATCTCGCGATGTTCGTGATCGGAGCGCAGAGCGATGACCGCGTGCATCGAGCCGTACGGCTTGACCCATCCGACGACCTCGTTGTGGTCGAGCTCCGACATCGCGGCGTGCCAGGCCGGCACCTTCCCGTTCTCGTTCAGCTGCGTCTTCCACCGCATCGCCGCGACCGCGCCGATCCCCTCGGCGCCCCAGATCACCGCGACGCGATCATCGAGCCAGTCTGCGAGCGCCTTGGCGGGATTGTCCGCCGTCGGCACGTCCGCCGTCATGCCGGCGATCAGCCCGCGGATCGACGACAGCGTCTCCTCGACGTCGTCCGCGATCGACGGCACCAGGCCGGCGGCCTCGAGCGCGCCGAGCATCGCGAACACCAGGTGTCCGAGCGCCGCGCGCGGTTGGAAGCCGGTGGGCACCGACGCCTTCGCGATCGCGTGCTCGTCGCAAAGGGCGCCGAGGGGGCCGCCGGACGTGATCGCGAGCATCCGGCACCCGCGCCGGATCGCCTCCTGGACCGACGACAACGTCTCGCTGGTCCCGCCCGAGAACGACGACGCGATCACGAGCGTGCGCGGGCCGGCGTACGCCGGCAACAGCGGCGCGCGGTTGACGTCCACCGGCAGCGACAGCCGATCGCGGAAGGTCTGCCGAAGCACGTCGCCCGCGACGGCCGAACCGCCCATCCCGCAGAAGACGACCGACGTCACGCCGTCGAGCGAGGGCAACCCCGTCGTGGCACGGCCGGACGCGTAGCCCGCCTCGATGTGCTCGCCGAGCGCGGCCGCCGTGCCGAGCATGTCGCTCGTGTCGAGCGCGGCGATCGCCGCGGCGTCGTCGAGGTCGACGCGCGCCGGACTCAGGGCTTCTCCGCCTCGTCGATCAGCATGACCGGGATGTCGTCGCGTACGGGGTAACGATACCCGCACGTGCGACAGACGATCACCTGCTCGTCCTCGCGGTAGTCGATCTCGCCGCGGTCGTTCGGGCAGACCAGTATCTGCACGAGCTCGGGGTCCAGGGTCATCCGGCGCCTCCTTCACGGATCACCGCGAGCACGGCCGCGGTCCGGTCGTCGAGCAGCTCCTTGGTGCGCGCCTCCACGTTGAGACGCAGCAGCGGCTCGGTGTTGGACGGGCGGACGTTGCACCACCAGTCCTCGTATCCGATGGTGAGCCCGTCGAGCCGGTCGAGCGTCGCATCGTCGAAGAGGCGGGCGAGCTCGTCGAGCTTCCCGGCCTGGTCGGCCACGGTCGAGTTGATCTCGCCGGAGTCCCAGTACCGGCGATAGGGCGCGAGCAGCTCGGACAACGACCCGCCCGAGGCCGACAGCTCGCCGAGCGCAACGACCCCCGCGATCAGCCCAGAGTCCGCGCGGTAGTTCTCGCGGAAGTAGTAGTGCCCCGAGTGTTCGCCGCCGAAGATGGCACCGGTCTCGGCCATCACCTGCTTGATGAAGGAGTGCCCGACACGGGTCCGCACCGGCACGCCGCCGGCCGCAAGGATCGTCTCGGGAACCACCCACGAGCAGATCAGGTTGTGCACGATCTTGGCGCCCGGCTCGGCGCGCAGCATCGGAACCGCGACGATCGCGGTCAGGAGCGACCCGCTGACGTCCTCGGCGCGCTCGTCGACGAGGAAGACCCGGTCCGCGTCACCGTCGAACGCCAACCCGACGTCCGCGCCGTGCTCCAGCACCGCGGCCTTGAGATCCTTCTGGTTCTCCGGGTTGAGCGGATCGGCCGGGTGGTTCGGGAACGTGCCGTCGAGCTCGGGGAACAGATAGTGCGCCGTGATGGGCAGCCGCTCGAAGACGGCGGGCGCGACGAGCCCCCCCATGCCGTTGGCGGTGTCCGCCACGACGGTCAGCGGCCGCATGGCGTCGACGTCGACGAATCGAAGGACGTGCTCGACGTAGGCATCGAGGAGGTCGCGATGCTGGACCGAGCCGCGCTCAGCCGTGGGCGTCACCCCGCCCTCGACGATCGCGCGGATGTCGCGGAGACCGGTCTCCTCGCCGACGGGACGCGCTCCCGGTTGGCAGAACTTCAGCCCGTTGTACTGCTTCGGGTTGTGGCTGGCGGTGATCATGATGCCGGGGAGATCGAGCGACCCGCTCGCGAAGTAGAGCAGGTCGGTCGACGCAAGCCCGAGGTCGACCACGTCGGAGCCCTGCCCGGTGATCCCCTCGGCGAGCGCAGCGGCGAGATCCGGAGACGACAGTCGGCAGTCGCGGCCGATCAAGATCGGACGGTCGTCGGTGATACGGGCATACGCGCCGCCGATCGCGCGGACAAGGTCGTCGTCGAGGTCGTCGGGCACGACCCCACGCACGTCGTAGGCCTTGAAGATACGGTCGAGGTCGCGCTCGGTCACGGTTCGGGAATCCTACCGAGCGGGCGCGACGGCGTCCGAAGGGTTACTTGCGCACGACCATGTCGATCACGGACGTCAGCGGGACGAGCTCTCCGTCACGGAACCACCACTTCGATTCGCACATGTGGCAGGTCGTGAAGGTGAGGTCGCGCTCGCTCACGGACATCGAGATCGTGATGAGGTCGCCCTGCTTGCACTCGGGGCAGGTCCCGGGGGAGGTCTCAGGCATCGTGCGTCCAGTGTCGGGTGCCGGGGGTCGCGAGACCATAGCACCGTGCCGTCATCTCTCGAGTCTGCCGTGCGATGGCTTCCCCACCCCCCGAGGGCGCATCTCGCGCGCGTCGCGGGGGACCGTTCCCCCGGTCCGATGGCCGAGGGCGTCCGGCCGACGCCCAGCCTGCGCTAGACGGCGATCGGCGCCGACGTGCGGTCATCACGGACGACCCAGCCCACCGGTGGCGTCATCCGATCGACGTGTTCGTCGCAGAGGTCCAGCAGATTTGGGTCCCGTTCGGCGAGGAGGCCCACGATGACGACCGCACGGTCGGCGTACAGGAGGGCCACGGTGGCGGTCGGGTCGTTGGCGCATCGCATCTTGGCGCAGGTTCGCATGGCGGCGAGCCTAGATCACATGGATGTGATTTCCTAGCAGCGCGTCCCGATCGGGGCCCGAGATCCGAGGCCCGCTCAGTTCGAGCCGGGCGGGAAGCTCCAATAGGTGGCGCTCGCGGGCCGAGCCCCGACGATCACCACGTGATCGCCCACGTCGATCTGGGGATAGAGCTGCTCGACCTCGCTGTTGTGCATCCGGATGCAACCGTGCGAGGCGTAGCGGCCGATCGACGCGTCGTCGTTGGTGCCGTGGATCCGGATCAAGCCGGGCGCCGTGATGTAGATCGCACGGGGGCCCATCGGATTGCCAGGGCCGCCCGGGACCACCGCGGGCTCGCCCGCCCCCCAGCCGTTCACCGCGGGGTTGTACCAGGTCGGGTTCTTCTGCTTGTCGTAGATGCGCCACACGCCTGTCGGCGTCGTGAACCCGGGCTTCGCCGTCGCAACCGTGAACGTCCGCACCACGTTGAACCCGTCGTAGAGGTACAGGCGGTTCTGATCGAGTCGCACGACGATCGTGTGGCCCAGGGTGTCGTCGGTCACGCCGGGCTGCACGGTCGCGGTGTGCAAGGCGACGTGGCCGTGACCCGCGACGAGCGCGGTCTGGATCGCGGTCTTCGCGGCGGCGGCGTCCAGCTTCGCGCCCGGTTCCGCGTGGATCATCGTGATGTCGTCTTGCGACGGCGCGATGCCGATCGAAGCGTTCACCGGCGCCACGTAGGTGCGCTTGGCGATCATGCTGGCGAAGTCCGCGACCCCGCTCCCGCTCGAAGACACGTCGAGCGGGATGCTCACGCCGAGCGACTCGTCGCGCAGCCGGTGCCACGCGCGGTCGAGCGTGCCCATGTCCTGGCCGGCGTGGAACGCGCGAGAGACGGCGTGCGTCACGGCGGCACGCTGCCCGAGCGTCGCCGGCGACACCGTCCAGTGGTCGTGACCGACCGTCACGGTGAGCGGCCGGCTGAGCTCGGCGTGCGCCGCCGTACGCACCGCCTGGATCGCCTCGTCGCGCGTCATCCCGCTCACGTCGACGCCCTCGATCGAGACGCCGGGCATGATCCGATCGGCGTGCGCGTGCTCGTACCGCATCGCGGCGTAGGCCGCGCCTGCGGTCAGCATCCCGGCCCCGACGAAGACGGCGAGGAGGATGAGCAACACGGCGGAACGCCGCCGGCGATGAACGTGTCTACCCGTGGCCATGTTCGAGGATCGCTCCAGACCGGGAAGGATGGTCGCCGGGATGATACCCCGCGGCTAGGGCGCGTCGGGCAGGGTGCCCGCCGGGACCGGGACGCCGAGCGCCATCGCGTAGCGCCCCGACCCGGCCGTGCCTGCGCCGAGCGCGACGATCGGCCCCGTCGCCTGGACGACCGCCGCGGCCGTGTGATCCTTGGCGAGGAACGAAGCCGGGACGGCCGCCGTCTGCCCCGCGGGGATCGTGACCTGCACCGTGTCGCTCAGACCCCCTCCCCCCTGATGCACGAGCGTGACCGCCGCCTGGACCTTCGTCGCGCCGTCGTTGACGAGGACCATCGACGCGGCCGGGTCGAGACCGAACGCCGTGGGAAGCACGACCCAGGCGGACGCGTCGGTCGCCGTCCCGCCGGTCGCGGCGTCGTCTCCCCCGTGTCCCGCCGCCCGGAGCCCAGCGGCGACCGTGCCGTCCTCGGACTCCACGACCACCGCCGAGCCGCCTTCGGTCGGCACCTGCGCCGTCGTCGTTGACGACCCGCCCTGACGCACGTCGGTCAGGTCCCCGATCGGGCTCTCGTCGACGCCGCGCGCCAGGACCTGCGCGCTGAAGCGCACGCCCGTGTCGTTCGTCACGAGCAGCGAGAGGGTCGCGCCGCCGGTTCCCCCGGTGATCGGCAGCACCCAGCGCGAGGCCTGCCCGGGCACCGCCAGCGACGAGCGGATCCCGCCGGCGTCGCGCACGACCGACGACGCGACCGCGATCCGGCCTCGCGCAGCCGT
>JBJMLQ010000070.1:0-6263 GCA_045805225.1 Actinomycetota bacterium | reverse complement strand
GTCCCGTTCGGCGAGGTTTCCACGTACGGCGCCGTCGCCCGGGGGATCCGCCATCCGGAGGCCGCCCGTGCGGTCGGGGCGGCCCTCGGTCAGAACCCGGTCCCGATCGTCTTGCCGTGCCACCGGATCATCGGCGCCTCAGGGAATCTGACCGGCTACGCCGGCGGCTTGCACCGCAAGGAGTTCCTCCTGCGGCTCGAGGGCGACCCGATGCTGTTCGTGGGCTCGTGATCCTCCATGTGACAAGGCTCACATGGTTTGCGTCCCAGCCCTGACAACATCTTCGGATGACCTACACCCTGCCACATATGGCATATGGCATGCTCCCGTCCATGGAGAAGACGACCGTGTACCTCGACCCGGAGGTGGTGCGCGGCCTCCGCGGGATGTCTCGATCGACCGGCCGGCCGCAGGCGGAGCTGATCCGCGAGGCGCTCGGCGCCTACCTGGCGGCCACGCCGCGGACCGAGCTCCCCGGCTGGGTGGGGTCATGGAAGAACGGACCGGTCACCGACGCCGCGGACGTCCGGCGCGACGGGGCGGGCGAGTGATCACCCTCGACACCTCGGCGGTGGTCGCGTTGGTCAACCGCTCCGACGTCCGCCACGGCGAGGCTGCCCGCGCGCTCGCGGAGCACGGACCGACCGTGGTGCCGGTGGCGATCTTGGCCGAGGTGGCGCGGATCCTGGACCGCCGATTGGGCCCCATCGCAACGATCGGGTTCTTCCGAGGGCTCGAACAGGGCGACTCCCTGCTGGATTGCGGCGA
This sequence comes from Actinomycetota bacterium, assembly GCA_045805225.1. Classification (GTDB taxonomy): domain Bacteria; phylum Actinomycetota; class UBA4738; order UBA4738; family HRBIN12; genus AC-51. The sequence goes on along the minus strand of JBJMLQ010000070.1, from coordinate 5,495 downwards.
CGCCGACGTTCCCCGCATCCGCGAGCTGATGGCCCGCTTCACCGAACCGGCGCTCGGCTTCACCGACGCCGCCGTCGTCGCGTGCGCGGAGCGCAACGGCGGTCACGTCTTGACGTTCGACCGTGCCGCGCTGGAGCCGGTTGCGCGCGAGGTACCGGTCAGCCTCGTACCCTGACGCCCACGTGACCGCTCGTCCCCGCACCCTTGACCGATCGGGCATGCGCCTCGGCGGGCTCGGCTTGATCGCGTGCCTCGCGCTGGCTCTGGCCGCGTGTTCGGCCTCCGGCGAGTCCTCGAGCGAGCAGCTTCCGATCGGGCCAAAGCCGTCGGTCACCGTGTTGCTTCGGGTGGGCGGCGACGGAGCCACGACGGTGCAGCTCCTCGGGACGGGCACGACGCAAGGCGCCCTCGACGTCGCGGCGGGCGCGGTCGCCACCGCCGCGTTCCCGAACGCCCAGGTCGGCCCGCCGGCGGCCGCGGGCGCCGCCGAGCCGGGGCTCACCGTCGCCACCGTTCCGGTCGAGCTGCCGGCCGGCGCTATGACGTTCGATCTGGACAGCGGCCGCATGGCCACGGCCTTGAAAGCCGTGCATCCGAAGGCGCTGGGCGTGTGGGTCTGCACCGACGACCGGCGGAGTCTCACGGTCGACAGCACGGCTCCGGGCGCCGTCTCGAGCGACCTCGTGAGCGGTCAGTGCCAGGTCGCGGGGTCGACCCTCGCACACGACGGGGTCAATTGGACGGCGAAGGTGTCGGTCGGCGCGGTGGAGCCGCCGTCGAAGCTTCCGTGGCTGATCGGGGCGCTGGTCCTGGTGGCGATCCTCGCCGGCGGGGTGTGGCTGCTTCGCGCTCGGCGCGGCCAGCAGCCCCGGGTCGTCTCGCCGCCGCTGCCGCCCGCGCCGCCGGTACACTGAAACCCTCGATGGGTTCGGAGTCCCCGAAAGAAGAATGCGGCCTCTTCGCCGTGTGGGCGCCCGGGGACGACGTCGCCCGGCTCACCTACTTCGGGCTCTTCGCCCAGCAGCATCGCGGCCAAGAGTCCGCCGGGATCGCCGTTTCCGACCGCACGAACATCCTCGTCTACAAAGATCTCGGGCTCGTCAGTCAGGTCTTCAACGAGGCGACGCTCACGACGTTGCACGGCGATCTTGCCGTCGGTCACACCCGCTATTCGACCACCGGCTCGACGACGTGGGAGAACGCCCAGCCGGTGTTCAAGACCGACGGCGTTCGCTCTGTCGCGCTCGGCCACAACGGGAACCTCGTGAACACGCGCGACCTCGCGACGATGGTGGGAAGCGGCGGCGCGAGCACCGACAGCGACCTCGTGACCGCGCTGATCGCGGCCGAGTCTCCGAACACCCCCGGCCTCGACGATGCCGCGATGCGCGTGCTGCCGATGCTCCAGGGCGCGTACTGCTTCGTGTTCATGGACGAACGGAGCATCTACGCCGCCCGCGATCCGTTCGGGGTGCGCCCGTTGTCGATCGGGCGGCTGCCGAATGGCTTCGTGGTCGCATCCGAGACGTGCGCCCTCGACATCGTCGGCGCCACGTGGGTGCGTGACGTCGAGCCGGGCGAGCTCATCCGGATCGACGACCGCGGCCTGCACTCGATGCGGTTCGCCTCCAGTCCCCGCACCGCGCGCTGCATCTTCGAGTACGTCTACCTCGCCCGGCCCGACTCGAGGATGGACGGCATCACGGTGCACGAGGCCCGCCTCGCGATGGGCCGCCGGCTCGCCGAGGAGCACCCGGTCGACGGCGACCTGGTCATCGCCGTCCCGACCACCGGGCACTCGGCCGCCCAGGGCTACAGCCAGGTGTCGGGGATCCCGTACGGCGACGGTCTGTATAAGAACGCGTACGTGGGGCGCACGTTCATCCAGCCGTCGCAATCTTTGCGCGACCGCGGCGTGAAGCTCAAGCTGAATCCGCTGCCCGACTCGATCCGCGGCAAGCGGCTCGTCGTGATCGACGACTCCATCGTGCGCGGCACGACGACGAAGCAGGTCGTGTCGATGCTTCGCGACGCCGGCGCGACCGAGGTGCACATGCTCGTCACGTGTCCGCCGCTGCAGTGGCCGTGCTTCTACGGCATCGACATGCCGACGCGACAGGAGCTGATCGCGGCCGACCTCACGGTGGAGCAGATCAGGTCCTACGTCGGCGCCGACTCGCTGGGGTACCTCTCACTCAACGGGATGGTCGAGGCGGCCGGCGGCGAGAAGGACTCGTTCTGCCGCGCGTGCTTCGATGGGGAGTACCCGATCGAGATCCCGGAGGGCGCCGGCAAGTTCGTGCTGGAGGATCAGCTCCAGCTGCCGACCGGGTGAGCGACGCCTACCGCGCCTCGGGCGTTGATACGGAAGCGGCGGCCAAGGCCGTCTCGCTGATCGCCGACCTGGCCGCCGGCACGCGCCGTCCGGAGGTCGCCGACGTCGTCGGGGGTTTCGCGGGGCTCTTCTCGATCGGGCAGGGGAGGCTCCTCGCCGCCGCGACCGATGGCGTCGGCACGAAGCTCGAGGTCGCGCGCGCGACGGGCCGCCGATCGACCGTCGGGATCGATCTCGTCGCGATGTGTGCGGACGACGTGGTGTGCACGGGCGCCGAACCGCTCTTCTTCCTGGACTACATCGCGGTCGGACGCGTGGTGCCCGAGCACGTCGCCGAGCTGGTCGCAGGTGTCGCCGAAGGCTGTCGCCGCGCCGGCTGTGCGTTGCTGGGCGGCGAGACCGCGGAACATCCCGGCGTGATGCCCGACGACCAGTTCGACCTCGCCGGATTCTGCGTCGGCGTGGTGGACGAGCACGACGTGCTCGGTCCGGGTCGCGTCCGCGACGGTGACGTGCTGATCGGCCTTGCCTCCAGCGGGTTGCACGCGAACGGCTACTCGCTGGTGCGCCGCGTGTTGCTCGACGGCCGGTCGCTCGACGATCCGGTGCCGGAGCTCGGCAGGTCGCTCGCCGACGAGCTGTTGGAGCCGTGCGCGATCCATGCGCCCGAGGTGTTGACGATGCGCCGCGACGGGCTCGTGCACGCGGCCGCGCACATCACCGGCGGGGGCGTCGTCGACAACGTTGCGCGCATCCTGCCCGACGGCCTCGGCGCGAGGCTCGAGCGTGGCACATGGACCGAACACCCCATCTTCGCGCTGCTCCGGCGCGAGGCCGGCCTCACCGACGTCGACCTGTTCGCGACGTTCAACATGGGCCTCGGGATGGTGCTCGCCGTTGCGCCGGAGCATGCCGAGGCAGCCGCAGCGCACGGTCCCATCGTCGGACGGGTCGAATCCGGCTCGGGTGTGACGATCGCGTAGCGGTCGAACGCGGGGGGGTTGGACGTCCCCCTTTCTGGGTACCGGGATATCAAATCCGATAGACCGACTGGGCCCGCGAGGACGCCCCCGGAGAGGCCAGGTGACCATCCGCCTCTCCTGCGGAGCGGGGCTCGGCACCTTAGGAGGGGTGCGATGGCGATCGAGGCACGCTCGATCATGCGTGGGCAGCGATACCGGATGCTCACGATCCCGCGCTTCGCGGGGATGACCCTGGGCGACGCGGCGGTGCTCGGGATGCAACGGCTCGAAGACGAAGGCTGTCGACACGTCGTGTTCGATCGCGAGACCGCGTGTGACGACGACTGGTACGGGCCCGCCGACGGCGGCGACTGGCATCTCGGATACACATTCATCCCGCCGGCAGTGGCGTCGTAGACCGGGCGTCTGTACCCCACGGTGACTAGACGGGCGTCACCCGTCGACCGTGGACCTTCGCCGGAGGACGTCACCGCCGTTCGGCGAGGTCGAGCCGATGGGCCCATGTCGACCCGTGCCTCAAGCGCCGTAGCTGACACCATGGTTTCGAACGGACTCCCCACCGTCCTCGTGGTCGACGACGAGCCCCAGGTCGTCTGGGTGATCGAGTTCAGCCTCCAGGGCGAGGGGTACGAAACCCTCACCGCGCACGACGGCTTCGAGGCCATGACACAGATCGAGCGCCACCACCCCGACCTGATGGTCCTGGACGTCATGATGCCGCGCATGGACGGCTGGTCCGTGCTGGAGGAGCTCGGCAAGCTGCCGGCAGCAGAGCGCCCGCGCGTCGTGATGGTGACGGCGCTCGCGTCGGCGATGGACCGTGCCCGCGCGGAGCGTCTCGGCGCGGCGGCGTTCGTCCCGAAGCCGTTCGACATGGACGACCTCGTCGGCGTGCTCCAGGGCCTCGAGCTCGCCAGCTGATCCGCTGCTAGCGTCGCCTCGGTGTTGACCGAACACGACGTGCGGGCGTCGCTCGACACCGACGACCGCGTGCACCGGATGTTCCTCAACGATGAGTTCGACGTCTGGGCCGTCGGCGGCGAGCTCGTGGCGAAGTTCGCGCGCACCGACGTCGATGCCGCGAAGATGCCGTCCGAGCAGGCGCTGCACCCGACGATCCGCCGCCTCCTGGGTGACGTCGTGCCGCCGATCCGCAAGGCCGGGCCGGCGCGCGACGGCCGTCCGCCCTTCATCGTGCACGAGCGAGCGGCGGGTGTGCAGGGCCAGACGATCGACGGGGTCACCATCACGCCGAGCGACGGCCTCGCCGTTCACATCGCTGCGCTCTTCGCGGCGTTGCATCAGGTGGATGGTGCGCAGGCCCGGGCGCTCGGCGCCGGTGAACGAACGGTGACGTTCGACGTGCCCGACATCAGTGACGAGACGCTCGCCGCAACGATGGAGATCGCCGGAGACAACGCCCCGCGCTTCCTCGGGGAGCGCCCGCCGGCGCCGTCCGATCGTCGAACCCTGTGCCATACAGACGTCAAGGGGGAGCACGTCTTCGTCGACGACGAGCGACGCCGCGTGAGCGCGATCATCGATTGGGCCGACGCCGAGGTCTGCGACCCCGCGAAGGACTACGCGGGTCTGGTCGGCTGGCTCGGCCCGTCGTTCACTCGGGCCTGTGTCGAGGCGGGTGGCGAGGACGACCCGACGCTTGCGGAGCGCGCGATCTGGCTGGCACGCGCGGGGATGCTCGGATACTGGGACGACGTGCTCGCGGGTCGCGAACGGGCGCCCATCCGACTGATCACGGAGCAGCTGCGGACGGCGTTCAGCGACTGAAGCGCTGGTGCGCCGAGGGCACGACGGTGGTGCCGACGGCTCGGAGCGTGAGGACCGGTTCGTCGAGGAACTCCGCCGCCGAGTCGCTGATGTCGGTCCGCGCAGCGCCGATCTTGTGGATCTCGAACTCGCACGTGCGTGAGGTGGTGCCGACCTTCACGATCTTGCCTCGCGCCTCGATCCAGTCGCCCGCGTACAGCGGCGCGAGGAACTCGACCGACTCGTACGCCCGGAACAGGCCCTCGTCGCCGTCGTACTTCATCGCGAGCTCGGTGATCAGGTCGCCGACGATCTTGAGCTGCGTCGCGCCCGCGACGAGGTTGCCGCCGTAGTGCGCGTCCTCCTGGCCGAGTCGCAGACGGATCAGAGCGGTGGGCAGCTCGCTCACG
>JBJMLQ010000069.1:0-9491 GCA_045805225.1 Actinomycetota bacterium | reverse complement strand
GGCGCGCCTGGCCGGGTAGACTCCTATTTGCACGGTTCCCACGGTAGATAGGGGGAAAATTCGATGACGTACACGATCTGCGAGACCTGCATCGACGTGAAGGACCGGGCCTGCGTGGACGAATGCCCCGTGGACTGCATCTACGACGGGGCCCGCTAGGGGTACATCCAGCCCGACGTCTGCGTGGATTGCGGCGCCTGCGAACCGGTCTGCCCGGTGAGCGCCATCTTCCACGAGGAGGAGTTGCCGCCGGAGTGGGCCGTCTACCGGGAGATCGAGCGTGGATTCTTCGACCTGCCGGAGGTCCGGCGGTCCCTCCGCAGCAGCGCCGCCGACACCGGCGGACTCCGGATCGACCATCCGGACATCGACCGCCTGACCGTGCCGGGATAGCGTCTCGCCGCCGCGACGTCGGTGTGACCGCCGGCCCGTTAGGGCGCGGTCGTGATGGTGAGTTGCGGCCGTGACCCGACCGCGCCCTCGCGAGAGACGAAGTCGGCGCCGTCGGCGTTCGGTGTCGTGATGCGCAACGTGTACGTGCCGTTGCCGTGGATGATCGAGCTCAGGTCCGCCTGATACGTCGTCCCGGCCACCACCGAGCCGATCGAGGCGATCGTCGCGCCCGCTGCGGGGGCGGTCGCCCACGTCACGGCGCCTTCGGTCCACGGCGTGACGTCGGCGAGCGTGACGTCGCCGCCGCGTGGCGATGGATCCGAGCACGTCAATCGGAGCGTCGCCCCCGTCACGGTCGACGTGCCGACACCGGTCACGGTGAACCGCACCAAGAAGTTCTTCACGGGGCTGTTGTCGGTTTCCAACTTGAGGGAGGACCCGTAGTTGGTGCTCGGGTTGGCCGCGTACAGCGACGCGTCGGCGTCCGCGATGAACGTGAGCGTCGCCGCCGTCGGGACCGTCACCGACAGCGGACCGGCGGCCGTCGACGGGTTGAACGCGGTGTCGTAGGCCGTCACGGAGTATGCGTACGTGTTGCCGGACGTCACCGACGGATCCACGAACGACGTCGACGTCGTCGTGCCGATCGCCGTGCCGTCGCGTGACACGATGTAGTTGCGGATGCCGGCGTCGTCGGTGCTCGCGCCCCACGAGAGCGTGACTTTGCCCGGCACCGACGTGTCGGCGGCGAGCCCGCTCGGCGCCGTGGGCGGCGACCGGTCCGCTGACGGCGTCGCGCCGGTCACGATCGAGAACGCGTCGGTGAACGTGCCGTCGACATGGACGAACGACGCATCGAGCTGGGTCGCGGTCACGTCGTAGCGCATGAATCCGTGGGTCGTGCCGTTCAGCGCGACGAAGTACGGCGCCTCGGGATCCGAGCGGCTGGACGCGTACAGCGAGCGACCGAACGTTCCGTCGATCACGTCGACGCTCCCCGCGCCCTTCGGATAGATGCCGTCCATGCCGTCGTCCATGACACAGCCCGGGTTGTAGCCGGTGGGCGAGATCGTCGGGCAGGTCGTCGGATCCGTCGCGAGTTGCTTGCTCCGCTGATAGGTGTGCTCGTGGCCGTGCAGCACCAGGTCGACCTTCTCGCTCACGAGCAGGTTCATGAGCGCCGAGCCCTCGACGCAGCCGTACTGCCCCGCACTCAGACACGGGTAGTGCATCCCGACGATCACCCAGGGGATACCCGCGGCGTGCGCCTGGTCGATGGTGTTCTTCAGCCAGGTGTAGTGCGCGTTGCCGGGCGCGTAGTGGTAGGTCGTGCCGTTCACCCTGAGCTCCGGCGAGATCATGATGAACCGCGCGAGGGGGGCGCCGGCGGGATAGTCGAAGCTGTACTCGACGCCGTACTGGCTGCCGGGCTCCGGCGTTGCACCCAGGTGATCGGGCAGACACGCGGCGTGGTTCAGAACGTACCCGTCGAGCATCGCGTCGTCCTCGTGGTTGCCGGTGACGACCTCGAACGGGAAGTCCGGTCCCTTCGTCGGTAGGTGTTGGTGGACGTAGTCGCACCACGCCGCATCGCTCGTCGTCTCGTCGTAGTCGAGGTCACCGAGCGCCAGATAGAAGGATGCGGGCGAGGCGTCGAGCGCGGCCAGGCTCAGCGCCGTCGTCGCGTTCGCGCCGTGATCGCCCGCCGCTGCGAACGTGAACGAGGTCGGGACGCTCGGGGTCGTTGCGTCGACGGTGGCGGGTCCGGACCGATTCCCCGAGGGGTCGATCGCAACCACGCTGTAGGTCGCGTGCGTGCCCGGCTGGATCGACGTGTCGACGTACCCGAGCGCGCCCGTCGTGATCAGCACGCTGCCGTCGCGGGAGACCTCATAGCCGGTCACGGCCACGTTGTCGTTCGCGGCCGCCCACGTGAGCGAGACCTGCCGCGGGCCGCCGACCGCCGCCTGCAGGTCGCCCGGCGGATCCGGGGGCGTCGTGTCCACGGCGTTGCTCACGGTGACGCCGACGGAGGGCGAGTCGCCTCCGTTGGCCGCCGCGTCGACCGCTCGCGCGGTCAGCGTATGCGCGCCGTTCGCGACGAGCGACGTGTCCCACGGGACCTCGTACGGCGCCGTCGTGTCGGTCCCGATCGCGGTGCCGTCGACGGCAAACGTGACGGACGTCACGCCGACGTTGTCGCTCGCGGTCGCGTCGACGGCCACCGTTCCGGAGACCGTCGAGGCGTCGCTCGGCGAGCTGATCGCGACCGTCGGCGCCGTCGTGTCGGGCGGGGGCGCGGTGGTCACGACGAGCTGCGGCCGCTGCGTCGCCGTCGTTCCTTCGCGCGACACGAACGCGACGCCGTCGGCGGAGGTGGAGGAGATCCGCATCGAGAAGGTGCCGTCGCCCGTGATGATCGGCAAGACGTTGAACTGCGCCCACGTGTTCAACCCGGCTTTCCCGATCGTCGCGACCGGCAGCGGGTCGGCGACGGGGGCGGTGTTCCACGTGACGCTCTCGGGCCACGTCTGCGACGCGACCCGTGCGATGGAGCCGCCGACGGGAGAGGGATTCGCCACGTAGAGCCGAAGGGTCGCGCCGACGACGACGTCGGTACCGACGCCCGACACGGTGAACCGCAAGAGCGCGTTCGCCACGGGCGAGTTGTCGGCGGTCAGCGTGGTGAGCGAGCCGTAGGCCTTGGCGGGGTGGTCGGCGCGGACGGTCGTGTCGACGGACGGCCCGAAGGTCAACGTGCGCGGGGCGGCGGATGCGGGGACCGCGACGAGGGCGACGACGGTCGCGAGCGCGACGAGACCGATGACGGACAACCCACGGATCCGTCGCACCGATCGTCCTCCCCTTCGCGATCCGTGGCGCGATCGTCCGCGCCTGTGTCCGGCACGCATCCTACGGCACCCATGGGACGTCCCCGGCGCAAGCGGGGCGTCACGTTGCAGGCGAAGGCCTCCCCGGCGCCTGGACCGCGGCGGTCGCCGATGTCGGTGTCGCGGTCTCGAACGAGAACGTGAGGGTGACCGTCGAGCCGACCGCGAGCGGCTGGGCAAGGTCCGACAGCTCGATGCGTGCGCCGCGAGGTCCGAATAACACGACCTTCTGCGGCGGCAGCGCGATCGACGTCGCCGGCGAGCCGGCGCCCGGCTCGAACAGCGTCGCCGTGCCCCCGCAACTGCAGGAGACCGAGACGAGCGCGTCCTTGGCGTCCGACGCGTTGTGCAGGTCCGCGACGACCTGCGCGACGTCGCCGCTCCCGCTCGCCGCGTCGACGCTCGCCGCGAAGATGTGCACATCCGAGACGTCGCCGATCGCCGAGGCGGTGCTGCTCGTGGTCGACCCGCCGCACGCGGCGGCGGCGAGACCCAGCGCGACGAACACGACGAGCCGCCTCATCGAGCGGTGCTCGCTCGCGGCACGACGGTCGTCTCGATCACGTCTTCGCACGGCGCGACGCGGGCTCCGTCGATGAGATCCAGGAGCATCTGCGCCGCCCGTCTGCCGATCTCGGGGTAGTTCCACTCGAGCGTGGTGACGGGCGGCTCGGTGGTGGTCACTCGTCCGGCGTCGCGGGTCGTGGCGAGCAGGATGTCGTCGGGAACGCGGAGGCCTCGGTCCTTCAGCTGCTCGAGGGCGGAGACGCCGGCGAGCTCGATCGGGACGAACAGCGCGTCGGGTCGCGGACGCCGCGCCAACGTCCGGTCGAGCCCGATCGCGTATGCCGCCTCGGGGTCGTCGATCAGCGCGGCTTCGTCGAGCACGTCCAAGAGTGACGGGCGCCCGGTGGAGGCCGCCCATCGCCGGTACGCCTCGACGCAGTCGCGCGCGAAGCCGTTGATCGGCGGCGGCGCAAGCATCGCGATCGTGTCGCCGCCGGCATCGACCAGATGCTCGAGCATCCGCGTGACGCCGCCTCGATCGTCGGACCGCACGACCGCGTCGCGTTCACCACCGGCCGGATCGGCCGAGACGGTCACGAAGGGAAGGCCCCGCCGTCGCAGATCGGGCAACGCGGGCTCACCGGTCACCGGTTCGATCACGATCACGCCGTCCAACGGCACGCGATCCCAGACGAACCAGTCCGCGGCCGGCGGCGACACCACGAGCGCGTTGTCGCGCCCCACGGCGACGCCGGTCGCCGCCGCGATCAGCTCGGAGAAGAAGGCGAACTCGCTGAACTCGATGTTCAACCCGGCCGGCAGTGACGGGATCGCGGCGATCAGCCCCGTGCGACCGGAGACCAACGACCGCGCGGCCGGGTTCGGGCGGTAGCCCAGGCGGTCGGCGACCTCGCGGACGCGCTCGCGCGTCTCAGGGTTCAGCCGGCCCTTGCCGTTCAGCGCGTGAGAGACGGTCGTCACCGAGACGCCCGCTTCGCGGGCGACGTCGCGGATGCTGACCCGGGCGACCATCCGGGGATGCTAGCGCCGGGGTGCGCCTGGAGGCCCGGAGTGGTCCGGGATGACTAGGCCGCGACCTCGATCCCGAGCAACGCCTGCGCTCGGCTGACCGCCTCCGGCGCGTCGGGCGCGAACCCGTCGGCGCCGATCTCGTCGGCCCATTCCTGGGTGACCGGCGCCCCGCCCACCATCACCTTGATCGAGTCGAACAGCCCCTCCTTCTTGAGGGCCTCGATCACGACCTTCTGCTGGGGGACGGTCGTGGTCAGGAGCGCCGACATCCCCAGGATGTCCGGCGACATCTCGCGGACGGCGGTCAAGATCTTGTCGAGCGGCGTGTCCTTACCGAGGTCGGTGACCTCGAAGCCGGCCGTCTTCAGCATCGCGCCGACCATGTTCTTGCCGAGGTCGTGCAGGTCGCCCTTGACCGTGCACAGGATCACGCGTCCGGCGACGATCTTCTCGCCGCCCGAAGCGAGCAACGCCGGCTCGACGAGCTCGTTGCACATCTTGAACAGGGTGGCGGACGCGACGACCTCCGGGAGGAACACCTCGCCCCGGCTCCACATCGCGCCGAGCGTGAACATCGCCGTGGCCATCCCGTCTTGCAGGATCAGGACGGGGTCGATGTTCTCGTCCAGGAGCGCCTGGGTCGCCTCGAGGCCCTCTTCCTTCTTCGCGCCGATCAGGGCCTGGCGGAGCTTCTCCATCTGCTCTTCGGACATCGCGCGTTCCTCTCGTTCGTCGGGCTCGGGGCTCTCAGCTCCGGCTCGTTAAAGTATCGGCGGGTTCCCATCGGTTTGAATCGCCGTTCAATATAGCCCTTCGCAGGTCAGCGGGGTAGTCGGCTCGCTCAGGCGGCCTCGACGTGCTCCTTCTCGAATCGCTCGACGATGCCGCGGATCTGCTCCGCCGCACCGTCGGGCAGCGGGTACGGAGTGTGGCTCTCCAAGAGCTCCTTCGCGCGGGCGACCGCCTTCGTCTTCGGCAGCGGACGTCCGTTCGCTTCCCAGTCCTCCCAGTTCCCCCGGTCGAACATCTTGGACATCAATACCTCGCGCATGTGCGTGAGCGTGTGCTCCTGATCGAGGAAGTGGCCGCCGGGCTTCACCGCGTCGATCACGTCGACGGCGAGCGACTCGGCGTCCCAGCTGCGGATGCCCTCGGAGGTCGAGCAGATCAGGTCCCAGAGCTCGGCGTCGAGCACCAGCTGGGCGGCGCTGAACACGCGCGCGGCGTACAGGAGGCCCGCGCCGCTCGCCATGTCGACGCCGGCGATCCAGCTCGCGAAACCGGACATCCCGTTCTCGGCGCCGCCTTGCCAGTCGCTGGTCTTGGCGCCGGTCGCGAAGGTCCCGACCATCGACTTGAGACCGTAGGCCCGCGCGAGCTGCGCGTTCGCCATCTGGAACACGAGGTCCTCGGGGCCGCCGCAGTTGGCCGCGCCCGACCACAGGTCCATCGTCGTGACGGCGCTCGCGTAGAAGGTGCGCGCGCCGGGGGCGAGCAGCTGGTGCGCGATCACGCCGCCGATGACCTCCGCGTTGTTGACCACCATCGTGCCGGCGCGCGTGATCGGCGCGGTGGCGCCGAGGATCGGCATCACCATGAAACCGCTCGGCACATCCGCCTTCGCGAACTCGACCGCTGCCGCGAGCGGCCCGCCGTCGTAGACGAGCGGCGAGACGCTGCACTGGAAGGCCGACAGGATCGGCTGGTCGCGGAGCGCCTGCTCGCCGCCGACGGCGACGGCCGCCATCTCGGCGCTCGCCGCGGCCTGTTCGGGCGTGACCGCGGTCATCATCACGATGTGCTTGCCGGTGTTGTTGAGGTTCGCCTCGAGGTTGTGCAGCGGCTCGGAGGGAACCGGCATCTCGCGGCTCACCGCCGGCTGCCACACGTAGCCGATCTGGGGGAGCGCGTCGCCGATCAACGTGCCTGCGGCGACGTCCTCCTTGCGTGACGCCCGTCGGAGGTCGGTGTCGAGGTCGACGACCTCGGCCGCGTTGCCGTCCACGCCCAGGTACCCGCGCGTGCCGTCGAGGATCAGGTCGAGCCCCGGCTCGCGCGAGCGCAGCGGCAGGTCGTGTGGCACCGTCTCGAGCGCCCCCGCCTGGACGTCCTTCGGGAACCGCGCGCGTTCGTCCTCGGTGTCGATCTCGGCGCCCGCGGCTCCGAGCTGCTTCAGCAGGCTCTCGGACCGCACCTGGATGCCCGTTCGCCACAGGACCTCGGCGGTCGCGTCCTTGATCGCGGCGATGGCGTCGCTGGGCAGGATGTCGACCGGCTGCTCGCGGTGGTGGACGTAGCGGATCTCGCGTTCGGACATGGTCGCTCCTGCAGGTCGTGTGGATGGCGCGCGGCGTGCGGCCGACCTGCACGGTGCCATGCCGGACCCACCTGGGGAACGGCCTGCCCTGACCTCCGGTCACGGCAAGCGCGCAGGTCGCCCTCCGTAGACTCGCGCGCGTGACGGCGGATCTCTCTGCGGCGATCGAAGCCGCCGGACCCGCGCTCTGGACGGCGCCGCACCTGAGCGGTCCGGTGCCGGGGAACGCGGCCTTTCTCGACGTGGTGCCGCTCGCGACCGGCGGGCTGGCCGTCTGGCGAGCCGGGGACGAGTTGCTCGTGGCGCCCGTGATCGGCGACGCCGACGGTGTTCGCCGCGCCGAGGCGGGCGACGGGGTGTTCGCGGCGCTCGCAGCCGAGCTCACCGGCGCGGCCGGCGCGCCGACCGCTGAGCGGATCGTCGGCCTGGACCAGACCAACGAGTCGGTGATCGTCGGAGACGCCCTGGTGGTCAAGCTGCTCCGGCGAACGCGCCGCGGCGCGCAGCCCGGACACGATCTGCCCGCGCACCTCGCCGCGGTCGGCTTCACCGAAATGCCTCGTCCGATGGGCTCGTTCGACCGGGACGGCGTGCTGCTCGCGACCGGCGCCGCGTACCTGCCCGGCGCCGAGGACGGATGGCATTGGTACGTCGAGATGATCGAGGCCGCGGCCCTCGGGGAGCGATCGTGGGACGACGTCGCCGCCGAGACCGCGTCGATGGGCGCACTCGTCGCGCGTTTCCAGGGCGCGCTGGCGACGCCGTCATCGGTGCTGCCGGGGCCGGTCGGCCTCGCGGGCGCCGAGACGATCGGCAGCTGGCACGACGCCGCGACGGCGACGCTCGACGAGGCGCTCGCACTGACGACGGGCGCAGTGCACGAGCGCCTGCGCGCACGCGAGGGTCGCGCGCGCGCCGTGCTCGACGGGTTCGCCGGTGTCGCCGAGTCGCCCGTCACGCGGATCCACGGCGACCTGCACGTGGGGCAGATCCTTCGTGTGCCGAGCGGCGCGCTGTACGTGAGCGATCTCGACGGCGATCCGGTGGCGCCGGTCGACGGACGGATCGCGCCGGGATCGCCCGCTCGCGACGTCGCGTCGATGGCGTGCGCGCTCGACCACGCCGGACGCGTGGTGGTGCGGCGACATCCTGCGACCCGTGACGCCGTCGAGACGTGGATCCCGCGTGCCCGGGCAACGTTCCTGTCGGCGCATCGTGACGCGCTCGAGGTTCATGCGTCGCTGTTCGACGTGCGACTGCTGCACCCGTTCGCCGTCGCGCAGGAGGCGCACGAGTTCGTGTACGCCGCACGGTTCTCGCCCGCCTGGATGGGCGTGCCCGACGCGGCGTTGCCGGCGGTCCTCGCGTGGGACGACGAGGGATGACGTGGACCCCGGATGCCGACGCGTTCGTGCGCGATCTCGAGGACAAGCCCGCGGCGCTCCGCGCGTTCGCCGCGGCGCTCGGCGCCGATCCGTGGCGAGACGTCGAGCCGGCGCGCCGGGTCGTGTGCATCGGGATGGGATCGTCGCGGTTCGCCGCACTTCCGGTCGCCGGCATGCTCCGCGCGATGGGACGAGACGCGGTCGTCGAGCGCTCGTCGGCGGCCGTGGGCACGCCGGGGGGCCCGGGAACGGTCGCGATCGGGATCTCCGCGAGCGGATCCACGGCTGAGACCGTCGCCGCGCTCTCGCGACATCGGGATGCCGGCTCGGCCACGATCGCGATCACCAACACGGATGGCTCGCCGCTCGCGGACGTCGCCGACCGGCACATCGCGCTGCGTGCGGGCGAGGAGACGGGCGGCGTGGCGTGCCGTTCGTTCCAGCACACGATCGCGCTCTTGCTCGCGTTCGTGGACGCGCCGCGGGCGGCCGCGACGGTCCGGCGCGCGGCCGATGCGACGGAGGACCTCCTCCACCGGCGGTCGAGCTGGCTCCCGCAGGCCCTCGAAGGGCTCGGCGAGGAGCCGGTGTTCGTGATCGCGCCCGAGGAGCGGATCAGCTCCGCACACGAGGGCGCGCTGATGTTCCGCGAAGGACCGCGACGCCAAGCCGACGCGTGCGAGACCGGCGACTGGCTCCACGTCGACGTGTACCTGACGAAGCCGCTTGACTACCGAGCGCTGCTGTTCACGGGCTCGCCGTCCGACCCGGACGTCCGGCGATGGATCGAGGACCGCGGCGGCCGCGTCGTCCCCGTGGGCGCCGGCGGCATCCGGTATCCCGGCGACGACGACCCGGACGTGGCGCTCCTCGCCGAGACGCTCGTGCCGGAGTTGCTCGCGGCCGACGTGTGGCGCCGACAGGCGTAGGCTCGCGCCATGGCAGACGATGCCCCCGGCAGGCAAG
>JBJMLQ010000068.1:0-4896 GCA_045805225.1 Actinomycetota bacterium | reverse complement strand
GCCGATCGTGCGCGCCCACACCGCGCCGGAGAAGACCCCGAATCCGGCGAGCACCACGATGATCCCGACGATCAGGTGGATCCATCCCCATGTCGTCCGGTCGAACTGGAAGAGGTAGTTCTGACCCTTCACGTAGAAGGTGTCGTTGAAGATGCCCACCAACCCTGCGACGGCGTGGAACGAACCGAGCAGGATCATCATGAAGCCTGCGAACGAGATCCACCCCGCCGCCCATGCGCTGCTTTGCCGCTGCGACATCGACTTCCCCCCTCCTGGTCGTTGCGATGCTAACTCAGGTGTGACTGAACCCGGCGCTCGCGATCCCGGCGGGCGGCGGCGCGACATTCAGGTGCTCGATCGCCTCTTCGAGGTCGTTGACCAACGAGTCGGCCAGGTCGTAGCTGAACCCTTCGCGGATCACCACCCGCAGCACGGCCACGTCGGTGGCGTCGTCGGGCATCGTGTACGCGGGCACCTGCCACCCCTTCGCCCGCAGGCGGTCGGAGACGTCGAAGACGCTGTATGGCACGTCGTCGTGCAGTGACATGGCGAACACGGGGATCGCCGACCCGTCGCTCACGAGCTCGAACGGACCGAGCTTCGCCATGCGGCCCGATGTGTGCACCGCGAGGTCGCGAAGCGCCTCCATGATCGTGCGGTACCCCGACGTTCCCAACCTCAGGAAGTTGTAGTACTGCCCGATGATCTGGTTGCCGGGGCGCGAGAAGTTCAACGTGAACGTGGGCATGTCGCCGCCCAGGTAGTTCACGTGGAACACCAGGTCGTCGGGCAGATCCGCGGCCGAGCGCCACACGACGAAGCCGACGCCGGGATAGACCAGTCCGTACTTGTGCCCGGACACGTTGATCGACACGACATTGGGCAGACGGAAGTCCCACTTCAGGTCCGGGTGCAGGAACGGCGCGACGAACCCGCCGCTCGCGGCGTCGATGTGCACCGGCACGTCGAACCCGGTCTCCTCGTTGTTCGCGACGACCGCGTCGTGGATCGCCTCGATCGGCTCGAACTCGCCGGTGTAGGTCGTGCCGAGGATCGCGACGACGCCGATCGTGTTCTCGTCGATCCGCGCGATGGCCTCGTCGGGTTCGATCACGTAGCGGTCCTGCTTGACCGGGATGTACCGAGGTTCCACGTCCCAGTACCGACAGAACTTCTCCCACACGACCTGGACGTTGGATCCGAGGATCAGGTTCGGCCGTGTCGTCTCCTTCTTCTGAGCCTCCCGCTTCGAGCGCCAGCGCCACTTCATCGCGAGGCCCGCCAGCATGACCGCCTCGCTCGACCCGATGGTCGAGGCGCCGATGGAGTCCGCGTCGGGATCGTCGGGCGCGTGGAACATATGCGCGACCATGTTCACGCAGCGCCGCTCGATCTCGGCCGTCTGCGGATACTCGTCCTTGTCGATCATGTTCTTGTCGAAGGCCTCGGCCATCAGGCGATCGGCCTCGGGCTCCATCCACGTGGTGACGAACGTGGCGAGGTTCAGACGCGAGCTACCGTCGAGCAGCAGCTCGTCGTGGATCAGCCGGTACGCGGCGTTGGCCGGCGCCCCCTCCTCCGGCATCCGGTACTTCGGGATCGGCTGCAGGTCGAGCCGCTGCGTGTACGCCGGCGCCAGCGTGCCGTCGGCGTCCGGATCGTCCTTCGACACCTTCTTGTGAACCACGTTTCCCCCCGTTGGCGTTGATCGAGCCCATCGAGCCCATCGAGCCCATCGGTCCCTGGGACCGACCCTAGCCGGTCTGCTCAGTTCCGGCGCCGCAGGGTCAGATGTACTCGCGGCGCCGGAGCCACCCCATCGCAAACCCGCCCCATATCGGCGGCAGGTAATACGTCACGAGACGGAACGTCATCGCGGTCGACAGCGCGGCGGTATGGGGCATCCCGAGGGCCACCAGGACGGCCGTGTACCCCGCTTCCGCCACGCCCATGCCGCCCGGCACCGGCATGAAGCCCGCAAAGATCGTGACCACGGTGTAGGTGAGGATCAGGTCCGCGAAGCTCAGATGATGGCCGAAGCCTTCGACGCAGAGACCGAGCACGACCGCGTAGAGCAGCACGGCCGCGAGGTTCCCGCCGAAGATCATCGCGACCTTCGCCGGCGACCGGAACACACGGAGGCTGTCGCCGATGTCGTGCTTCGCCTCGGTCGCCTTGCCGACGACGATCCCGCGGAGCCGTGGGATCGCGACCACGATCGTGACGACGATCGCGAGCGCCACGCCCCCGATCAGCAACCACTTGCCGGTGAACGTGATCGTCTCGCCGTCGGCGCCGTGCAGGTGCAGGCTCGACGTCCCCGACAGCACGATCAGGGCGATCAGCGCGATCTCGACGATGAAGCCCGAGACGCTGTCGATCGCGCCGACCGCCACCGCGCTCGCCGACGAGAGCCCGATCTTGCCGAAGAACCGGATCTCCAGAGCGATGCGTGCCGCGGAGCTCGGGACGGCGAGCGCGAGGAACGCGATCGCCCACTGCAAGGCGAGGACCGGACCGAACCTGATCGGGCGGATACATGCGCCGATCGTGCCGAACGCCTGCGGCACGGCGACCAGCGGCACGGCGGCGAGCGCGGCGATCAGCCACGGGAGATCGGCGGCCCGGAACTGATCGATGACGTTCGCCACACCGACGTTGGCGATCGCCGAGATCACGGCCCACGCGACCAGGCCGATCACGATCACCATCGCGACCGAGCCGATCGTCACGCGCCGAAGCTGCTCGAGCTTCGGGATGTCGACGCCCGCCGCGCGAGCCGCGTCGGCACGGAGGGCGTCGAGCTTCCAGCCGGCGTCCGATATCGCGCGACGGGTCCGCCAGCTGAGTGCGGCGGGCTGCAGGCACGGCAGGAGGGCCGCGATCTCGTCATCGCCAAGTGCGGCGTGCGCCGCCCGAACGGCGCGTTCGCTGCCGACCGCGAGGGCGGTGGCGACGAGGAGCTGCGCGCGGTCGGCTTGAAGCGCGATGCTCGGGGCCGACACGGCGGCGCGACCCAGATCCCCGATGGCCGGCTCGCCGTCCGGCCGGATCATGACGGCGTCGCCGTCGAGCTGCCCGTGCGCGATCCGCGCGCGGAACAGAGCGGCGTCCAACTCCCAGATGCGTCCGAGCGTCCTGTCGTCGACGTCGGCCGAGACGAGCGCCGACAGGCTCCGCGCGTCGCCGTCATCGACGACGAGCAGCGCGTCGCGCCCTTCCGCGAGGCCCGCGGTGACCACCGGCTGGACCGTGATGTGGGCCCG
The DNA here is from genome assembly GCA_045805225.1 of Actinomycetota bacterium. Lineage (GTDB taxonomy): Bacteria > Actinomycetota > UBA4738 > UBA4738 > HRBIN12 > AC-51. Next base: position 1,630 of record JBJMLQ010000068.1, on the reverse strand, counting down.
TTGCGCGAGCAATGTGATGAACGCCTCGTGCTCGACCTGCTGGAGCCGGCCGCCGATGCGCGGCGTTTCGCCGCGGTTCCACACCGACGACCACACCGACGTGATCAGCTGGCCGTCCCATGCGTCGCGCCCGTACACCTTCACGCGGATCGACCGGCCGTCGTTCGTCCGGCCGAGCAAGACCGCGACGCCGCTCGGGCCAAGCGGCGCGTAGCGGAGATCCGTGACGACGACGCCGAGGTCGGCGAGCGCCGTGCGCGCCTGATCGAGCGACAGCCGGCCGCCCGGCGACCCCAGGACGAGATGGACGAGCGCGGCGGTGCCGATGCCCACGGCGAATCCGGCGATCACGCCTGAGGGCAACGCGACCCCGACCGCGACGCTTGCGACCGCGCCGAGGATCAGGACGGTGCGGCCGATCCGGCGCAGCGGCCGAGACACGTGCGGTGAGGCGGCGACGACGACCGCAGCCGCGATCGCGATCCGCATCGCTGGATACCGGGCGGGGGGGTCCGACGAGACGATCGCCCGGATGCTCTCCGAGCCCGACACACCGGCGAGCCACGCGACCGCCGACCCGACGACGAACGTGATCGCGACGGCGAGCAGCTCACCGACGAGCATGCGGGTGCGTTTCCGCGCCGCGATCGGGATCGCGATCAGCACGATCGCCCAGACGAACAAGACGTCGTAGGCGGTCTCCCAGAACCAGCCGAACAAGCCCGGCAGCGCCTGCACGAACTGCTGGGTCGCGGTGTCGAGGTGACCCGGCCCGGGCGCCACGAGCGTCATCCCGCCGATGGTCAGCAGCGCGAGCGCGACCAACACCACGTCGGTGGGACGGCGGGCGCGCGGCGCGTCGCTCGCCGACGAGAACACCCGGACGTCCAGATCGCGCAGCGGACGCGAGCGCGGGGCGCCGCCCTGGCCTGGCTCCCGCGCACCGCGCCCGCCAGGTGGCTCCGCCGAAGTGGTCGACCGATCAGTCACGGACCGCCAGTCTCCCCGACGGATGGCCCCGCCCGGGGAAGCCCGCGAGAGACGCCCGGGTGACATGATGAACTGCGCGCGCGACCGACGTTCGCACGGAGGCAACCGATATGAGGAAACGTCGATCGTTTCCGTGGCCCGTGCGAAGCGTGATCGCGGGTTTCGCAGGCACGGCGGCGATGGTGCTCGCCTACCGCGTCGGTCACGAGCTACGCCCGCGCGTGGATCGCCCGCTCGATTACGACGACAGCCTGATGCCGGGCCAGATCGTCGCGAAGGTGCTCGGGATGGGCGAGGTCGACGTCGCGACCCAGGCGGAGCTCCGTCAGGCTTTGCTGTGGGGATACGGCTCGGCGTTCGGCCTGTGGCACGGCATCCTTCGTCGGCGGCTGCCCGAGCCGTGGGCGAGCATCGTGTTCGGCGCGACGCTGATGAGCGCCACGTTCTCGCTGTTCCCCGCGCTCGGCGACACACCCCCGCCGTGGGAATGGCCGCGGGACGTGCTGGCGACGAGCATCGCCACGCACGTCGCGTACGTGGCGACCGTTGCGATCGTCGACGACGCCGGCCGGAACTAGGCCGCCGGCGGCGGCTTCTGCCCCGGCAACAGGTCGATATCCGACGGGTGATACACCGGGTG
>JBJMLQ010000067.1:0-8332 GCA_045805225.1 Actinomycetota bacterium | reverse complement strand
GCCGAGCCACGACTCCACGACGATCGCAGCGACCTCGGTCGGCGAGACCATCCGCTGGAACAGGACCTCCTCGATGTAGTCGAAGTCCCCATAGAAGGAGTGGTAGACGCTCGGCAGCATCGGCCCGAAGTTCGTGCGGTACTTCGCCTTGGAGGCCGTCAGCGTGACCGAGCCCATCGAGCGGCCGTGGAACGACTGATAGAAGCCGATCAGGTACTGCCGGCCGGTTGCGTAACGCGACAGCTTGATCGCCGCCTCCACCGCCTCGGTTCCCGAGTTCGACAGGAACGACCGGGCCGAGCCGAACGGCGCGACCTGGTCCAGCCGCTCGCAGACGTCGGAGTAGATCGGCAGGTAGAAGTCCGACGCCGAGTAGTGGAGCAGCTCGGATGCCTGGCGCTGCACCGCCTCGACCACCTTGGGGTGGCAATGACCGGTCGAGGTGACCGCGATGCCGGCGTTCAGGTCCAAGAAGACGTTGCCGTCGACGTCCTCGACGATCGAGCCGGCGCCGCGCCGCGGCACGAACGGATACGCCCGCGGCAGCGACGGCGAGGTCACCTTGCGGTCGCGCTCGATCCGCGCGATCGCCTCGGGCCCCGGAAGGTCGGTGATCAGCTTGGGGCGGCTGTGCGCCGCGAGTGCGCCGTAGGTGATGGCCGACGTGTCCGCGCTCACTCGCCGATCACCGTCCGCGACTGCTCGCGCAGGTAGCTGAGGACGTAGTACGGACCGCCGCCGGCCTTGCCGGTCGACCCCGAGCCCTTCCAGCCGCCGAACGGCTGCACGCCCGGCCACGCGCCGGTGGTCGACCCGGCCCGCCGGTTCACGTACACGACGCCCGCCTGGATCTTCTGGAGCCACTCGTCGATCTCGGACTGGTCCTCGCTGAAGAAGCCGGCCGTCAAACCGAGCTCGGTCGCGTTGGACTTCTCGATCGCCTCGCCGAGCTCGTCGAACCTCCCGACCACGACGTAGGGCGCGAACAGCTCTTGGGTCCACACGTAGCTGTCCTCGGGCGCTTCGACCACCGTGGGCTCGACGAACGTGCCGCGTCCGAGGTCGCCGTCGGTGATCCGATGGCCGCCCGTGATGACCCGGCCGTTCGCCTCGGCCTCCGCGACGGCCTTCTCGAACCGCTCCACCGCGGCGTCGTCGATCACCGGCGACAGGTACGCGTCGCGATCGAGCGGGTTCTTCGGCGTGATCTTCTCGGTCTTGGTCTTCAGCAGGTCGACGAACCCGTCGTAGACCTCGCTCTCGACATAGACCCGTGAGCACGCGGAGCACTTCTGGCCGCCGTAGCCGAAGGCGCTTCGGAGGACGCCGTCGGTCGCCTTGTCCAGATCGGCGTCCTTGGTGACGATCGTCGGGTTCTTGCCGCCCATCTCGGCGATCACCGGCTTGGGGTGCTCCGTGGCGAAGTGCTTGTAGATGTCCATCCCGACCGGGTACGAGCCGGTGAACGTGATGCCCTGCACGTCCTGGTTGCGCACCAGGTGCGCGCCGGCGTCGTCGGCGCCGGGCAAAAACTGGAACGCGCCATGCGGCATGCCGGCGTCGCGCAGCACTTCGTACAGCTTGTAGCCGAGCAGCGAGCCGGTTGGGCTCGGCTTCAGCACCACCGTGTTCCCGGCGACGAGCGCGCCGGAGGATGGCCCGCCCGACAGCGCGAGCGGGAAGTTGAACGGGCTGATCACGGCCCACACGCCGTAGGGCCGCATCACGTCGTAGTACTCGCCCGCGGCGCCGAGCCCGCTCATCGGGACGTGGAACCCGTCGTGCTTGTCCATCTCGTCGCAGTTCCAGCGGATCAGCTCCGCGGTCTCCTGGACGTCACCGAGCGCCTCGAGGCGGTTCTTGCCGACCTCGAACGCCATCAACGCGGCGAGCACGAACAGGCGCTCCTCGATCAGATCGGCGGCCGTGCGGAGGATCGCGACCCGCTGCTGCCAGCCGAGCGCGTCCCAGTCGAGGGCAGCCTCCTTGGCGGCCGCGACCGCGCGGTCGACCTGGTCGGTGCTGGCCTGCTGGATGCGGGCCACCACGAGGTCGCGGTCGATCGGCGAGCGCTCCTCATAGACGGTGGCGCCGTCCTCTTCCTTGCCGTTGATCACGACCGGGACGTTGCCGCCGAGGTGCCCGCGGGCCTCGTCGACGGCGGCGTCGTAGGCAGCTTGCAGCTCCTCGTTGTCGGCGGACAGCGTGGCGTAGGTGATGCGGAACTTCTGGGTCATGGCGACTCGCCCCTTCCTGCAGGAACACTGACGCGAGGGCGCCATGCTAGCCGGTGCCGCCAGCGGCCGCCCAGGGTCTGCGTGACCGCGCGTCGGCCGAAGAACCGACGTTCGGCTGCGTGATTCCGTCGGAGCCCGGGCGTACGCTTCGGCTCCCTTTCACATGAGGTTCGTCACCTACGACCGCGGGGGGCAGCGGCGACTGGGGGCGATCTTCGAGGGTGAGGTGGTCGATCTGCCCGACGCGGTCGGGCACCCGGCCTTTCCCACCACGCTCGAGGGTCTCGTCTCGAGCAGCCGAGGCACCGTCATGGATGCCGCGCGAACGGCGCTGGACCGTGACGACGTCTTCGACTGGCGCGTCAAACGGCCGCGCATCCTGACCCCCTTGTTCCCGGCGAGCTTGCTCTCGCCCGGATCCCTCGACGTCGAGCGGCGGGTGATCGGCCCCGAACAGGAGCTCCCGTGGCCCGCCGGTGCCGCATGGCTCGAGTACGAGCCGAAGGTCGCGGCGGTGCTCGGGCTGGAGACGTCCGGTGCCGAGCCGTTCGATCCCGCCCGGCACCTGTTCGGCTACACGCTGGTGAGCGACTGGCAGGCGCGAGACGCGAGCGGCGGCCCGGTGGTGCATGCCGACGGCGTCCCGATCGCGATCGGGCCCTGCGTCGTGACTGCCGACGAGGTCGACCCGCAGGTCATGTACCTCCAGGTGAAGGTCGACGGCGAAGAGATCGCGAAGGGGAACCTCAACGGGACCGCGCGGAGCCTGTATCGATCGATCGAGGACGCGTCGAAGGTCGCACCGCTCGGCCGCGGCGATGCGCTCGCCCTGAACCCGTTCCGTCAGCCGCCCATGGAGCTGTGGCCCGGCGCCGAGGTCACCGTCTCGGCCGAGAGCATCGGCACGTTACGGAACCGCGTCGCCGACCGGTGAGGGACATCGCCGGTCGACGATGATCCGGACCGGCCGGCGCCCCGCTGATTCAGCTGGCGAGCCGGAGGTGCACGACGTCGTCCGCGTGCATGCCATCCCCTTCGAGGTCACACACGAGGGTGCGACCTCGGGCGGTGGACGCGACGCGCACGATCAGCCACGCCCGCTCGAGCGCATCGACGTGGTCCGCCACGTATCCGGCATGGGTGACGGCGCCCGTGACGTCCTTGCCCGACGGGCTGATGTAGTGAAGGTCGAAGCCGTTGTCACTCGCGCACCCCGTGAACGTGACGTGGTGCAGCTTCGGCTCGCCGCCGCCGAGGTTCTGCACCGACCAGAGCACGCGATGCGTGGAACCCACCGTCGCACGCACGTCGAGCCGACCGGCACCGCTGTGATGCCCGATGACCCGGTCGCCGCTCCGCGCCCATGTGTCGACCGGGGCCATGCCGTACCGCGCCTGGGCCGGTACGGCGATCAACGCCAACGCGCCGACGAGCGCGGGAACGAGGATGCGCCGAAACGACATGGGGGATGTATCGGCCGTCGGCGGGGCGCCCTGGACAGCCCGAAGGCGCTACTTCTTCTTGGCCGCCTTGCGGGCGACGCCACGTTCGGCGGATGCCCGCTTCGCGCGATCCTTCACCTTGCGCTGCCGATCTTTGGAGCTCCGCACCTTTTTGAGGTCACCACGTCCCATGATCCAGATCTCGCTTTCAGTCGTCGTCCTCGTCGCCGCCCTGCGCGAGCTGTTCGCTGCGCTTCTTGGCGGCGTCGATCGCATTCAGGAAGGCCGCGCGCACGCCGGCCTCTTCGAGGTGTCGGATCGCCTCGATCGTCGTTCCGCCCGGCGAGGTCACCATCTCACGAAGCTCGACGGGGTGCTTGCCGGTGTCGCGCAGCATCTTGGCCGACCCGAGCATCGTTTGGATGATCAACTCGGTCGCGACGTCGCGCGACAGCCCGAGCAGGATGCACGCCTCGATCATCGCCTCGGCCAATAGGAAGAAGTACGCCGGCCCGCTGCCGCTCGTCGCCGTCACGGCGTCGAGATGCGATTCCTTGAGTCGAAGCACCTTGCCGACGTATCCGAGGAGCTCCTCGGCCAGACCGAGGTGCTCGTCGGTCGCGACCCGGCCCGCGGCCACGACCGACATCGCCTCGTCGACCATCACCGGCACGTTCGACATCACGCGCACCACCGGCACGTCTTCGGGCAGGTGCTTCTCCACGAACGAGGTCCGGATCCCCGCCGCGAAGCTGATCACGAGGGTTGTCGGGGACACGTGCGCGCGGATCTGGCTGAGCAGCGTGTCGATGTCTTGCGGCTTGGCCATCAAGACGAGCGTGCGGGCCCACTTCGCCGCCTCGGCGTTGTCCAGCGTCGCAGCGATCCCGTACTTGCCGCCGAGCTCGCGCGCACGCTCGTCGCGCCGGCAGGTCACCATGATCTCGTCGGCGGTTCTGCCGCCCGACCGGATCAGCCCGCTGATCAGGGCCTCCCCCATCTTGCCGCCGCCGAGGAAGGCCACGGTGCGCTCGGTCATCACGTCCTCACCAGATTGCTCACGAAGAACCAGAGGTTGGCAGGACGCTCGGCCATCCGTCGCGTGAGGTACGGGTACCACTCGGTGCCGTACGGGATGTACACGCGCACGGGATATCCCTGGCCGGCGAGCTCAGCCTGCAGATCCCGGCGCACACCGTACAGCATCTGAAACTCGACCCGCGAACGCGCGTCGTCGTTGCCGTCGAGTCGTTCCCGCACGCGCGCGAGCAGCCGCTCGTCGTGCGTCGCGACGTCGATCCGGTGTCCGCGGTCGAGAGCGGTGACGAACAGACGGCCGTACGCGCTGTCGACCTCTCGCTTGCCGCCGACGACGATCGCGGACGGTTCGAGGTACGCGCCCTTCACGAGCCTGATACGGCAACCCGCCGGCAGCGCGAACAGATCGTCGGGCGTTCGCTTCAGATAGGCCTGGATCGCGAGGCCGGTGCTCGGCGAGCGGTCGTGCGCGTCGCGGAACACGGCAAGCGTTCGGTCGACGTAGGTGTGATCCTCCATGTCGATCATCACGCCGAGGCCCGCCTCGCCGGCCGCGTCGAGGACGGGCTGGAGGTTCGAGACACAGGCCTCGACCGACTCGTCCAGGCCGAGCTGCGTGAGCTTCACGGAGATGATGACGTCGATCTCCGGCGCTGCGGCCGCCGCGGCCACCTCCGCGAGGTAGGCCTCGCGTTCGTCGAGCGCCTCACGCTGCGTGGTCACGTTCTCGCCGAGGTGGTTGAGCATCACCGCGACGCCGCCTTCGGCGAGATCCCGCGCCGCGGCGAGCGCTTCGGCGAGCGTCTCGCCGGGTACGAACCGGTCGGCCACCGCACGGCCGACCCGTGACCGCGTCGCGAGGTGCCGGACCCAGGGGTGGTGGGCCACCCGCAAGACCGTCGGTCGCATCACTCCCGTGGAAAAGCCCACCGGCAGAGTCTATTGGGGGGGGCGCGGTCGGGGGGCCGCGGCGGTCGCTACGTGTCGTCGCGCGCGAGGATCCCGTCGCGCAGGATCGCGACGAACTCCTTGATCCGCATGCCTCGGCGCTCCGGACGGCGGTGGATCAAGCCGGGGTCGAGGTCCTCCGAGACGAGCGCGTCCTGGAACTTCTCCGCGAGCCAGTCGAGCATCGACGCGAGCATCTCGACGTCGACGTCGTCACGGACCTCGCCGCGCGAGGCGCCGAACTCGACGAACTCGAGCGTGCCGTAGGGGTCTTCGCTCCGCATGAACCGGTCGATCGGTTGCCGGAGCCCGAATCCGGTGTCGTACCGGCCGATCTGCGCGATGCGGTTGGGCACCGGGTCGGACGTGACGAACTCCTCCGTCCGTACCAACCACCAATCCAGCGTCGCCCAGAAGCCCTGGTCCACGACGTCGGTCGGCGCGTCGAGCCATGCGGGCAACAACCGGACCGCACGCTGGTACGCCGCGAGGAACAGCGCTTCCTTCGAGCCGAAATCGAGGAACACGGTGCCCTTGGCGATGCCGACCTCGTGCGCGATGTCCTCGACGCGCGCGCCGCGGAACCCGTTCTCGGCGAAGTGCTGCATCGCGACCTCGACGATGCGATCGCGCCGCTGCTCCGCGTCGACCGCTCGCTTGGTACGGGCCGGCGCACCGTCGCTCATGTGCCGCACATAGTAGAGCCCGAGAGACCTCCGGTGACCTCGCGCCGAAGCGTTTCGATCTCCGTGGCCCCTCGGGCTCTAGTGCCCCGGGCGACGTTTCATTCCTGGCGGAGAGTCCTGACGGCCGGTGCTGCCGGCGTCTCGCGACGCCTTGCACACCTTCGCCACCCCTGCGGTCCGCCGATCGGTCTTGCGACCTTCCGGCGGCCCGTGGTTCGCGTGCCGGCCTCGCGGCCTGCCCGCGCCCTCGGGCGGCGGACCCCCGACGGGACGATCTTGCGATCGCCCCGGTCGGGTTGCCGGATCGGGTCTCGCGACCCTCCCCGACCCCGGGGATCCAACCCGGCCGAGTGACCTTGCGGCCTCTCTGCCTTGCCGTCCTCCCGGTCGCACCGTCTCCGTCCGTTCGGTGTTGCCACCGCCGGTCGTCTCCGGTGCCTCGTCCGGTCTCTCCTCCCGGCCTTCCAGCCGCTCGGAGCGATGCGGAATGTACCGACGGTCCCCGAGACGGTCAAGCCGGCGTTCGCGCAGGTCACACGTTGAATGCGCAGGTCACGCCGCTATGAGAAAGAGTGACAAACCCGTTACGCGGAGACGACCTCGCGATACACGCGCGCGACCTCGTCTGCCGTGCCGTCCCACGTGAACCGCAATGCTCGATACGCGGCCTCGACGCCGAAACGCGCCTGCTGGTCCGCATCCCGCAGAACGTCGAGCACACGCGCGGCGTGCGCCTTCGGATCGTGCCCGTCGACCAGGAAGCCGGTCGTGGCGTCGTCGACGATGAACGGCAGTCCGCCGACGCGCGCCGCGACGACCGGCGTGCCGCACGCTTGCGCCTCGAGCGCGACGAGGCCGAACGACTCCGATCGCGACGGCACGAGCACGACGTCCGCCGCCGCGTAGAAGTCGGCGAGCCGTTCCTGCGGCTGGGGCGCGAAGAACATCACGCGATCGGCGATGCCGAGCGACGTCGTGAGCTCGACCAAACGGTCGAGCTCACCTGTCTCGTGACCGCTCGGTCCGCCGACGACCGCGAGCTGCAGATCGCGCGTCGTCTCCGGGTCCCGCCAGATCGCGTCGGCGATCGCGCGGATCGCGATGTCGGGTCCCTTGTGCGCCTGCAACCGTCCGACGAACAGCGCGAGCCGTAGCCCCGACAGATACAGACGGCTCCTCGCCTGCTCGCGGTCGCGCGGCCTGAACACGGTGTGGTCGACACCCGGCGGCACCAACCGGATGTCCTCGGGCGCCGCCCGGTAGAGCCCGACCAGCTGACCGGCCTCTGTCGGCGTCGCCGCGAGGATCCGCTCCGACGCGTCGATCACGCGCGCCTCACCCTCGATCCGTGCAAGCGGCTCCGGCCGCTCCCCGGGTGCGAGCGAATAATTCTTCACCTTGCCGAGCGTGTGGAACGACGACACGAGCGGCACGTCCCAGAGATCGCGGAGCGCGTTCCCGACCCACCCGGACAACCAATAGTGACTGTGCACGAGGTCGTAGGTCTGGCGGTTCATCTTGGCGTGGCGCATGACGCCGCCCAGGAACTCCGGGAGGTACCGTGGCAGCTCGTTCTTGGGGATGGGCTCGCACGGGCCGGCCTTTATGGACACGACGTGCGCGTGCTTGGTGAGGTGCTTGGTCTCGTGATCGACGCCTCCACGGCATCGGGTGAACAGGTCAACGTCGATCCCGCGCTGCTCGAGCCTGGTCGCCACCGCCCGGATGTACACGTTCATGCCGCCGGAATCACCGGTGCCGGGCTGGTCGATCGGCGACGTGTGCACCGACAAGATCGCGGCGCGGGGTTCGTCGCTCAACGTCTGGGCCATGCTCGGATGCAGCCTCCAGTGGGGGTTTCGACCTGTGTGGTGGAACCGTTCCCAGGCTACGTCTGTTCCCGGGAAAGGGAGAAGATCGGGGCGATCGTGGCGGCAGGGCGGTCGCCGCCGGGGAGGGTCGGCCGCCAGGCCGAACCGAG
>JBJMLQ010000066.1:0-17234 GCA_045805225.1 Actinomycetota bacterium | reverse complement strand
CACGTGATCGACCCGAGGACCTCGCTGCCTGCGATGACCGAGGTCGTGCAAGCCACGGTGTGGGCAGAGACCTGCGCCGACGCCGAAGTGTGGTCGAAAGCCGCGCTGCTGCGCGGTCCTGACATCTTGGACCGAGTCTCGGCGAGCCTCGTCCTGGCGGGCGGCGAGGTGGTGACGAACCTGCCGGTTCCCGACGACGAGCAGGTGCCCGCATGATCATGTGGAACATCATCCGCGCGGCCGGGATCGGCGCCTATCTGATGTTGTGGGCATCGGTCACCTGGGGGCTCGTCGCGACGACCTCGTTGTTCGGCAGGCGCCTGCCGAAGGCGACGAGCATCGCGCTGCATCAGGCGTTCTCGACGCTCGGGCTCTTGCTGCTGGTCACGCATCTCGGCGTGCTTCTCGTCGACAGCTTCATGCCGTTCTCCTGGCTCGATCTGTTGATCCCGTTGCGCGCCACCTATCGGCCGGTCGGCGTGACGTTGGGGATCGGGGCGATGATGCTGATGGCCGTCGTGCTACTGACCTCATGGTTCCGCAAGCAGGTCAAGCCGACCTGGTGGCGACGGTTCCACTCGCTGTCCGTGCCGGCGTTCTCGCTGGCGCTCGCCCATGGGTTCATGACCGGCACCGATTCGCCGCGGCCCACGATGTTCTGGTTCTACCTCGCGACGACGGCGATCCTGTTGTTCCTCGTCCTGCTGCGTGCGATGACGGCGGGGATGCGCGCGGTCCGGCGAACGCCGACGCCGGCGAGGGCGCCGCTCAGGCTGGTCGAAGGCGTCGCCGAGCAGCGATCAGCGTAGCCAGGAACGTTCGCGTCCATACGTTGTCGGAGTCGCGTCATGGGGTGTTCCCGATGCGGCGGACATGAGAGGGCTGCCGCCGTGAGATACGGGATCCTTCTTCCGAATGTGGACGAGTTTGCCAACGCTCGCACACTGGTTGATCTCGCGTCGGCGGCCGAGGCTGACGGCTGGGACGGCGTCTTTCTCTGGGACATGCTCTCCCTTCTCGTTCGACGACGAACCGTGCCCCGCAGCGGACCCATGGGTCGTGATGGGCGCAATCGCGCAACGGACCGAGCGCATCGTGTTCGGCCGTTGGTCACGCCGTTGGCCCGGCGTCGCGAAGGTCGCGCGGAAGCGTTCGACGTTGGCGCGATGGGAGCGCTCGACGGCCGGCAGCCCGAGCTTCGACGCGGCGACCATGCGGGGTTATGAGGAAGCCGGCGTGACGTGGTGGCTGGCACAGGCTGAGGATGTCCGCGGTGTTCGCGAGCTCAGAGCCGCCGGACCCCCGTAGCGTCTGCCGGTTGCATCGGGCCGAGTGCTCGAGCGCGTTCGAGTCGCCGTCTCCTCGGCCGCAAAGGTGCGTGCTTCCTCTGGATGCGAGAGGGGAGATTCGATCTCCCACGCGCTTTCGGGCACTGGATCGTGAGGTTGCTCGCGCTCCGCACGAGAATGCAGTTCTCTGTCTTGTCTGGCGTCGTCCGTGCCGGTCTGTGTCGTCGTGTCTGACCAAGTTGTGAGGACGGCGGGCTACGGAGCACCGTCGACGACTCGATAAAGACGCCATCGTTCCGGAAGCCCCTTCAGCGGTACTGGGCGGCCTCCTCGAAGACGAGCCCGCTCCAGCGACCACATCCTTTACTGTTCGCGATACGAGGACCTCTGAAGATCCCGCCTTCGTTCCAACCTCGAGCGGCGATCGTGACGCCGATGGCTGCGACAGGCCGGTGCGCGCTGCATGACGGGATCGAATAGCGGCGCTCGACCGATCAGCGCGAGCATCCGGTACGCTTGCCCGCCGCCATGACCGCATCCTCGCTCCGCCTGCTCACCGCCGCGGCGCTGGCGGTCGCCGCGATCGCTGTGTCGGCAAGCGGGGTGTTGGCGAGCGGCGACCTCGCCTCCTGCATCTTGCAGCCGAAGGAGGGCGACGCACCCGACAACGTCGGCGCGATCCTCGAGGCGGCGGTGGCGCCGAGCACGAACGACGTCTGGGTGATGGGCAGCCACCTGTCGGGCCCGGGGAGCAGTCCGTCAGCACAACATTGGAGCGGCTCCGGATGGACGAAGGTGGAGCTCGACCTGCCAGCCAAGGGGATCAGCGTTTCGTCGATCTATGACGCGAAGGCCTTCTCGTCCGACGACATCTGGGCGGTTGGCTCGTGGCAAGGGGATCTCCCGATCGTGCAGCACTGGAATGGGAAGGTTTGGTCGGCGGTCCGGGTGCCCGAGATGCCGGGTGACGAGCAGATCCTGACAGGGATCGACGGGACCGGGCCGGACGACATCTGGGTCGTCGGTGAACGCCATGCGGGAAGGCAGGAGCACGGCGTCATGCTCCACTACGACGGCAGGAGGTGGTCTGTCATCCCGCCCCCGCCGGATGCCGCGGTGCTGCACGACGTGGCGATGATCGGGGCGGAGCCCACGGTGGTCGGGTGGTCGATCAGTCCAGCCGGCTTCGCCCAGGGCGTCATCGCCACGTATGCCCGTTCGGCGTGGCAGGTGGCCGCGATCCCCAACCATCCGCAACAGAACCTGTTCATGTTCGGGATCGCGTCGGCGACCCCGGGAGGCGCGTGGGTGGTCGGGTTCTCGAACGACTCACCCAACCGCGATACGGCGCATGCCTTTCAACGGACCGCCGGCGTCTGGCAGGAGGTGCCCGTGCCCGACATCACCGGGTCTGCTCGCCTCGTCGCGGTCGCGACCGACGCCGAGGGGACGGTTGCCGTCGGCCATGTGTTGCTGAACGGGATCGACCGCGACCTCGTCCTGAGCGCGACAGGCGCCGGCTGGGAGGAGATGTCCGGTTCGGGCGAAGGCGCACCCGACACGCTGACCGGCGTCACGCTCCAGGACGGCACCGTCTGGGCGGTCGGCCGCGGCGTGGTGACCGGCGCCACCTACGGCGTCCCTTCGGCGCGGATCTACACCTGCGGGTGAGTCGCCCGGCATGCTGCCGCCGACGCCCCTGCGGCAGCAGGAGCTGCCAGAAATCGAACCAAGCCCGGTGCGCAAAAGGGTGACTGCTCGCATCCGTTGCCCGATCAACTCCCGACGGCGAGTGTCCAGCCTGTTCGTCGTGGGCGTGCTCGTGGCGATCGGCGTTGCGTGCACCGAGCAGGGGTCGTCCACATCGCGCTCGGACTCACGCCCCGCATCCGTGTCTGCGGACGTGTCCGCCTCGCCGGTGGTCCATCTGTCGAGGGCGGATCTGGACTCGGTGGACCCCTCGAAAGGGTTCGACAACATCAACCACCTGATCTTCGTGGTCCAGGAGAACCGATCGTTCGATGAATACTTCGGCTCCTTCCCAGGTGCCAACGGCATCCCGACGAACCCCGATGGTTCATTTGCCGTCTGCGTGCCCGATGGGGCGGGGCACTGCTATGCGCCGTATCACGACACCGGCGTGTACGACGTCGGCGGCCCACATGGCATGTGGGCAAGCGTGCACGACGTGAACGGAGGGTCGATGGATGGATTCGTCACCTCCCTCTCGCATCTTCGGATCTGCTCGACGGATAACGCGGATCCATACTGCAGCAGCGCGTTCGCCGACAACCCGGGGGTGCCCGATGTCATGGGGTACCACACCGCAAAGGAGATCCCGAACTACTGGGCATACGCGGAGCGATACTTGCTGCAGGATCGGATGTTCGCGCCCACCGACTCGAACTCGCTCCCCTCACATCTATATCTCACGTCGGCCTGGTCCGCGGTCTGTACGGATCTCAGCGGCCCGGATCCGAACGCGAGCAGCTGCAAGACGGAAGCGGGGAACCCGCCGAGCATCGATCAGATGCGGTGGGGAGTCAGGAAAGAGATGCCCTATCGCTGGGCGGATATCACGTGGCTCCTGAGCAGATACAAGACGGAGTGGGCGTACTACGTCGGCCCGGACACCTGCCTGCAGCGGGTCTGCGGGCAGGAAGGTCGCACCAGCACGCCCCGTATGTGGCGGCCCATCAGCGGGTTCCGAACCATCTCCGTGACGAACGAACTCGACAACATCAGGACGTACGACGACTTCTTCGCGCGGGCGGCCGCTGGCGATCTTCCGGCGGTCTCATGGATCGTTCCGTACGAGGGCAACAGCGAGCATCCGATCAACCCTGTCGACGATGGTCAGGCCTGGGTCACGTCGGTGGTGAACGCCGTGATGCAGGGCCCGCCCGAGCAGTGGCAGCACACCGCGATCTTCGTGACGTGGGACGACTGGGGCGGCTTCTACGACCACGTCGTCCCGCCGGTGGTCGACGTCGCCGGATACGGGCTTCGCGTTCCGGGCATCGTGATCAGCCCATGGGTGGATCGATCGTTGCACATCGACAGTCAAACGCTGTCGTTCGACGCTTACCTGAAGTTGATCGAGGATCGGTTCCTCGACGGGCAGCGTTTGGACGGACAGAACCTCGGGTGGCCCGATCCGCGCCCGACCGTGCGTGAGGACGCCCCCGTGCTCGGCGACCTGCGCAAGGAATTCGACTTTTCGCAGCGGCCGATCGCGCCGCTGATACTCGATCCGCGACCCTGATCAGCCATTCGCGGCCGACCGACGGCCGGTTATGGCGGTCGCCAGACCGAGACCCCGCCGCTCTGCTCGACCGGAGCGTACCCTGCGGCCAAGAGCATCTCGTCGAAGTGGCTGACGACCGCGTCCTCAACGACGATCGCCGTCACGCCGTGTTCGTCGAGCCACGTTCGGAGCTCGTCTCCGCTCTGGGGAAGATCGCGCCCGGCGGCCTGCAGCTTGCTCATATACGGGTCCTCGGGGATGCCCTGTCTCGTGATCCCCACGTGGCCATTCGGCATCCGGAACCAGAAGTCCGTGGTCGCCTGCCACGCCATCTGTTGTCCGCCCTTCTTCGGGATGAGGAGCACGGTCTCGCTGGGGGCAATCACCGACCGATACGTGCCGTCGGTGAAGAACGCCGGCGTCGTATCGGGAACGTGCCAGGGAGGCGATGGGATCGCCGGAACCAGCGACGCCGCTGCGGCGATCACGATGGCCCAGCGGGCCCAGATGAATCGTCCGCCGGGCGCCGCCAGCCACATCGCGACGATCACGGCGACGGCGAGATGCACGTACACCATCATCCGGGACGGGATCGCCTGCTGGAGCAGCGGGAGCGGACGCAAGGCCGCGGTCGGCAAGGGGATCAGTCGGTGCTGCGCGACCATCAGGATCGGCCCGAGCGCGAACAGCACACCGATCCCGACGAACGCGAGGATGCCGCGCGCATACCGGTGGCGCCACTCGGTGATCGCGAAGCCGACGACGACGGCCAACGCCCCGATGCCGAGGTATGCCAGACCCGCGTACTGATCACCGAGCGCGTCGAGCCAACTCCCGCCCACGATCCTGGGCTCTTCGGGGAACACGAGCCTCAAGACGTCGCTCGTGCGGTCCTTCACCCGCATCACGCCATGCGGCGCGATGCGGAGCGCCGGGAGCAGGTACGGGACGAATATCACCGCTATCGTGATGATGAACGCGACGCCGATCTGCAACGTCGTCGACCAGAGCTTCGCCCGATCCTCTCGACCGATCAGGAACGTGATCGCCAACGCGATCCCGCCGAACATCGTCGCCGTCGCGAACAGCTCGAGGGAGGTCGACCACAGGGCGACGAGCGCGAGGCTCATGAGCCCGAGGTAGGCCCACCGCCGCAAGGAGTCTTCCAACCGTCGAACCGTCAGGTACACGAGGATCGGGATCGGGAACGCGAGCGACAGGTTTGGATGGTTCATCTGATGCGCGACGAACGCCGAGAACCCGAAGAACACTCCGCCCGCGAGCGACGCCCAGAAGGATCGGGTGAGTCGACGGCACAGGAGGAACGCCGCCCAGCCGTCGAGCGCGGGCGCCAGCAACGTCAGCACGTTGAGGGAAACGAGCGAACCGAATGCGCTGGTCACCGGCCACATGACGAATGCGGGACCTGGCACGGTCGTCACCCAGGTGAGCGAGGCGCCGGTGGGAGCGAAGATGGCATCGCTCGCCAACGGGTCGCGGCCGTGCGTGAGCGCCCACGGCAACCACTCCAGGGCCCATCGGAAGAGGTACGAATCGGCGCTGTCCTGTCGCGGGATGTAGTACGTGCCCAAGTGCATCGTTGCGCTGCCACCCCAGATAGCAACCGATGCTGCTGCGTAGATGACGAAGGCTGCGAAGGCGCTGAGCGTGTCGCGTACGCGTCGCCGCGGGAACGCGGTCTCAGCCGTGTCCTCTTCGAGCATCGGTTCAGTGTATAGACGTGGTCCGCGCTGCTTGGGCGCGGCACGGGGACCGTGGCTCCAGCGAGTCGACTCGACGTCACCTCAGCTTGTCAACCTGTCCGCGTGCGGCTGACGACTGCAAGTCGGCGCGGTGCGAGAGGGGAGATTTGAACTCCCACGCCCTTTCGGGCACCGGATCCTAAGTCCGGCGCGTCTGCCAGATTCCGCCACTCTCGCGTTGAACATCGGGAATCGTACGCGGCCGCGGAGGACTGCGTACATCGGTACGCATGTTTACGAGCGACCGCTCCGGTCAACGACCTGGCCTATGGCGAACGAAACAGGGTTTGCTCGACCCGCGGGTTCGCTGGATCAGAGGGGAGGCGCAAAGTGCAGGAGCCCGGGCAAAAGACGTGTGCGCAGTGCGGGCGGTCGTTCGGCTCGCAAGAAGAGCTCGACCGTCATATGGAGCAGGAGCACGGCGCGATGGGTGGCGACGGCGTCGGGGGCGGCATGGGTGACGAGGAGCCCGACGCCGTGGGTGAGTAGCTCGCTTACCCGACGCGGCTTCCGATGATCGTCTGGAGGCCGGCCGGCAACTGCTCGTTGCCGAACGCCGTCCCGACGGTCGCCTCGAGCCCGTGCCGCGCGAGCACCGTCGGCACCCGGCTCGTGTGGATCAGGATGTTGTCGTGGCGCGCGTCGTCCCGTCGCCACGAACCGTCGTCGTTCCTGGTGAACATCGCCATCTGTCGAACGAACCGCTCGGGCGTCGGCGCCGACCGTTGTGTGATCAGTGCCCAGTCATCCTCGACCCACGCCTTCACGTCCGGAACGGCTTGCGCCTCGACGTAGCTCAGGTCGCAGATATCGATCGCGAAGACCCCGCCGGGTCGGAGCGCCTCCGCCGCGGCGACAAGGGCGCGATCGATCGCATCGGCGGTCGGCAGGTAGCTCAACGTATCGCCGATCGAGACGATCGCGTCGGCCTCGGGGATCGGGTCGTCCGGGAGCATGACCTGCATGATCTCCTGGGCGCCGCTCGCGTAGTCAGCGGCTAACTCGAGCATCGCCGGCGATGCGTCCGTCGCGATCACGCGATGGCCGGCGTCCACGAGATACCGCGTCAATAAGCCGCTTCCGCAACCGAGCTCCACGACCAGGCCGCTTCGTTCTCGCACCGGTTCGAGTAGGGCGAGGATGCCCGGCGCGCACGCCTCCGCGTGGAAGCCGAACCCGAGGTGGTGGATCCGCGCCAGATCCGCGCGGTAGTAGGGCTCGTCTGCCGACATCCGACTCAATACCCTCGACCTAGCTCCGAGATCGCTACTCGAGGTAGGTGTTGGAGGAAGCCGTTGAGCGCGTCGACGAGCGCTCGTCCGGCCGTGGGATCCATGCCGTGGGAGACCGCCATGGCCCACGGCCCACCGAGCTCGAAGGACGTATCCGGCTCGCGCGCGAGGAGCCACGCCATCAGCCGTTGGTCGACGATCGTGCTTGCGAGCAAGCGATCGTCCGTCCGAACCTCCCACACATGGTCGAAGGCATCCGACTCGAACAACATCTCGTCGAAGATCGGCAGTTCGTCGACCGAGAGATGGCGCGGTCCGATCAACAGAGCCGGCGCCGCGAGCATCGTCGTGGTTGCTGCACAAAGGGCCCAGTGGGTCGGTTCATACAGATCGGTCGACCACGAGCGTGCGAAGACCAAGAGCGGGCCGTCGTCCCGATGTCCTCCGATGCCGTCGTGGATCGTGTACGCGCCGAACAGCTGCGCGAACGATGGCAACAGACGCAGACGCCGCGGCACCTGGATCCTGCGGGAGTACGGGAGGCCGAACTCGTCGCCGAGCTGCCGGAGCGCTCGACTCCGTTTCCTGTTCGGTGACGTCGTGAAGAAGAATGCGTACCCGCTGGAGCAGGCCGCCACGAGTAGGACGATGCCTACGATCAGGGCGCCGGGGATGCCCCGGTCGTCGAACCAAGTGGCCAGGAACGGAGCGGCGGCGATCAGGGCCATCAGTGCGATGACGATCAGCACGGCCCGGGTGAGCCCGCCGAAGAGTGCATGTAACGCCTTGCGCACGAGTCCATGCTAGCCCTATGGACGCACCGATCGAGTACGTGCGGTGGAGCGTCGAGGTGCATGCCGTCGCTACGATGCGCCGGTGTCCGACGTTGAGCTGGCTGCGCATCCGGTCGCCACGCCCGAGGGGCGGTCGTTCGCCGATCGAGTTCGGAACGCTCGTCCTGCGCTCAAGGCGCTCGCGGCGTTCCTTATGTATCTCGCGCTCACGTGCGTAATCTATCTGCCGCCGATCGGCGCCGCGATCGGCTCGCGATACGTCGGCGACGGATGGGCGGACGCGCGGCTCTATCGATGGGGGCTGGCGTGGACCCCGTGGGCGTTGCTGCACGGACATTCGCCCTTGTTCGCTTCCGACATCTTCGCGCCGGCCGGCATCAACCTCACGTGGGTCACGTTCGTACCGAGCCTGGGAATCGTCTCCTACCCACTGCAGCGCGTTTTCGGGTCGCTCGTCACGATCAACCTGCTGATGTTGCTCGCGCCGGCGCTCGCCGCGTGGGCGACGTACCTGGTCTGCGTTCGCGTGACGAAGCGCTTCTGGCCATCGGTGCTCGGCGGGCTCTTCTTCGGCTTCTCGAGCTACATCGCCGGGCACATGGTCGACCACCTGAACCTCGTGATGATCTTCACGGCGCCGCTCGCGGTGTACCTCGTCATCCGGAAGATCGAGGGGTCGCTCGGGCGGATCTGGTTCGTGCTGTTGCTGACGCTCGACCTCGTGTTCGCGTTCGGCGTGTCGACGGAGTTGTTCGCGACGACGACGTTCTTCGGAGCGATCGCCTTCGTCATCGCGCTGGTCTTCGCGGGACGTGACTTAGGGCGGGTGCTCCGTGCGGGCCTCCTCGTCGCGGCTAGTTACGCGATCGCGGGACTCCTCTTATTGCCCTTCCTGACGAACGCGCTCGATCACGAACCGACCCAGGTGCTGCGGCCGGTCGACAAGACGTCGATCGATCTCGGCAGCTGGGTCGTGCCGCGGCAGCACACGCGCATCGGCGGCGAGTCGTTCACCGACGTCACGTCGAAGTTCACCGCATCGGCGCAGGAGGACGCCGGGTACGTCGGCATCGCCGCACTCGTGATGCTGGTGGGATTCGCGGTCACGGAACGGAAGCGACGGAGCACGTGGGCGCTGCTCGCGTTCCTCGCGATCGTCGCGGTGCTGGCCTCAGGACCGGTGCTGCACATCTTCGGGCGATCGACGATCGCGCTGCCGGGGGAGTGGCTCACGCATGTGCCCCTGCTGCAGCACGCCACCCCGCAGCGGTTCCCGGCATACGCAGCGCTGGCGCTGGGTGTCGTGGCCGCGCTCTGGGTCTCGCGCGGGACCGGCCGGACAGCGTGGATCCGGTGGGTCGTCGCCGGCTTGGCGGCAGTGGCCATCCTGCCGGCGCCCGACCCGAGCGCGTTCCATGCGTACGGCCAGACGCCGCCGTTCTTCACGAACGGCGACGTGCAGCAGCAGATCCGGCAGAACGAGATGGTCTTCTCCGTGACGGAGCGGCCGGCGTCGGAGCTCCAATGGCTTGCAGCGTCGGGCTTTTGGTACCGGATCCCACAGGCGTACATCGGCCCGATCCCGCCCGAGTACGAGGGCCAGCCGATCTACCGGGGCCTCGCGATCAACCAGTTGAACCCGTACATCCCCGCGCCCGATGACTTCGCCGCCTTCCTGCAGCAACATGACGTCACCGGCGTGTTGATGGACGACGACGCCACGTGGAAGTTCGAGCCGTTGCTCGAGTCGGTCGGTCTGCAACAGGTGCATCAGGGCGACGGGGTCAGCGTCTGGCGCCCCGGCGCGAACGGCTACACGGTGCACGACCCCGCCGCGGTCGTCGTGAACGGCGACCTCGACCACGTCGGTGGCGAGCTCCGAACGTTCTCCTTCCCTCCGCTACAAGGACCCGGCCGGATCACGGGCCCCGGCCATCGCACGACGCTGTTCTCGTTCTTCGGACCGACGTGCGACTCGAGCTGCACCGCGAACCTCGAGCAGCTCGACACCTGGTCGACCGCGCACCCCGACGTCCGCGTGATCGCGGTTTCATCGTGGGACCCTTCAGTTCGCAACACCGACGCGGTTCGGTCACTGGGCCTGGGATATGAGGTCGCCTTTGATCCGCTGGGACGGATGGCCACCGCCGCGTACGGCGTCGTGTTGCCGAACCTTGCGCCACCGACGCCGTTCTCGATCGTCGTCGGGGCCGACGGCATCGTCCTGGGCTTCTACCCGGGGCCGTGGACGGGCCACAACGCTGCAGCGCTACCCTCCTACACCGGCCCATGACGTTGAAGAAGGCTTGGCTGTTCGGCGCGCTGGTCCTCGTCGTCGTGCTGCCCGCGACCGGCGCCACCCCGACGAGCGCGTCGACGTCGTGCACGGCCACGATCCCCAACGCATCCGTACCGGGCGACCTGCTCCTTGCGATCACCGGCTCGCCCGATCACGCCACCGCGGTCGGCGTCCATTACATCGGTGGGGACGGCACGCCGCTGGTGACGCAGTGGACGGGGAAGGGTTGGGACCGCATCAAGGTGCCGGTGACGCCGGGCGCGGTGTTGATCCAGTTCCAGGCGGCGGCGACTGCCGGGGCGCGGACGTGGGCGGTCGGCGCGTTCCGCAACGATCGGCCGGAAGCTGGGTTCGTCGTCGACGGGCGCTGGCACTGGACCCATCCGATCGATCCGGGCCTCGAGGAGGATGAGTTCCTCGGCGTCGCGGCTGCGCCCGACGGCACCGTGTGGGCGGTCGGCAAGCATCAGGTCGGCGCGAAGAACGAACCGCTGATCGAGCGGTGGGACGCGTCGGGGTGGAACGTCGTCCCGTCCCCGACCGTGCGCGGTAGCTCGGTGCTCAACGGCGTCGCGGTCGCGCCGGACGGGTCGATCTACGCCGTCGGCTGGAGCGTGCTGACCGGCGGCAAGACGGTGCCGCTCGTCGAACGGTTCCAGAACAACGCCTGGTCGGCCGCCCGCTCGAGCGGCACAGGACAGCTGAGCGCCGTGGCGCTTCAGCCGGACGGCACGCCGATCGCCGTCGGGTGGGAAACCGCCGACGACGGCGACCACATCATCACGATGCGGCCCGGCGGCGACACTTGGGACGTCGTCGCCGACGCGTCCGGCGACCCCGGTCGCCTCGAGGCCATCGCGGTGGGCGAGTCCACGGTCGCGGTCGGCCTGCGGTTCGCCGACGGCATCCCGCAGCCGTTGGTCGTCCGCCTGGACACCGGGTGGACGCCGATCGACGTGACGGGCGAGCCGGCACCGGATCCTGGCGGGGATCAGCTGCTCGGTGTCACCGGCGAGCTCGGCGTGTTCCGCGCCGTCGGGGTCCGCGACGACGGCGACGCGTTCGCCTCGCTCACCGCCGCGGGCACCTGCACGGGCTAAGCCGTCGGGTCCGGCGGGACGTCCTGGATCGGCGTGATCGGGCACTTGCGCTGCTGCTGCAGCAACGGCGGGATCGGTTGCTGGTTGAAGTCGAACGCGCCGAGCATGTCGCTGGCGTTCGCGTCACGGCTCGTCATCGGCGGCACGTTGAAGATCGTCTCGATGAAGTGCAGCACCGACGCGAACTCATACGTCGTGTGGTCGACGTACCCGGGTCGTGCCCACGGCGAGATGACGATCGCGGGCACGCGCGGCCCGAGCCCGTACATGTCGACGTGCGGCGGCGGCACGTGGTCGTAGAACCCGCCGAAGTCGTCCCACGTCAGCACCACGGCTGTCGACTTCCAGTACCGGCTGCTCATGATCGCGTTCATCAGGCGCACGGTCCAGTTCTCGCCCTTGCACACGCTGAGCGGGGGGTGATCCGATAGCGGGAACGGCGGCGTCACCCACGACACCGACGGCAGCTTGCCCGAGTTCAGGTCGGGGATGAACTGGTCGCTCGACACCACGTCGTTCCACATCGAGCTGAACCGCACGTGGCGGATCATCCGGAGGGGCTGCACCCACTCGTTCGGGCCGCGGTAGTCCTTCCAGGAGATGCCCGCCGCCTTGAGCTCGTCGGGCAGCACCTTGATGTCGGTGCACGGCCACCGGGGCTGCCAATACGATGGCACCTGCGCGGCGCCGCCGGCCCCCTGTTGCTCGAGTTGGTAGACCTTCTCCTGATCGGGGCGCGAGAGCTGCCGGAATGAGAAGGCGGTCTCGAGCGGGTCGTCGCAGAACTGGCGCTTGCCGACGCCGAGCTGGCCGGGCCGCTCGTGGTCGACGAACCGGTCGGACTGCGCCGCGAACGTCCACAGGTGCTCGACCCCTGTCGGTCCGTAGACCGAGCTGAAGAATTGGTCGGCCAGCGTGAAGTGCTGCGCGTACGCCCAATAGTTCGGGATCTGATTCTGGTGGAACTCCTCGTACCCCACGTCGGTGAAGCAGTTCATCTGTCCGCCATTGATCGCGGTGATCCCGTCGGTGAAGCTGTGCCCGGCGGCGAACCCGCGGTCCGGCGCGCGCGTGAGCGGCACCGTCTGGCCGTCGCAGGTCTGCCCCATCGTCGCCCCGTCGGCGCCCGGGAACAGCCCGAAGTAGTTGTCGAACGTGCGGTTCTCTTTGACCACGAAGATGACGTGCTTTATCTTGCTGCGCGCGAGGTTGACGAGCGCCGGATCGATCGGCGTCGCCGCCGGCACGTTCGTCACGTCGGACGGCTCGAGCGCCGAGGGGAAGCTCGTCCCGCTGCTCCGCGTGCACGCCACGAACACCGTCGCTGCGGCGAGGAGCGCCAGCGCAGCACGCACCAGCAGGCGGCGGGAACGCATCCCGTGGAGGGTATCGGACCGACCTGTGCGCGCCCAGGACGCCCTTCGACGCTCCGGTAGCCTTGCGCGACCGATGCGCCCGACCCCGTTGCGTCTCCTGCTCGTCGCCGCTGCTGCCGCAACGCTGCTTGCCGTCGCGGCGTCCGGCGTCTTCGCCGCGAGCGATCTCTCGGCGTGCACGCTGGTCGCAAGCGAAGGCACCCACCCCAACCCGGTCGGCACGATCCTCGAGGGTGTCGACGCCGTCGACGGTCAGGCGTGGGCGGTCGGCGCGCACGTGGTCGGGCCCGTCAGCAGCCCGTTCATCCAACGGTGGAACGGCACGTCGTGGGCCGAGCAGAGACCGCAGGTGCCGCCCGGCTCGATCGGCATCTCGTCGTTCTACGCGGTCAAGGCGTTCTCCGCGTCGGACGTGTGGGCGGTCGGGTCGTGGATGGGCGACGATCCGCTCGTCGACCATTGGGACGGGCATCGATGGTCGTTGGTGACCGTGCCGAGCTTCGGCGGCAGCGAGAACATCCTCACGGGGATCGACGGCACGAGCTCGACCGACCTGTGGCTCGTCGGCCAGCGCCAGTACGCGGGTCAGATGCACGGCGTCGTGGTGCACGGCGGCACGCAAGGGTTCCAGATCGTCACGCCGCCGGACGTCGCGGTGCTCCATGACGTCGCGATGTTCAACGGGCAGCCACTGGTCGAAGGGTGGCGCATCGCCAGCGACGGCTTCGCCGCGCCGGTCATCGCGCTCGGCTCGGGCGGTGGCTGGCAGCAGGAGCAGGTTCCGGCCGAACCGGGCCGCAACGTGTTCCTGACCGGCATCTCGGTCGCCACCGGCGGCGCGGCGTGGGCGGTCGGATGGTCGGACAACTCGCCGAACGGCGACACACCCGTCAGCTATCAGCGGGGCGCCGGCGGATGGACGGCCGTCACGGTTCCGGATCAGGGTGGCTCGACGCGGCTCGTCTCCGTCGCGAGCGACCAACAGGGCACCGTCGCGGTGGGCGTGGTCTCGGCCGAGGGCTCCTCGCGCGCGATCGCGTTGCGCGCGACGGATAGCGGCTGGACCGCGGTCCCCGGGGCGGGCTCCCAGCCGCCCGACACCCTCGCGAGCGTCGCGCTCGACGGCGCGGCGATGTGGGGCGTCGGCCGTGCGGTCGTGGTCGGCGCGACGTACGGCGTGCCGTCGGCTCGCGTCTACTCCTGCGGCTGAGGCGCCGGCCCGGCGGGGCATGACCGCTCATGCAGGATCAAGGGCGGCAGCGGCTTCTGATTGAAGTCGAACGCTTCGAGCATGTCGTCGGCGTTCGCATCGCGACTCGTCAGCGGCGCGACGTTGAACACCGTCTCGATGAACCGCAGCACCGACGCGAACTCGAGCGTCGTGCTGTCGATGGACCCGGGCTTCGCGTACGGCGAGATCACGATGGCGGGAACCCGCGGGCCGTCGCCGTACAGGTCGACGTGCGGCGGCGGCACGTGGTCGTAGAACCCGCCGAAGTCGTCCCATGTGAGCACCACCGCGGTCGACTTCCAGTACTTCGACTCCATCAGCGCGTTCAAGTACTGAACCGTCCAGTTCTCGCCTCGGCACATGCTCGTCGGCGGGTGATCGGACTGCGCGAACGGCGGTGTGAGCCACGACACCGACGGCAGCGTCCCCGCCTCCAGGTCGTGCAGGTAGTCCTCGGGCGTGACCACGTTGTTGTACATGCTGCTGAACCGCACGTGCTTGACCATCCGCAACGGCTGCACCCACTCGTTCGCGCCGCGGTACTCCTTCCAGGAGACGCCGGCGGCGTCGAGCCGGTCGGGCAGCACGGCCACGTTGGTGCAGGGCCATCGAGGCCGGTAATACGTTTGGATCGTGTCGGCCCCGGCCGCGCCTTGGTTCTCCAGTTGATACAGGTGCTCCTGATCGGCGCGATCCAGCACCGGCAGCGAGAACGCCAGCTCTTGCGGGTCGTCGCAGAACTCGCGCCGGCCCGTGCCGAACTGTCCGGGCCGCTCGTGGTCGACGAACCGATCGGACTGCGACGCGAACGTCCACAGGTGCTCGACGCCGGTGGGGCCGTAGATCGACGAGAAGAAGTGGTCGGCCAGCGTGAAGTGCGATGCATAGCGCCAGTAGTTCGGGATGTCGGCGCGGTGGTACTGCACGTACCCGTCCGGCGCGAAGCAGTTCATCGCGCCGCCGTTGATCACGGTGATCCCGTCGGCGAAGCTGTGGCCGGCGTCGGGCGTGCGGTCCTTCGCCCTGGCGAGGGGCCTCGTGCCGCCGTCGCACGTCTGGCCGGTCGTCGCGCCGTCGGCGCCCGGGAACGTCCCGAACATCGTGTCGAAGGTGCGGTTCTCCTTCACGAGGAACACGATGTGCTTGATCTTCGCGCGCGCGGCGGCGACCTGGGCGGCGTCGCTCGGGGTCGTGAACCCGCTGGGCTGCACCGCCGCTGGATCGAGCGCCGCCGGGAACGAGCTGCTTCGATCGCCGCCGCCGATACACGCCACGGCGAGGACCGTGAGCACGGCGGCGGCGCTCAGGAACCGAACCGGGCGAGACACCGGCCGAGGGTAGCCGACACACCCCCGCGTCGGGGAGGATGGAGGCATGCGCCGGTGGCTCCCCCCGTTGCTCGCGCTCGCCCTCGCGGCGTGCTCGCATCCGAGCGCGCCCTCGTCGGCGTCCGTACCCGCGCGAGCGCCGTCGCCGTCCCTGCACGCGACGGTCGCCGGCGCGCCCGTTCTTGCACAGGGCGGAACGACGGTCGTGCGCGCGGACGGGCTGCGATTCCTCTTGTATGACCGCCCCGGCCCGGGGGCGCGGAGGGTCGGGACGGTCGCGGCCACCAACGACTGGCAGGAGCCGCTGTGGCTCCCGGCGGTGTCCGGGTTCGTCGATCACCAGGGAACGACGTGGTTCCGTGTGCGGCTGCCGATCCGTCCCAACGGGACCACCGGCTGGGTCCGCGGCGACCAGGTGACCACGCGGGTCCGGCACGACCGGATCGTCGTCGACCTGTCGGCGCATCGGCTGCGCCGTGTAGACGCTGGTCACACCGTCGAGGACCTGTCGGTCGGCGTGGGGGCGGCCGCAACCCCGACGGCGCCGGGGCGCTTCTTCGTGTGGGCGCGCGTGCCGACCGGCGATCCCGCCGGCCCGTACGGCGTGTTCGTGCTCGGGTTGTCGGGGTTCTCGAACGTGATCACGGAGTGGGCGGGGGGCGGCCGGATGGCGATCCACGGGACCGCCGATCCGAGCGATCGCGGCCACGACGTCTCGCACGGGTGCGTCCGCGTGTACAACCCGCAGATGGAAGACCTCACCGACGTGCCGCTGGGTACGCCCGTCTGGATCCACGCCTAGCTCGAGGCCGCACCTGCGATGATTGGGGACGCCAAGGTCGACCGGGGGCGCCGATGAGCACCGAGCAAGCAGCGGGCACGCGAGCCGAAGAGCTCCTCGAGCTCGCCCAGCGGCACGCCGCGCACAACTATCACCCGTTGCCGGTGGTGATCGCCGAGGGCGAGGGCGCGTGGGTCACCGACGTCGAGGGGGAGCGCTACCTCGACATGCTCGCCGCGTACAGCGCCCTCAACTTCGGCCACCGGCATCCTCGGCTGGTCGCCGCGGCGCACCGCCAGCTCGACCGGCTCACGCTCACGTCGCGCGCGTTCCACAACGACACGTTCCCGGTCTTCTGCCGCGACCTCGCCTCGCTCGCCGGCAAGGACATGGTCCTGGCGATGAACACCGGCGCCGAGGCGGTCGAGACCGCGATCAAGACCGCGCGCCGATGGGGCTACGACGTGAAGGGTGTGGCGCCGGACCGGGCGAAGATCGTCGTGGCCGACGGGAACTTCCACGGCCGCACCGTGACGATCGTGAGCTTCTCGACCGATCCGACCGCGCAAGCCGGGTTCGGTCCGTTCACCCCTGGGTTCCAGAACGTGCCCTACGGCGACACGGACGCGCTCCGCGACGCGATCGACGACGACACCGCCGCCTTCCTGGTCGAGCCGATCCAGGGCGAGGCCGGCGTGATCGTGCCGCCGGACGGGTATCTGCGCGAGGCGCGCCGGCTGTGCACCGAGCGCGGCGTCTTGCTGATGGCCGACGAGATCCAGTCGGGTCTCGGT
>JBJMLQ010000065.1:0-4098 GCA_045805225.1 Actinomycetota bacterium | reverse complement strand
CCGATGTCGCAGCTGCGTGCCAAGGTCGCCGGCCCCCCGGCGTAGGCGTCAGGTCGCTTGCAGGTCGTCGCCGACGAACACGGCCCCGTTCCAGAACGCCTTCAGGTGCCGCTTCGGCACCCGCGCGAGGGTGAGGTGGAGCTCGCGAGGCACGCCGTACTTGCCGAACGAGCACAACACCTCGAGGCCGTCGGCCGGATAGCTCGTGAACCGGTGCGCCAGCCTAGCGCTTCGCATCCGCTTGGTCGCGCGGCTCGCGCCCGGCGGCTCCACCGCTCCGATCAGGTACAGGTACGAGATCGCGCCGAAGCCGGTGTGCGGGTCGATCCACACCCACGCCCGCCCGCCGCGCTCGGCGATGAACGCCTTCGCGGCGTCGCTCGCGATCACCTCCACGGCTCCGCACCGTACCGTAGGCTGCGGCGGTCGGCTGACGGAGGTCCGCATGCGCTTGGACGGCAAGGTCGCCCTGATCACCGGTGGCGGCAGCGGGATGGGCAAGGTCGCGAGCGAGCTGTTCGCCTCCGAGGGCGCTCGCGTCGTGCTCACCGACGTCAACGACGAGGCCGGCGAGGCGACGGCCGCGGGGATCGGCGAGGCCGCGCAGTACGTCCATGCCGACGTTTCGAAGGATGCCGACGCCGAGGCGATGGTCGGCGCGACGATGGAGCGGTTCGGGCGCCTCGACGTGCTCTACAACAACGCGGGGATCATGCCGCTGGACGACGGCTCCATCACGGAGATGGACGGCGCGACCTGGGACACGGTGCTCGGCGTGAACGTCAAGGGCGTCGCCTTCGGGTGCAAGTACGGGATCCCCGCGATGCTGGCGAACGGCGGTGGGTCGATCATCAACGTCGCCTCCTTCGTCGCGTGGCTCGGGGCCGCCACCAGCCAGACCGCGTACACCGCCTCCAAGGGCGCGGTGCTCGCGATGACCCGCGAGATCGCCGTCGAGTACGCGCGCACGGGGATCCGCTGCAACGCGCTGTGCCCCGGCCCTATCGAAACTCCATTGCTGCTCGCGCTGCTTTCCGACGAGGAGAAGAAGCAGCGCCGGTTCGTCCACATCCCGATGGGCAGGCTCGGCCGAGCCGAGGAGCTCGCGAAAGCGGCGCTGTTCCTCGCGTCGGACGACGCCAGCTACATGACCGGCGCGTCACTGATCGTCGACGGCGGGATCACCGCCGCGTACGTGACGCCGGAGGACTGATCCGGTGGTCGCGAACACCTTCCCGGACCGCGTGCACGACGCGACGCTCGGCTACTTCCAGATCCTGTCGATGTACCTCGGTATCCGTCTCGGGCTGTACGAGGCGCTCGACGACGCCGAGCTGACGTCCGAGGACCTGGCCGAGCGTGCCGGGATCGACGCGCGCTACGCCCGCGAGTGGTGCGAACAGCAGGCAACGATCGGCGTTCTCGTCGCGGACACGACGCGCGAGGCGCACACGTTCCGGTTGCTCGAGGACGTCAGGGAGAGCCTGCTCGATCCGGACTCCGTCTCCTACCTCGGCGCGACGATCCGCCAGCTCGCCGGTCTGCGTTCGATGATCGATCCGGTCGTCGAGGCGTACCGCACTGGCGCCGGCGTCCACCCGGAGACGTTCGGCGCGGAGAGCGCAGACGGACAGGGCGGCTCGAACCGGCCGGTCTACATGACGACGCTTCGGACCGAGTGGCTGCCGAACATCGCGCCGTTCCGCACCGCGCTCGAGGCCGGCCCCACCCGCGTGCTCGACATCGGCTGCGGCCAGGGCTGGTCATCGATCGCGGTGGCGCTCGCCTATCCGCAGGCGTCGGTCGACGGCTACGACCCGGACGCGTATTCGATCGAGCACGCACGCTCCCACGCCGAGGACGCCGGCGTGGCCGACCGCGTGCGGTTCCACGTTGCCGACGCCGCCACGATCGAGACCACCGCGGACCTTGCGATGGCCTTCGAGTGCGTGCACGACATGCCCAACCCGGTCGAGGTGCTCGCCGCCGCGCGCAGGGCCTTGGCTGACCGCGGCGCGATGCTCGTGGTCGATGAGCGCACCCGCGAGCGGTTCGACGGAACGTTCGACGCGCGGGACGCCTATTACTACGGGTGGAGCATCTTCGACTGCCTGCCCGCCGGCCGCGCCAGCACGCCCTCCGCAGCGACCGGAACGGTGATGCGTCCCGAGACGCTGCGAGGTTACGCCGAGGAAGCCGGCTTCACGCGCTTCGAGGTGCTCCCGATCGATCACGACGCGTTCCGGCTGTACCTGCTGCGCCCCTGAGCGGCGCCGGCGGCCGGTTCACCGCGGCGGTCAGTTTGACAGGCCTGTGGCCTGGGTCTCTGATACCGCTAGTCAGCCACCGTCGCACCTCCCTGACGAGGGGAAAGGGGGTCGCAGATGGATCCTGCCGATTCCGGCATGCAGGCTTCCTCACCGGCGTCAACGACCGACGTCGACAAGCTCCACGAGCTCGGCTACGCGCAGGAGCTCAAACGCGGGATGGGGGCGTTCTCCAACTTCGCGGTGTCGTTCACAATCATCTCGATCCTGTCGGGGTGCCTCACGCTGTTCGGATACGGGATGGTCGAAGGGGGGCCGGCGAGCTCAGCGTACGGTTGGCCGCTGGTCGGCCTGCTCGTCACGTTCGTCGCGCTCGCGATGGCCGAGATCTGTTCGAGCTACCCGACCGCGGGCGGCCTGTATTACTGGTCCGCGAAGGTGGCGCCGAAGAACGGACCCGCGTGGTCGTGGTTCACCGGCTGGTTCAACTTCCTCGGACAGGTCGGCGTTACCGCCGGCATCGACTTCGGGTTCGCGGCGTTCTTCTGCGCGTTCCTGAACATCGCGTTCAACGTCGACATCACGAAGCTGATCCTGATCGGTTCGTACACCGGCATCCTCGTCCTGCACGGACTGATGAACACGTTCGGGATCCGGCTCGTGGCGATGCTCAACGACGTGAGCGTCTGGTGGCACGTCGCGGGCGTGTTGATCATCTTCGCGATCTTGTTCGCGGTGCCGGATCAGCACACGAGCTTCGGCACGATCTTCTCGTTCAACAGCACGCCGTCCTCGCCGGACCAGGTGGCCGGGTTCATCAACGGCAGCGGCTTCTCGAGCGGGTTCTTCGGCTCGACGTTCTACATCTTCCTGGTCGGACTCCTGCTCGCCCAGTACACGCTGACCGGCTACGACGCGTCGGCGCATATGACGGAGGAGACGAACGACGCCGCGACCGCCGGCCCGAAGGGCGTCTACCGCTCCGTGATCGTCTCGGTCATCTTCGGCTGGATCCTGCTGCTCGGGGTCTGGTACGCCGTGCAGGGCCAGCAGGGGTACACGAACGCGCTGTCGTTCCAGTTGGCGACGGCGAACGTCGCCGCCCCCGCGCAGATCTTCCTCGATGCGGTCGGCAAGAGCTGGGCCGTGTTCATGCTCTTGATCGTCCTCGGCGCGCAGTTCTTCTGCGGGATGTCGTCCGTGACCGCGAACTCGCGCATGATCTACGCGTTCAGCCGGGACGGCGCCGTCCCCGGCCACCGCACCTGGCACAAGATCAACAAGCGCACCCGGACGCCGACGAACAGTATCTGGCTCGCCGTCGTCCTCGCCTGGATCCTCGTCGCACCCGCGTACTGGCTCGGCAGCGCCGTCGCCTACTACGCGGCCACGGCGATCGCGGTGATCGGCCTCTACATCGCGTACGTGATGCCCACGTTCCTGCGGCTTCGGGCCGGGCATGCGTTCTCGGTCGGACCGTGGAACCTCGGGAAGTGGAGCCGGCCGATCGGCACGATCGCCGTCGTGTGGGTCGTGTTCATCTGCATCATCTTGATGATGCCCCAGTACAGCCCGGGCGGCCTCGGCATCTCCTTCTGGAACGCGTTCAACTTCGCACCCATCGCGGTCGCCGTCGTGATCGGGTTCGCGGGGATCTACTGGGTGGCCTCGGCCCGCAAATGGTTCAAAGGGCCGGTCGTCCAGGGCAGTCCGGAGGAGCTCAAGGCGATCGAGCGCGATCTCGAAGCCGTGTAGGCACAACCCGGCGTGGGGCGCGGCCGCTTCGCGGCCGTGCCCATAGATTGTTATAGGGTGTTGTTTTGAATTAGTT
>JBJMLQ010000064.1:0-15949 GCA_045805225.1 Actinomycetota bacterium | reverse complement strand
GGCTACCTCCGGTTCCTGTGCGACGAGCTGCACATGCGCTACGACGACACGTTCACCCACGGCGAAGCGGCGATGGTGATCCAGGGACTGCTGACCGATCCGGCGAGCGACAGCCAGAGGCGGACGCTCGGCGCGCTCGGCTGCGATGGAACGGCCGACACGCTCTCGTACGGGCAGGCGCGGACCAACATCCGCCGGATGATCGCGCTCCGCGGCCTGCGCTCGGCCTGAGGTTCATCGGTCCTGCGATGATGCGCGCGTGGACGCGCGCGCGAGTTCTCCGGGCGACGCGGCCGCACGCCGCGGTCTGTTGCTGGTCCTCGGTTCGATCGCGCTCGTGCCCATCGTCCTCGCCCTCGTGGCTGCGGTCCCCATCGGTGCGCGGGGCGCGGTGTTCGAGCTCGGGGTGCTGGCTGCGGCGGCGGTCGCGTTGTGGGGCGGGGTCGTGGCACGACGGGCGCTCCAGGCCGGGACCCGGCGTCTGGGGACCGCCTACGCCGCGGCGATCGTCGGGCTGATCGTCGGGATCACGTTCGTCCTCGTCGGCATCTCCGCCGCGATCGGGCTCTTCGCGTGAACGACGATTTCCGGACCGATCTGCGCCGGATCCTCGGGATCCAGGCCGTGCGCGCGTTCCTGTACGGCTTCGGCGCCGTGATCTTGGGTGCGTCCCTGGCGGCTTCGGGCGCCTCGAACCTCGCCGTCGGGCTGCTCGGCGCCGCGATCCTCGCCGGGATGGCGATCTCGGCGATCACGGTCGGCATCCTTGGCGACCGGTGGGGCCGCAGGCGCACCTACGGCGGGCTGCTGCTCCTGATGGGGATCGTCGGCGCCGCGTACGCGGCCACGGACAAGCTGTGGATCTTGATCGCGCTGGCGCTGCTCGGGGTGTTGTCGACCGACGCGAACGAGAACGGGCCGCTGACGACGCTCGAGCAGGCGATGATCGGTCAGGCGCCGGCCAAGACACGCCTCCTCGTGTTCGGCCGCTACAACGCCGTCGCGTACCTCGCCGGTGCGTTCGGCGCGTTGCTCGCCGGCGGCCCCGCGTTCGTGCATCGGCTCTGGAGCGGCACGCCGACGGGGCGTGCGTGGTTCCTGTTGTTCCCGATCGGCGCCGCGATCTGCCTGTGGCTCGCATCCGGCTTGTCGGCCGGGCTCGAGACCGAGGTCGCGAACACGCGCATCCCGCTCGATCGCTCACGCGCGACGGTGACGAAGCTGTCGTCGCTGTTCGCGGTCGACGCGTTCGCGGGCGGGTTCGTGATCACGGTGTTCATCGTGTTCTGGTTCTCCAAGACGTTCGGCGCGAGCCAGGAGTTGATGTCGGCCGTGATCTTCGCCGCCGGGCTGCTCCAGGCCGGCTCGTCGGTGCTCGCGCCGCGGATCGCCGCGCGCGCCGGCCTGCTCAACACGATGGTGTTCACGCACCTGCCCTCGAACGTGTTGCTGATCCTCGTGCCCTTCGCGCCGACGCTTGGGAGCGCGATCGTCGTGCTGCTCATGCGATTCGCGCTGTCGCAGATGGATGTGCCGACGCGACAGGCCTACATCGCCGCCATGGTCGACCCGTCCGAGCGCACGGCGGCGGCGGCCGCCACCAACAGCGCGCGGTACGTGGCACGGCCGTTCGGGCCGCTGATCGGGACGATCCTGATGCGCGTGGCCTACGGGGCGCCGTGGGTGGTGGCGGGCGCGATCAAGGCGGGCTACGACGTCGTGCTCTGGCGCGTGTTCTCGAAGGTGCCGTTGCCCGAGTCGGCCGCGGACTGATCCACCGCCAGGTCGTCGAGCACCACGAGGGGCGCCGGATCGTTGACGCGCTCCATCCGCACGATGCACCCGACCTCCTCGTCGATCCACAGTCGCATGGTGGTCGAGCCGCGGAGTCCCTGCACCTCGGCGATCACGCTCGGCCGGCCGGTCTCTTCGCGACCCGTCACCTGCCCCTGCGCGTCACGCAATCGAACGAACCGCTGCGGCTCGACCGCCGATGTCACCCACGCCTCACCGACGAGCGTCGTGCCCGTTTCGGCCAGCGTGAACGCGCCGGCGCCGTCGTAGCGCACCTTCAGCGGGTCTCGCCCGATCGCGTAGGCCGTGAACACGAAGGCGGGTTTGGGCGCGAGCATGCGTTCGCGAAGTTCGGGCCAGTCGGGGAGGGTCACGGCCCCGCCATCTTGCCATGGCATCCGGACCGACGCTTCGACCGTCCGGACGGCTTCTGCCGGCTCGGCGGGGGGTTACTCCTCGTCCATCTGGAGCACGACCGGCGCGATCGCGGCGACGGTCTCGCCCGGCTCGACCCGCATCGTCCGGACGCCCTGCGAGCTGCGGCCGACGCGACGGATCTCCTCCGCCGCGACGCGCTGGACCTTGCCCGCCGACGAGATCGTCAACAGGTCCTGATCCTTCGAGCCGATGAACGCGCCGGCGAGCAACCCTGTCTTCTTGGTGATCTGGTGGCCGATCACGCCCTTGCCGCCGCGGCCCTTGACCGGGTAGTCGGCGAGCTTGGACCGTTTGCCGTAGCCGTTCTGCGAGACGCTGATCATCTCCTCGCCCTCGGAGGTCAGGCAGAGCTCGATGACCTCGTCGTCGTCTCCCAGCCGCATGCCGATGACTCCCGCCGTCGCGCGGCCCATCGGGCGGGCGAGACCCTCCTTGAACCGGATCGTCTGGCCCTTGCGCGAGACAAGGAACACGTCGTCCTTACCGTTGGTGAGCTTCACGTCGATGAGCTCGTCGCCCTGCTTCAGGTTGATCGCCGCAAGGCCCGTACGCGGGGAGTCGTACTCGGGCAGCATCGTCTTCTTGACCATGCCACGCTTGGTCGAGAACAGCAGGAACCGGCCGGCCTCGTACTCCTTCAGGTCGAGCACCGCTGACACGCGCTCGTCCGCGCTCACCTGGACGCCGGGGAGGTTGGCCGCGTAGAGCCCGCGCGCCTGGCGCGAGGCCTCGGGCACCTCGTGCGCCTTCACCCGATAGACCTTGCCCTTCGAGGTGAAGAACAGCAGCCAGTGATGCGTCGTCGTGATGAAGACGTTCGTGATGACGTCCTCTTCCTTGAGGGTCGCGCCCTTGACGCCCTTGCCGCCTCGGCCCTGGCGCTTGAACGCGTCGATCGGCTGGCGCTTCACGTAGCCCGCCCGCGAGACCGTGATGACGACGTCCTCTTCGGCGATCAGGTCCTCGACGTCGAACTCGCCCTCATCGGCCTTGATCTGCGTGCGCCGCGGATCGGCGTACTTCTTCCTGATCTCCTGGAGCTCGTCCTTGATCACACCCCGCAGCTTCGCGGGGCTCTTCAGCAGGGAGTCGAGGTACTTGATCCGTGCGACGAGCTCTTTCTTCTCGTCGTCGAGCTCGGTGCGCGCCAGGCGGGTGAGCCGGCGCAGCGGCATGTCGAGGATGTGGTTCGCCTGGATCTCCGAGAGCTTGAACCGCTTCATCAGCTTGGTGCGCGCTTCCTCGGAGTCCTGCGAGGCGCGGATGATCTTGATGACCTCGTCGAGGTGATCGAGGGCGATCAGCAGCCCCTCGACGATGTGGAGGCGCTCCTCGCGCTTGCGCTTCTCGAAGCGGGTGCGGCGCGTGACGACGTCAACCTGATGGTCGACGTAGTAGCCGATCATCTCCGCGAGGTTCAGCGTGCGCGGCACGCCGTCGACGAGCGCGAGCATGATCACGCCGAAGCTGTCCTGGAGCTGCGTGTGCTTGTAGAGCTGGTTGAGGACGACGTGCGGGTTCGCGCCACGCTTGAGGACGACCGCCAGGCGCATCCCGTTGCGGCCGCTGGAGTGGTCCTGGACGTCGGCGATGTCTTTGACCTTGCCGGTCTTCACGAGGTCGGCGATCTTCTCGGCCAGGCGGGCCTTGTTGACCTGGTACGGCAGCTCGGTGACGACGATCTGGGAACGGCCGTTCGACCCCTCCTCGATCGAGGACTTGGCACGAACCTTGATCGAGCCGCGACCGGTCGTGTAGGCGTCCTTGATGCCCTGCTTGCCCATGACGAACCCGGCGGTCGGGAAGTCGGGGCCCTTGACGAACTTCATCAGCTCCGCCGGCGTCGCCTCCGGGTTGTCGATCGTGTGCACCACCGCGTCGATCACCTCGCCGAGGTTGTGCGGCGGGATGTTGGTGGCCATCCCGACGGCGATACCGCCGGCGCCGTTGACGAGCAGGTTCGGGAACCGGCTGGGCAGGACGAGCGGCTCCGTTTCGTAGCCGTCGTAGTTCGGGACCATGTCGACGGTCTCGGCCTCGATGTCGCGAAGCATCTCCATCGCGAACGACCCCAGGCGCGCCTCGGTGTAGCGCGAGGCGCCGGCGGGGTCTCCGTCGATCGAGCCGAAGTTGCCGTGCGGATCGACCAGCGGGTAGCGCAACGAGAAGTCCTGCGCCATCCGGACCAACGCGTCGTAGATGGCGGCGTCGCCGTGCGGGTGGTACTTGCTCATCACGCCGCCGACCACGTTGGCCGACTTGCGGTACGGCCGATCCGGCCGCAGGCCCTGCTCGAGCATCGACCACAAGATCCTGCGATGCACGGGCTTCAGCCCGTCGCGGACGTCCGGCAGGGCGCGCCCGACGATGACCGACATCGCGTAATCGAGGTAGGAGCGCTGGATCTCCTCCTCGAGCTGGACGGGCTCCACCCGACCGGCGAACAGGTTCTGGCTCATGTCTGCATGCCTCTCGTGCGCCTCAGACGTCGAGGTTCGTGACGTAGCGGGCGTTCGTCTCGATGAACTCGCGGCGCGACGGCACGTCCTCGCCCATCAGCACGGTGAACAGACGGTCGGCGGTCGCGGCGTCGTCGAGCGTGACCTGCAAGAGCGTGCGGTGCTCGGGATCCATCGTGGTGTCCCACAGCTGCGAGGCGTCCATCTCGGCGAGACCCTTGAACCGCTGGGGCTCGAGTTTCTTTCCGTTGGCGTTCGCCTCGCGCCAGTCGTCCCACTCCCGCTCGGTGTAGAAGTAGTGCTCCTGCTTGCCCTCTTTGACGAGGTACAGGGGCGGCTGCGCGAGGTACATGTAGCCGGCGTCGATCAACTCGCGCATGTTGCGGAAGAAGAACGTCAGCAGCAGGGTGCGGATGTGCGCGCCGTCGACGTCGGCGTCGGCCATGATCACGATGCGGTGGTACCGCGCCTTGTCGAGGTCGAACTCGTCGCCGACGCCGGTGCCGATCGCCGTGATCAGCGCCTGGATCTCGAGGTTCTCCAAGATCTTGTGCAGGCGCGCCTTCTCGACGTTCAAGATCTTGCCCCGGATCGGCAGGATGGCCTGGCTGGCGGGGTTACGGGCCGACTTCGCGGAACCGCCCGCGGAGTCGCCCTCGACGATGTAGAGCTCACAGCTGCCCGGGTCGTTGAGCTGACAGTCGGCCAGCTTGCCCGGCAGCGACCCACCTTCGAGGAAGGACTTGCGCCGGGTGAGGTCGCGTGCCTGCTTGGCCGCCATGCGTGCCTTCGCGGCCGACTGCGACTTCTGGACGATCCGCTTCGCCTCGCCGGGATGCTCCTCCAACCACTCCGCGAGCCGCGCGTTGACCGTGGTCTCGACGAGGGAACGCATCGAGGCATTGCCAAGCTTGGTCTTGGTCTGGCCTTCGAACTGTGGATCCTTGAGCTTCACCGAGACGATCGCGATGAGACCCTCGCGGACGTCCTCGCCGATCAGGTTGTCGTCCTTCTCCTTGAGAACGCCCTTGGTGCGTGCGTAGCGGTTCAAGACGTTGGTGAGGGACTTCTTGAAGCCCTCCTCGTGCATCCCGCCTTCGTGCGTGTTGATCGTGTTCGCGAAGGAGTAGACCGATTCGCTGTATCCGGTCGTCCACTGCATCGCGATCTCGACCTCGCTGTCGTCGGTCTTGGACTCGACGGGGATGATCCGGTTGACGGTCTCCTTGCCCTGCCCCAGGTACTTGACGAAGTCCACGAGGCCGCCGCTGGCCTTGTAGATCTCCTTGCTCTTGTCGCGGTCGTCGACGAGCTGGATCTCGACACCCTTGTTGAGGAAGCTCAGCTCGTGCAGGCGCTCGGCCAACATCTCCTTACGGAACTCGACGGTCTCGGTGAACACCTCGGGGTCGGGCCAGAACCGGACCAACGTGCCCGTCTTCTGGGCGGCCTTGCCCTTCGTGAGCTTCTTGGTGACCTTGCCGCGGGCGAACGACATCGTGTGGATCGCGCCGTCGCGGCGGACCTCGACCTCGAGCTTGCTCGACAGAGCGTTCACGACGGAGACGCCGACCCCGTGCAACCCTCCGGAGATCGCGTACCCGCCGCCGCCGAACTTGCCGCCGGCGTGCAGCACGGTCAGAACGACCTCGAGCGCCGAGCGTCGGTCCTTCGCGCCGGGGATCGGCTTGACCGGGATCCCGCGGCCGTTGTCCTGCACGCTGGCCGACCCGTCGGTGTGCAACGTGACGACGATCCGGTCGCAGAACCCGGCCATCGCCTCGTCGATCGAGTTGTCGACGCACTCGTACACCAGATGGTGCAGGCCGCGGACGCTGGTGGTACCGATGTACATGCCGGGCCGCTTGCGGACCGGCTCGAGCCCTTCGAGGACCTGGATGTTCTGGGCGTCGTAGCCCGTGGACTTCGTGCGTCGGGACTTCGCTGGTGCCTTCGGTGCTGCCTTCGCTGCGGTGGCCAAACGTCCTCCGTTCGGGGCCGCGCGGAACTCACACGGCGTCGCTGGGGGCCGTGCGCGGGGGGACCGGGCACGACCCCTCTATGGTACCCGAGCGGACCTCCTGATGACCGTAACCGAGGTCACGAAATCAGCGGGTTGACCTGCGGTTTTCGTCTGTTCCGACGACGATCCGGATGGTCGTGACCGCCCCGCCGCCCAAGGCGTCGTCGGCGCGTTTGCGGATCTCCTCCGCGAGGTACGTCGCCTGCGATCCCCAGGGCCCGTCGGCGGCCCGCACGACCAGACAGCCGCCCTCGAGCGACACCGGCGCGGTTGCCTCCGCCAGGCGCTCACCGACCAGCTCGGGCCACGCTTTGGTCAGGGTCGCCACGGGCATCCCGCGGCGGAAAAGGTCCTCGCCGAGGAGCTCGTCCACCACGTCGCCGAGCGGGACGGGCCGCTCGGTGCGTGGATCACGGCGTTGGCCGAAGCCGGTCGAGTGCGGCATCGCCTCAGCCTCGCACCTTCACCGTGCCGGCGCGGACATCCCAGACCTGCGTCGCTTGGGTCGGAACGTCGGCATCGTCGGCGACGCTGATCACCACCTGTCCGGGCCGCGCGGCGAGCCGCGCGGCCACGTGGTCACGGCGCGAGGGATCGAGCGCGCTGTACGGGTCGTCGGCGATCACGATCGGCGGCTCGCCGATCGCGGCCTCGACCGCGTCGGCAACGGCGAGCCGCAGCGACAGGGCCGCGACCCATGTCTCGCCGTGGCTCGCGAACCCTCGAGCGCCGAGGTCTCGGACGGCGAGCTCAAGGTCGTCGCGGTGCGGGCCCACGAGCGACGCACGTCGCTGCAGCTCGTCCGCGCGGCGCTCGGCCAACCGCTCGCGGAACGCAGCCGCGATGTCCCCGTCGGCGGCCACGTTCGGCGCGTAGCGGACGAGCAGGGGGTAACCCGCGACGTCGTCGAAGCCGGCGCTCGCCGCGTCCGCCAGCGCCGTCACGGCGGCCGCGCGGGCCTCGATCACGGCGGTGCCGGTCTCAACGAGCTGCTCGTCCCAGGTCGGAAGGTCGGGCGGTGCCCCTCTGCCGTCGTGTTCCTTCAGGAGACGGTTGCGCTGGCGCACGACCTTCTCGTAGGTCGATGTGAGCGTGTCCGACGCCGGAACGAGCGCGACCACCGCTTCGTCCATGAAACCTCGGCGCCGAGACGGATCACCGGTGATCACCGGCAGGTCGAACGGCCCGAACAACACGGAGCGCACCTGCTTGCGGAGATCGCGGCGCCGGCGCACCGTCGACCGGTTCACCTGCACCTTGTTGGCGCCCTTGGTCTTGACCTCCGCCTCGACGAGCACCTTGCCGTCGCGCGTCTGGAACTCACCGCGCACGTACCCCGACGACGCCCCGTGGCGCACCAACGACTCGCTCGCGCTCGCACGAGGGCTCTGCAGGGCGTACAGGAAATGCATCCCCTCGAGCAGGTTGGTCTTCCCTTCGCCGTTGCCGCCGACGGCGACGAGGAGGCCTTCGGGGATCGGCTTGAGCTTGGTATGGGCGTGGTTGCGGAAGTCGCGCAGCTCGACCCAACGCAGCAGCATGGCTGCAGGATACGCTGCGCCCGAAGGGCTACGGAACCGCTGCCGGCAGCCGCACCGGCATCACGAGGTAGGTGAACCCGCCGCCCTCGCCGTGGACGACGCCGGGCTTCAACCCGTCGCGCACGTCGAGCTGGATCGACTCGCCGACGCTCGCCGTCAGTCCGTCGATCAAGTACTGCGGGTTGAACGCGACCGTCAGGTCCTCGCCCTCATACCGCGCCTCGACGGTCTCGACCGCCTGCCCGAGATCGGGAGAGCTCGACGAAAGCTTGACGCCGAGCGCGTTGAACTCCATGCGCACGGGCGTCGTGTCGCGTGCGAGCAGCCCGACGCGACGCACCGCGTCGAGCAGCTGCTGGCGCGAGACCGTGAGCCGGCTCTCGTGCGTGTCGGGCAGCAACTGGCGATAGTTCGGGAACTCGCCTTCGATCAGCCGGGACGTGATCGTCAGTCCGCCCGATCGGAACGAGACCTGCGCGTCGTCGACGGCGATCTCGATCGAGCCCTTCTCGTCCGCTGCTGCGGCCCGGCCGGCCTCGGACAGCGCCCGCTCAGGAACGATGGCCTTCGCCTCGCCGTCCGCGCTCGCCACGAGCTCGCGGACCGCGAGGCGGTAGGAGTCGGTCGCCACGAGCATGCAGCCCTCGCGGCTGATCTCGACCAGCACCCCCGTCAGAACGGGCCGCGCCTCGTCTCGGCTCGCCGCGCGCCCCACCTGCGAGACGGCCTCGCCGAAGGCGCCGGCGTCCGCCTGAACCTTCGTGCCGCTCGGCTCCTGCAGGCCCGGGAAGTCCTCGGCCGGCAGCAGGCGGAGTGACCCCTCGTATGCGGCGCAGCGGATCTGCGCCTGGGCCCGGTCGGTCTCGACATCGACCGGCGCATCGGACAGCGACTTGACCGTGTCGCCGAGGAGCCGCGCCGGGATCAGCGCCGTTCCCGCCTCGTTGACCTGGGCGTCGATGGTCAGGCGCGCCGACACCTCGAGGTCGGTCGTCGTGAGCGTGAGCCGGCCGGCGTCGGTTGCGTCGATCAACACGCCGGTCAGCGCCGGGATGCCCGGTCGCGACGAGACGCCGCGCTGCACCGTCTGCAACGCCTCGGACAACGCGTCGCGATCACATCGAAACTTCACGTAAGCACCCCCTGCACTTGTTCTGTTCTGTTTTCTAACCAGTAGTAGTAGAGCCTGTGGAACCGTGGACAACCGACCGTTCTGCCAGCGTAGAAGCGGGGTCGGACATGTGTACGGCAGGTGTGGAAAGGCTGTCGCTTCGATGTGCGCCGCGGGCGGCGCGTGATTGTCCCCAGCGATCCACGGCGTTTTCCACCGCCTTCACACCGAGCTCCGAACGCGGCCGCGGACGATCCTGGTGAGGTCCTGGACCTGGCGGAACGTCGCGTCACGCGCGCGCATCTCGTCCTCGACCTTCTTGATCCCGTGCAGAACCGTCGTGTGGTCGCGGCCGCCGAAGATCTCGCCGATCTTCACGAGCGATAGGCCGGTGCACTCGCGCATGATGTACATCGCGATGTGTCGTGCGGTGGTCAACGGCCGCGAGCGCGACTTCGACACCAGATCTCCGGTCGTGAGCGTGAAGTAGCTCGCCGTCTCCTCCATGATCAGCTGCGGCGGGATCTCGGTCTCGGCCTGCGGGATCAGGTCTTGGAGCGCGCGTTCGGCGAGTTCTTGATCCACGGGCGAGGCGGTGAGTTCCGACCAGGCCGCGACCCGCACGAGCGCGCCCTCGAGTTCGCGTACCGACTGGTCGAACTTCGATGCGACGAACTCGATCACCTCGTGCGGCACGACGAGCCGCTCTCGCTCGGCCTTGAGCTGCAAGATCGCGATCCGCGTCTCGAGGTCGGGCGGCTGCACGTCGACGCACAGCCCCCAGCGGAACCGGCTGACCAACCGTTCTTCGAGGCCCGAGAGCTCGTGCGGTGGCCGGTCCGAGGCGATCGCGATCTGTTTCCCGCTGCCGTGCAAGTGATTGAAGGTGTGGAAGAACTCCGTCTGGGTCTCCTCGCGCTTGGCGAAGAACTGGATGTCGTCGACGAGGAGCACGTCGACCTCGCGGTATCGCTGCCGGAACCGATCGCTCTGGCGTTCGCGCACCGCCTTGATGAATTCGGTCAGGAACTGCTCCGACGTCACGTACTTGACGCGGATCCCCGGGTTGAGCCGGTACATGTGATGTCCGACCGCGATCAACAGGTGGGTCTTCCCGAGGCCCACGCCGCCGTAGATGAACAACGGGTTGTACGCGGTGGACGGCGGTGCCTCGGCGACCGCCATGGCCGCGGCGTGCGCGAACCGGTTGGAGGGTCCGGGCACGAACGCGTCGAAGGTGTAGTTGGGGAAGGGCAATCCCGGCGCGCCGAGGTTCGGGTTGGGTCGCGCGGCGTGCACCTGCGTGCCGGTCGTGACCGCGCGCTCCTCGCGCGGCGTCATCGGCTCAGGCGCGTCGCCCAGCGGATGGCGGCTGCCCTCGGTCACCTCGAACTCGATCTTGACCGGGTGACCGATCGTGCTCGCCGCGGCCTCCTCGATCAGGCCGAGGTGATGATGCTGCAACCGCTCGCGCACGAGCGGGCTCGGCACCGAAAGCGTGAGGACCTCGTCATCCAGCCGGACGGGCTGCACGTCGGAGAACCACATGACGATGGTGGTGTCGGCGAGCTCCGATCGAGCCTTCGCCAGAACCCCGGACCACGCGTCGATTGCCGGGGTGTCATGCACGATCGATCCCATACCTATTCCACAAGGCCTTTCCACACCGGTGGATAACCCGTTGGGGGGAAGGCTTCCTATCCGATGACGCCCGAGTGCGACGTGCCCGGGGGAAGGCGTCGGGGACCATAGCACGGTGTTTTTCCACACTTCACGCCGGAACGGGGGTCTTGACGCACTTTCTGTTGTCAACCCCTGTGCGCAGCGACGACGCCCGTATACTCCACACGGCCGGCGAACCCGCCGGCCGTCGCATCCAGTGAGGTTCATGAATCATGGCCAAAGGCAAACGGACGTTCCAACCGAACAACCGCCGTCGCGCGAAGGTGCACGGGTTCCGACACCGCATGCGCACGCGCGCCGGTCGTTCGATCTTGGCGTCGCGGCGTCGCAAGGGCCGTGCGCGGCTCGCCGTTTGACCTGCGGGAACGGACGGATGCGGTGCGCTCGCGCGAGATCTCGAGCATCCTCGACGGCGAGCGCGCGATACGAGGACGTCGCGTCGTGGTGTTCCTGGCCCCGGGATCGGGGCGGGTCGCCGCGATCGCGAGCAAGCGGATCGGTGGTGCTGTGCAGCGCAACCGCGCACGCCGGGTCTTGCGGGCGGCGTGGGCCGAGGTCGGACCGCTGGCGGGCCGGCGTGACGCCGTCCTTGTGGCGCGCGCCGCGATCGACGGCGCTTCGAGCCGGGAGTTGGTGGACGAGATGACGGCGCTCGTGACGGGGACGGCGAGGCGATGAACGCACGCGATCTCCTGTGGCGGGCGGGTGCGCCGGCACGCTGGCTGGCGATCGGAGCGATCCGCGGCTACCGACTGGTGCTGGCTGGCTCGTTCGGTGGCCAATGCCGCTTCTACCCCAGCTGCAGCCACTACGCCGAGGAAGCCATCCGTGCGCACGGCCTTGTCCGAGGCATGTCGTTGGGGTTCTGGCGCATATTGCGCTGCAACCCGTTCGGTGCCGGCGGCATCGACGACGTTCCGATGCGGGTCGCGGCGCATGATGCCGTCATACGCAAAGCGGGGGCGATGTAACGGTGCTGGCGTTCGCTCCTTGGCAGCTATTGCTGAACGGCCTCGGGTGGTGTCTCGCGCAGATCTATGCGGCGGTCCCGAACTACGCGCTCGCGATCATCATCCTGACCGTGCTGATCCGCCTGGTGTTGCTGCCGTTCGGGTTCAAGCAGATCAAGAGCATGCAGCACATGCAGGCGCTGCAACCTGAGTTGAAGCAGCTGCAGAAGAAGTACAAGGGCAACAAGCAGAAGCTCCAAGAGGAGCAGATGAAGCTCTACCGTGAGGCGGGCGTCAACCCGCTGGGTGGCTGCCTTCCCCTGCTCTTGACGCTGCCGTTCTTGTTCGCGATGTACGCCGTCATACGCCCGCCGTTGCTGTCGGCCAACGTCGACGCGACCGGGCAGGTCGCCACGTATCAGGTCGTGAACAACCACCTCCCCCAGGACAGCTTGCTGTTCCATAACGTCCTGACCCATCAGAACCTGAACATGGCGGGCGTCAACCTGCAGTGCTCGCTCGCGACGTCGGGCACCCAGGCCGAACTCCGTGACACGCAGAAGCAGCCGATCCAGTCCGGTCTCCCGATCCTCGGCAACGACGGCCGGCCCATCCCGGACGCCGCCTCGTCTTCGACGCTGGACTGTGGGACGAAGAAGTTCCCGGACGCGATCCCGTACATCTTGCTCCTCGCCTTGATGCTCGCGAGCGCCATCTTCATGCAGCGCCAGATGACCAAGGCGAACCCCCAAGCCGCTCAGGCAGGCCCTCAGGCGGCCCTCATGAAGTACATGCCGCTGATCTATGTGGTGTGGGGGTGGGCGTTCCCAGCCGGTCTGATCTTGTACTGGACCACCGCCAACGGGATCCAGATCGCGCAACAGACAGTCATGCTCCGCGCCGGCCACATCGGCCCGGAGGCGCTCGAGCGCGCCAAGGCTGAGCAGCGCCGCCGCCAGGAAGAGGGCGGGCCGAAGAAGAAGGGCTTCATGGCCTGGATGAACGAGAAGGCGCAAGCCGTTCAGGGCCTGCAGGAGCCGCCGAAGGATGCGGGGACTCCGCAGCGCGACGGCAAGGGCCAGCAGCCCAAGTCGTCTCAGAAGAAGCCACAAGGCCAGCGCAAGCCCCAGCAGAAGAAGCCGCCGCAGAAGGCCGCGGCCCAGAAGCCGGCGGCCGACAAGCCGAAGCCGCAGAAGCCGGTGGCAGATAAGCCGAAGCCGCCGGAGCCGGCAGCGGACAACGGTGCGTCGACCACTTCCACCGACGAAGCCGCCTCTGGGCCGCCTCCGGGATCGACCAACGGTGAAACGGACAAGCCGATCAAGGGCGCCAAGCCCGGCAACCAGCTGCGGCCGAAGAAGAAACCGTGAGTTCGGAGGTGGACGGTGGCTGAACGACACGACGACGACGTTGACATCGAGGATCAGGCCGACGCCGTCGCGGATTTCGTCGAGGAGCTCCTCACGCGGATGGACATCGACGCAATCGCCGAGCCTTCAGAGGAGGGCGGCCGCATGTACGTGGACATCTTGGACGGGGACGATGCCGATATGGCGCTGCTGATCGGCAAGCAGGGCGCCACGCTCGACGCGATCCAGGAGCTTGCGCGACAGGTCGTC
The DNA here is from genome assembly GCA_045805225.1 of Actinomycetota bacterium. Taxonomy (GTDB): domain Bacteria; phylum Actinomycetota; class UBA4738; order UBA4738; family HRBIN12; genus AC-51. The sequence continues at coordinate 2,331 of JBJMLQ010000064.1, read as the reverse complement.
GGTCGGCGGCTGGATCAGCGGATCCGCGTCCTGGTCGACGTCGAGGACTACCGCAAGCGCCGGACCTCCAAGGTGGAAGAGAAGGCTCGGCTTGCTGCCGAGCGCGCCCTTGAGTCGGGTGAGGAGCAGGCCCTCGAGCCTATGGACGCCCTGGAGCGGAAGATTGCCCACGATGCGGTCGCCCAGATGGACGGGGTTGAAACCGAGTCGAAGGGCGACGAGCCGGAACGTTACGTCGTCGTGTTCCCAGACTAGGCTGCTCCGGACTGCTTGCCCGCCCCGTCCCGGAGATGTTTCACGTGAAACATGAGGCTTGGGCTCGCCAAGTAGCCGACGTGGGCGTGCGTCTCAACTCCACCCAACTCGATCGGCTCGCGCGATACGAGGCGCTCCTTGAGCGCATCGCCATCCCTCGCGGCATGGTTGCCCGCGCGGATGCGGACAGGCTCTGGGAGCGGCACCTCCTCGATGGCCTGCGGGCGGCGACGGAGGTGCCATTGGGGGCGTCCGTAGCGGATGTCGGCAGCGGGGCGGGACTTCCAGGAATCCCGCTCGCGATCACGCTCGATACCTCTCGATTCTCCTTGGTCGAACCGCGGACGGCCCGTGCGGCGTTCCTCGAGGCCGTGGTAGACGAACTAACGATGTCGAACGTCGACGTCCTCCCTGAGCGGGTTGAGAACGTCCACGGCACGTGGCAGGTCTGCGTAGCTCGCGCCTTCTCCTCGCCGCTCGTTACTTGGGAGGCCGCCCGGCGGATCTTGGGGCCCGGCGGGGCGCTCATCTACTGGGCCGGCGAGACGTTCGATCCGAGCGTCCTCGACGAGGCGGGCGTCCGCTTCCGGCTTTCCGGCCGCTCGGACCTTGCGCGAACGGGGCCTCTCGTTATCATGGGCCCGCAGTGAGCGCGTCCTCTTCCGGCTCCTCTTCGTCTTCCCCATCTTCCGGTTCAAGCGCGACCAAGACCCGAGGATCGTCTGCAAAGCGGGTTAGCGTGCCGGAAGCGCCAGGCGTTGCGCGGATCATCGCGATCGCGAACCAGAAAGGCGGGGTGGGCAAGTCCACGACCGCGGTCAGCCTCGGCGCAGCGCTTGCTGAGCTCGGCTTCCGCATACTCGTCGTGGACCTGGACCCCCAGGGGAACGCCTCGACCGGCATCGGGATCCGCCACGACGACCGTGAGGTCACGAGCTACGACGTGATCGTCGCCGAGGCACCGGTGGCCGAGGCGATCGTGCATTCAGCGGTCAAGGGGCTCGACGCCATCACGTCGACGATCGACCTCGCCGGCGCGGAGATCGAGTTGGTCAGCCAGTTCTCTCGGGAGGGGCGCCTGAAGCGCGCGCTCGAGCCGATCCACGAGGGCTCGTATGACTTCGTCTTCCTTGATTGTCCGCCGTCGCTGGGCCTCATCACGATCAACGCCCTGACGGCCGCCGAAGAGTTGATCGTACCGATCCAGTGCGAGTACTACGCGCTGGAAGGCCTCGGCCAGCTGCTTCGGAACGTCTCCCTGGTCCAGCAGAACATCAACCCCGAGCTCCGTCTGACCGGCATCGTGATGACCATGTTCGACCCGAGGACGAAGCTTTCGGAGCAGGTCGTCGACGAGGTTCGACGGTTCTTCGGCGACCTGGTGTACGACAACATCATCCCGAGGACCGTCCGGCTATCAGAAGCGCCCGGGTTCGGCGTGCCGATCACGGTCTACGACCCCAAGTCCAAGGGCGCCCAGGCGTACCGGGATCTCGCCAGGGAGGTCGCCCTGCGGCCACCTCCCGACGCGCCGATGGCGACGTTCGACGATGTACCGACCATCTCCGTTCCGAACCTCGCCGGCGTAGGCCCCCCCGGGCCCGCCGACGCGACCGAGGACGTCCGTGCCCCCGAAGACGAGGTCGCCCAAGGCGAGCCGGCGCCCATCGCCGATGAGCCGCGCGGTTCCGCAGAAGCGCCTGAGGACGTGACACGGGCCGCCGCGCCCGAGGGCACCACACCGGCGGCCGCGCCCGAGGGGACCAGACCGGCGGCCGCGCCCGAGGGCACCAGACCGGCGGCCGCGCCCCAGCCGATAGGTTCGATGCCGCCGCCGGCGGTAACGTCGCCCGCGCCGGCCAACGAGCCGCCGCCGCCCCCGATCGAAGCTGATCGGAAAACCGAACCGCCGCCGCCCGCCGCGGCTCCACCTTCGCCGGTGGTCCAGACTGCCCCGACGCCCCCACCGCAGCAGCCGGATGCGGAGGACGAGATCTGGGAGACGCCGGACGCCGCGAGCAAGGTCCGGCCTGTCCCCCAACCTCCGCTCGGTTCGGCGACCGAGCGTCGGGTCGT
>JBJMLQ010000063.1:0-4367 GCA_045805225.1 Actinomycetota bacterium | reverse complement strand
GATCAGCACGCCGTACAGGACCCCGAACATGATCCCGCTCCATCCGTCGGCGGCGGAGCTCGGCTTGAACGGCTCGAGGTTGGCTTGCGGCGCGTCGACGATCACCTTCACGAAGAACGCGAGCACCACCACGGCCGATGCGAGCGCCAGCGTCAGTTGCGCCCGCGTCGAGATGTGCACGCCGAGGTACTGGACCAGGAAGACGGCCGCGACGAACACGAGGCTCCAGGCCCACATCGGCAAGGGCGAGGACGCGGACACAACGCCGGGAACCGTCGGGTCGACGGTGAAGATCACGTCGTGCACGTACCAGCCGACGAGGCACGCGATCGCCGAGGCGAGCACCGTCGTCCCGCCGTAATAGATCCATCCCGCGAACGCACCTGCTCGCGCGCCGAGGCCGTTGGAGACGTAGTCGTAGAGCGAGCCGGCGGCGTGCACGCGCCTCGCGTACTGCGCGACGATCCATCCGAGCGCGAAGGTGCCGATCGCAGCCAGCAGCACGGCGAGCGGAGTCGCGACGCCGGCGCCTTTGCCCGACGCGCTGACGCCGGCGATCAGCGGGATCAGGAACGCTGCCGAGAAGACCGGCCCCATGAACCCGACCGACTGCGAGATGCAGTCCACCAGCCGCAGCCGCTTGGCGCCGAGGCGCTCGTAGCCCAGCTTCTCCTCCATGTCGCCCCCCTCTCCGCCGCCCTCAGGCGGCCGCGCCGGTCCACCCCTGCGCCGGACGCTCGAACCACACGTGCACCTGCCCGGTGCCGACCGATGCCTCGTATTCGCTGAAGAGCTCGCCGGACGCGCGACAGTCCGCGCCGCCCATCCCCGCCGCCATCATCAGGTAGTGGCCGAAGTGACCCTCGGGATAGGCCTTGCGGTACGTGGGCATGTTCGCGATGACGCCCGCGTGGTCGCCGCGCTGCATCAGGTCGAGCACGTGCATGTCCGCGTCGTAATAGGCGCGGTCGTAGATGTTGTCGGGGGCGCGCTGCGCTTCGCGCTGCCGGAGCTCCTTGAACCCGAAGAACCGGTGCGTCATCCCGCCCGAGGCGAGCAACACCACCCGTCGGTCGCTCTCGGCGATCGCCTGTCCGATCAGCGACCCGAGCAGCAGGAAGTCGTCGGTGTCGCAGCACTGGTTGAGCGCGACGCTCAGCCACCTGGTGTCGGGATCGCCGAGGAACGTCCAGATGTTGACGGTGCCGTAGAAGATCGGCAGGTACGGGTCGTCGCACGAAAGGATCCAGCAGTCGTCGCGACCCTCTGCCTGCGCGGCGATGCGCTTCGCGAGGTCGGGGTCGCCGGGCATGTCGTAGGGGACCTGGGCCATGCCGCGCGGCAGCTCGCTGCTGGTGAACAGACCCTGCCGCCGTTCATGGCCCGTCACGATGTGCTCGAACGTCGATTCCCAGTGCGTGTCGAACACGATCACCGTGTCGGGCTTCAACCGGTCGATGCAGTCGCGTTTCATCCGCTGCAGGCCGGGGACGAGCGAGATCTCCTTGCCGTCGTTGAGCTCGAGCCGGACGTCCTCGGGCAGCATGATCGTCGGGACGTGCGCGACCAGAGCCGCGCCAACAACCTCACCCATCCATCCTCCTCACCCGCCGGACGACGGCGCCGTCACGACGTTCTTCACGTCGGCGTAGAAGTCGAAGCTCCACCGGCCGCCTTCGCGGCCGATCCCCGAGTTGCGCGATCCCCCGAACGGCGCATCGAGATCGCGCACGAAGAAGCAGTTGACCCACACGGTGCCGGCGACGAGCTGTTCGCCCACGCGGCGGGCGCGCGCCTCGTCACCGGTGTAGACCGTGGCGGCCAGGCCGTAGTCCGTCCGGTTGGCGAGGGTGATCGCCTCTGCTTCGTCGCGGAACGGCTGCGCCGTGAGCACGGGCCCGAAGATCTCGCGCGTGAGCAGCGGCGATCCCTCCGGCATGTCGACGAACAGCGTCGGGCGGTAATAGAGGCCGCCCAGGTCGTCGTTGGGGCCGCCGCCGACGAGCGCGTTGGCGCCCTCCGCATGCCCGGCGCGCACGAACCCGTCGACCCGCTCGAAGTGTTCCCTGCTGATGAGCGGGCCGATGTCGGTGGTCTCGTCGCGAGGATCGCCTTGCACGACGCGCCCCGTCGCGTCGACGAACCGCTCCAGGAAGTCGTCGTAGATCGAGGTCTCGATCAACAGTCGCGTGCCCGCGAGGCAGACCTGACCGGCGTTGTCGAACTGCCCGACGGCCTGCCGCAGCGCCGCATCCGGATCGGCGTCGGCGAAGATCAGGAACGGTGACTTCCCGCCGAGCTCGAGCGACGTCGGGGTGAGATTGGCGGCTGCGGCCGCGGCGACCAGCCGGCCCGTCTGCACCGACCCGGTGAACGCGATCCTCGTGACGCCCGGATGCGCGACGAGCGCCGCGCCGGCCTCCTCGCCGATCCCCTGGACGACGTTGTAGGCGCCGGCGGGCAGGCCCGCCTCGAGCGCGATGTCACCGAGGAGCGACGCCGTCAGCGGCGCCCACTCCGGCGGCTTGTGCACGACGGCGTTGCCGGCCGCGAGGGCCGGCGCGATGCGCCACGTCGCGAGCATCAGCGGTGCGTTCCACGGCCCGATCACCGCCGTCACGCCCGACGGATCCCACGTCACACGCTCGTCGTTCCCGTTGAACGTCATGCCGCCGGCGTCGTCGAGCTCCAGGAGCTTGTCGGCGAAGAAGCGGAAGTTGCGAGCCACGCGCGGCATCACGGAGTTGCGATGGGACCGCAGGAGCGATCCGTTGTCGCGGGTCTCGACGACGGAGAGGTCGTCGATGCGCGCCTCGACGCCGTCGGCGATCCGATGCAGGACGGCCGCGCGGTCTTTGGGTGGCGTGCGCCCCCAGTCCGCGGCCGCCCGATGAGCGGCAACGACCGCGGCGTCTACGGTGGCGGCGTCCGCCCGCCCGACCTCGGCGATGACCTGCTCGTCGATCGGCGATACGTCGGTGAAGCGTGTCGGCGAACCGAGGCGTCGGCCGCCGATCAGGTGGTCGGTCGAGACCTCGACCCCTTCAACCACGGCGCGCTCGTCCGTCGGCACCTCCAGATGGTTCGTATCCGAACGGTATGGCTGGAGCCGTGGACGTGTCAATCGGAGCTCGTGGCCCCGTCGCTATCGCCGGCGCAGGGCCCTGATGAGCGGCCGCCCGACCCGGTAGATGGTGTAGGTGAGCAGGATCAGGCCCAAGATCGCCTCGATCTGCTCTTCATCGAAGCGCGTCCGTTTGGCGATCGGCTTCGCGATCGCGCGTCCGACCGATCCACGCCAACCGGTGAGAGCCGCCTCGCCGACCTGAACGACGGCGCCGTGCTGCTGTCCGTTATCTGCCATGGGTCAGCGGTTCCCCGCGGGCTGCGGTCGCAAACGGAGCCTCGGGAGAACTAGGCGGAGCCGAACTGGCCGAGGGCGTCATAGGCCGCGTACTTGAACGTCTCGCTCAGCGTCGGATGGTTGAACACCATCTCGATGAAGGTGTCGACCGTTCCGCCGAGCGTGATCACCGCCTGGCCGACGTGAACGAGTTCCGACGCGCGCTCGCCGATCACATGGCAGCCGATCAGCCTGCGGTTCGACCGATCGAACACCAGCTTCACCATCCCGTCGCGGTCGCCCACGATCTGTCCGCGAACGTTGTCGGCGAAGCGCGCGCGGCCGACGACCGTGTCGATCCCTCGGCGGGAGGCCTCGTCCTCGCTCAGCCCGATGCAGCTCACCTCGGGGATCGTGTACACGCCGTAGGGGTAGAGCTCGGCGACGTGCCGCTTGTACGTGAAGCCGAACGCGTGGCACACGGCGACCCGCCCCTGCTCCATCGAGACGCTCGCGAGCGCGGGGAACCCGACGACGTCGCCGGCCGCGTAGATGCTCGGCACGGCGGTCCGGAAGTCCTCGTCCACCACGACGTACCCGCGTCGATCGACCTCGACGCCGACGTCTTCGAGCCCGAGCCCGGCGGTGTTGCCGCTGCGCCCGGACGCGACGAGGACGGTGTCCGCCTCGATCTCGGCCCCGGAGGTCAAGGTCGCGACGAGCCCACCGTCGTCTCGCGCGACGTTGTCGAGCGTCCGCTCTAGGTGGAGACGCACGCCCAGCGTGGTCATCGCATCGGCGAGCCGCTCGCCCATCTCGGCGTCGAGGAACGGCAGGAGCGCCGGCCGCGGATCGATCAGATGCACCTGGACGCCCAGGGCCGCGAACATGCACGCGTACTCGCAGCCGATCACGCCGGCGCCGATCACCACGAGCGTCGAGGGCAGGTGATCGATCCGCAGGATCCCGTCCGCGTCGTGCACGTCCTCGTCGTCGTAGGGGATGCCGGCGGGCCGGTGCGGCG
>JBJMLQ010000062.1:0-4483 GCA_045805225.1 Actinomycetota bacterium | reverse complement strand
CGGATGGCGTTGCCGGCGGCGGGTGAGGGAACGCTCCGTCACCGGCTACCGGGCATCCGGATCCGGGCCAAGACGGGCACGCTCGACAACGTCTCCGCGCTGTCGGGATGGGTCTGGAACGGACCCACCGACGGCTGGATCACCTTCTCGATCCTCACGAGCGGCATGTCGGAATATCCCGCGAAGGATCTGGAGGACCGCGTCGTTCACGTGCTCGCCAACCGCGCGAGGCCACCGTCCTAGAGCGCGATCGCGTAGCGGAGCATCGGGTGGTTCGCGCACTCGACCATGTGGTCGCCGCGCGTCCCGTCCGGTGCCCATCCCACATGCTCATAGAAGCCGCGGCCGCGGGTGTTGGCCTCGAGAACCCAGAGCGTGGCGCGTAGGAACGACGCGTCGCGCAGCGCGTCCAGCGCGCGATCGTGCAACGCGCGACCCAGCCCACGACCGACGTGGTCTCGCGCGACGTAGAGCATCGCCAGCTCGCCGGTCGCCGCGGTCGCATCGTCGTCACGCGACGGCTCCGTGCCGACGACGCCGACCACCGCGTCGTCGTCGGTGGCCACGAAGACGGCGCCCACGAGCTGGGATGCGGCGAACCGGTCGCGCCACATGGCGGCCTGCGCATCGATCGTGAGGGCCGCCAGGTGCTCGTCGGGAAGGATCCCGGCGTACGCCCACCGCCACGCCTCGACCTTCATCGTCAGGAAGGCCTCGACGTCGTCGACCGTCGCGGGGCGGATCGACGAGGGCACCGCTACGCCTCGGGCACCGACCTCGGGTTGACCAGACCGTACGTGTACCCGTCGACGAGCGCCTCCCACGAGGCCTCGATGATGTTCTCGCTGACGCCGACGGTGGTCCACTCGCGCTCGCCGTTGGACAGGTCGATCAGGACTCGGACGGTCGCGCCGGTGCCGACGCTGCGGTCCAGGACGCGCACCCGGAAGTCCTCGAGCTCCATGTCGTCGAGCGCGGGGTAGTCGTTCGACAGCGCCTTGCGCAGCGCGTTGTCCAGCGCACCGACCGGCCCCTGGCCCTCCGCGCTCTCGATATGGCGCGTGCCGCTGGTGATGACCTTGACCGTCGCCTCGGCGAGCGGGTCCTCGCCGGAGCGCTCCTCGACGTGCACGCGGTAGCTCTCGATCGTGAACCACGGCTGGATCCACCCGTCGGCGCGCCGGAGCAGCAGCTCGAGCGAGGCCTCCGCGAGGTCGTACGTGTACCCGCGCGACTCGCGGTCCTTGAGCTCCTGGACCGCCGCGGCCACCGCGCCGTCGGCGACCGCGAGACCGAACTCGTCGGCCTTCATCCGGACGGACGCGCCGCCGCTGTAGTCCGAGGCGACGATGTTCCGCCGATTTCCCACTGCCTCCGGCTCGACGTGCTCGTACGCCCGCGAGACACGTGCGACGCCGCTCGTGTGCAGCCCCGCCTTGTGCGTGAAGGCGTAGCGGCCCGCATACGGCTGTCGCGCCTCGGGGGGCAGGTTCGCGATCTCCGCGACGTAGTGCGCGAGCTCTGTGAGATGGGCGAGCGACCCGTCGGGAAGGGCGTCGGTGACCCCGAGCTTGAGCGCGAGGTTCGCGGCGATCGGCACGATGTCGGCGTTCCCGGTGCGCTCGCCGTACCCGTTGACGGTCCCCTGGACCTGCAGCACGCCGGCGTCGACGGCGACGAGCGAGTTCGCCACCGCGCATCCGGCGTCGTTGTGCACGTGGATCCCGAGCGCCACGCTCGCCTGCCCGCGAACCGCTGCGACGATCCGTGCGACGTCGAACGGCAACATCCCCCCGTTGGTGTCACAGAGCACCAGCCGCTCCGCGCCGGCGACCTCGGCCGCCGCGAGCACCGCCATCGCGAACCCCGGATCGCTCCGATACCCGTCGAAGAAATGCTCCGCGTCGAAGAACACGCGGCGGCCCTGCGCCCGCAGGAACGCGACCGAGTCGCGCACCATCGCAACGCCCTCGTCGAGGTCGGTCCGCAGCGCCTCGGTCACGTGCAGGTCCCACGCCTTGCCGACCAAGCACACGACCTCGGTGCCGGCGTCGAGCAGGTCGCGCAAGACGCCGGAGTCCTCGGCGCGTTCGCCGGCCCGGCGCGTCATCCCGAACGCCGTGAGCTGCGCGTGCTGCAGCGTCTCCTTCGTCGCGAGCCGGAAGAACTCGGTGTCGCGGGGGTTCGCGCCCGGCCAGCCGCCCTCGATATACGGGAACCCGACCTGGTCGAGCCGATGCAGGATGCGGAGCCGGTCCTCGACGGTGTAGGACAGGTCGGCCTGCTGGGCGCCGTCGCGAAGCGTGGTGTCGTAGAGCTCGACCCGTACCGGACCGCCGTCGCTCACGCCGCCCCCTCGACCACGAGGTCGCCGACCTCGGCCGTGGTGAAGCCCATCTCGCCGGCGCGCATGCTCTTCATCATGGCCGTCGCGTGGCGGATCCCGCGATCGATGCGCTCGGCCGCCACGGTCTCGCCGAGCTGGCGAAGCAGCATCTCCATCGCGCCGATCGCGGCGAGCGGGTTGATCGTCCCTTTCCCGGTCTCACTCGGCGCCGTGCCGCCGATCGGCTCGAACATCGACACGCCGTCGGGGTTGATGTTGCCGCCGGCGGCGATGCCCATCCCGCCTTGGATCATCGCGCCGAGATCCGTGATGATGTCGCCGAACATGTTGTCGGTCACGATGACGTCGAACCGCGACGGCGCGTCGAGGAAGTAGATGCACGCCGCGTCGACGTGCACGTAGTCGGTCTGCACGTCCGGGAACTCGGCGCTGAGCTCGTCGACCACCCGCTGATACAGATCGCCGGCGAACGTCAGCACGTTGGTCTTGTGCACGAGCGTGAGCGTCTGTCGGCGCTCGGGCGACGCCGCCAGCTCGAACGCGTAGCGCACGATCCGCTCGACGCCGTGCCGCGTGTTGATCGACTCCTGCACCGCCACCTCGTGCACGGTGCCCTTGCGATGGAACCCACCCGCGCCGGTGTAGAGGCCCTCGGAGTTCTCGCGGACGACCACCAGGTCGACATCTTCTTCGGCGTGGCTCGGCACGAGGGTCTGCACGCCCGGGTAGCGCACCACCGGACGCAGGTTCACCCACTGGTCAAGGCCGAACCGGATCTTGAGCAAGAGGTCGCGCTCGAGCACGCCGGGCTTGACGCGCGGATCGCCGACGGCGCCGAGGAAGATCGCGTCGCAGGTGCGGAGCCGCTCGAGTTCCGCGTCCGGCAGCACCTCCCCCGTCCGCAGGTACCGGTCGGCGCCGAGGTCGAAGTCGACGAGGTCGACGTCGAAGCCGTCGCGGACGGCCTCGAGCACCTTCAGACCCTCGCCGACCACTTCAGGGCCGGTGCCGTCGCCGCGGATGACGCCGATCCGGTGGGTCACGGCGTGACCTCGTTCGACCGGTCCTGATCCTTGGCGGCGACGGCGAGCGCGCGGTTGACCGCTGCGAGGTACGCGCGGGCGCTCGCCTCGACCACGTCGGTCGCGACGCCGCGGCCGGTCACCCGCCGTCCGTCGACGTCGGCCTGGACGACGACGTCGCCGAGCGCGTCCGTGCCGCCGGTCACGGCCGACACGTGGAAGCTCGCGAGCCGCGCCTCGACACCGGCCGCGCGCGCGATCGCGCCCATGGCGGCGTCGATCAGCCCGTCGCCGATCGCCGACTCCTCGATCGTCTCCTCACCTTTGCGCAGATGAACGGTGGCCCTCGGCTGCAGGTGCGTCCCGCCGCCGACGACCACCGATTCGAGAAGGAAGACGTCCTCGTCGGCCGCGCCGACCTCTTCGGCGACGATCGCGGCGAGGTCTTGATCGGTCAGCTGGACCTTGCGATCCGCGAGGTCTTTGAACCGGGTGAAGGCGCGGTTCAGCGCGCCGTCGTCGAGCGTGATGCCGAGCTTGTCGAGCGCGTCGACGAACGCATGCCGGCCGCTGTGCTTGCCCAGCACGAGCTGGTTGCCTTCCAACCCGATCTCGAGCGGATCCATGATCTCGTACGTCGCCCGGTTCGCGAGCACGCCGTGTTGGTGGATCCCGCTCTCGTGCGCGAACGCGCTCGCGCCCACCACGGCCTTGTTGGGTTGCACGCTGTAGCCGGTCGTCATGCTGACGAGCCGCGACGTGCGCGTGATCTCCTTGATGTTCACCCCGTGCTGCACGCCGAGGTGCTCGCCGCGCGTGCGCACGATCATCGCGATCTCTTCGAGCGAGCAGTTGCCCGCGCGCTCGCCGATCCCGTTGACCGCGACCTCGACCTGTCGCGCGCCGTTCTCGATGCCGGCCAGGGCGTTGGCGACCGCGAGCCCCAGATCGTTGTGGCAGTGGGTCGAGATCACGACGTGCGCCGGCGTGTCGTCGCGGACGATCCGTACGAGCTCACCGAACTCCGTCGGCGTGGCGTACCCGACGGTGTCCGGCACGTTGATCGTCGTCGCGCCGCAGCGGACGGCGAGCCGGAAGCACTCGAGAAGGAAGT
>JBJMLQ010000061.1:0-5940 GCA_045805225.1 Actinomycetota bacterium | reverse complement strand
TCGCCGCGCAACCCGGCGTCGGCCGCGGCGGCTCTCGCCCTGCTGGCGCCTTCACTGCCGGCGCCCGCTGCAAGCTGCAGTAGCAAGTGGATCGGGACGGTGGGACGGGGCCGAAACCCCGTCCCAGCCGTTGCCCTATGCCACACGGCGACGAGCTACGTCGTCGCGATCATCTCGGTCGACCGCCATGCGGTCGGACCTGCTTCCCAACAGTGCGATCAGCGCGCCGATGAAGGCGATCGCTCCGCCGGCCAACGACACGTAGGCGCCGTAGTCCGCCGACAGCGCCTCGTTGCCAACGTCCAACAAGAACATCACGACTAGCGTGATGGCCGTGGCTGACAACGCAACGCCGAGCAGGTCGGAATCGAACCAGGACTCGACCCGCTTGTTGGTCCACATGAGCAGCGCGCTGACGAGCAGTGCGACGCCGAGAGCTCCGGCGATCCGCCCATCGATCAGGTTGTAGCCGCTCACGTCCGTCGTCCCGGCCGTGCCACCGAGGACGGTCGTTCCGCCTGTGCCGGAGGCCCAGTCCAAGAACGCACCGACGATCAGCACGATCGAGCCGATCAACATCCATGGCGCTGCCATGCTGGAGCGCCCCTCCCAGACGTCCCTGCGCGATCGTGCGCCGAGACGCTCGTCGTATTGACTCTCCATGAGTCCCTCCCCTCATGGCCCCAGCGACTCTGAGGCCCAGGACTGGCTACCCGGCGCAACCAGATGTATGCGTTCGTCTGCCGATGAGGCGACCAGGCAGGAACGTCGTCATATGAAGATGGCTGCGGGCCCCCGGACACGCGAGAGGGGCATCGTGAAGAGAGACCCCTCATAGCCCCCTTGGGGTTATCCGCGTGCGGCTGGAAGGCAGTTTTATCGGCGGACGCTGGCGCCAGATCGTGTCTCGAACGCTCGTGACGCCGTATATCCGGAGATTCGGCGCCCGCTTGGACGAACCGAACAGGTCGCTAGCTTGGCGAAGGGCGCACCTCCTTTTTCGATCAGCCGGGGTGGGCGACGTGCATGCTCGGTACCGCTCGACCGACGGTGTCCCTCGCGGCGGAAACGCTCAAGGCGGCGGGGCTCATCGATTAGACCCGCGGCATCGTCACGGTCATCGACCGTGAAGGGCTCGAATCCGTCGCCTGCTCATGCTACGAGCAGATCCGCAAGCAGTACTCAACACTCGTCGAGTTGTACGGCCGAACCGGATCGGTGGGGTCTACGGCTCGCGCGACGGCGCTCAAAGATGGGTAGGCGACAATTGTTTCGAGCTGACCCGGATCAACCCCGCTAACGAACTCGGGCCGGCGAGCGACATGGTCATTCAAACGGTCCTGGTGCTGATCGGCTGAAGACAGTCGCGTTCCCGACGTCTCGATCGGTTCAGGCATCTACCCCGCAGCCGCCGGCGGATGCATCGGGTTTGCGTGCGTACGACGCGGGGACATCTGTCCGATGGCGCGAGCGACGGCGAGCATCGAGCGGGTCGCCCGCGACGCGCTGGGGCTCGAGTCGCTCCGTCCGGGTCAGCGTGAGGCGATCGAGGCGGTCGTCGCCGGACGCGACGTCCTCGCCGTGATGGCAACGGGCTATGGCAAGTCGGCGATCTATCAGGTTGCGGGGATCGAGCGTCCGGGAGTCACGGTCGTCGTCTCACCGCTGCTGGCGCTGCAGCAGGATCAGGTGGAAGGGCTGGAGCAGACGAATGCGCCGCTGGCCGCGGTCCTGAACGCCACGCTCGCGGAACGAGACCGCGGCGCGGTTCTCAACCGTGTGCGTGACGGCCGGATCGAGTTCGTGTTGCTGGCTCCTGAGCAGCTACAACGGAACGACACGATCGAGGCGCTCCGCGAAGCGAAGCCTTCGCTCCTCGTGATCGACGAGGCGCACTGCGTCAGCACGATGGGTCACGACTTCCGCCCCGACTATCTATTCATCGGCGCGGCCGTTCGCGCGCTCGGACATCCACCGGTCCTCGCGTTGACAGCAACCGCGTCGCCGATCGTCCGTGATGAGATCAGTGGGAGCCTCGGGCTCCGTGATCCGCTCGTGCTCGTCCGCGGGTTCGACCGGCCCGAGCTGCACCTCGGCGTGCGATCCTTCGCGGACGCCGACACGCGAGACGTCGCGATCGTGGATGCGCTCGCCGAGGAGCTGCCGCTTCCGGCGATCGCCTACGCCAGGACGAGAGCACAGACCGAACAGCTCGAGAAAGCCCTCACCGGTCGAGGCATCGCCGCGACGTCGTACCACGGCGGCTTGGCCGCCCCGGACCGTCGAGAGCGGCAGCGAGCGTTCATGAACGGTGAGGCCGCGGTCATCGTCGCGACGAACGCATTCGGGATGGGCGTGGACAAGTCCGACGTCCGCGCCGTCGCACATGTTGGGATGTCGCCGTCGCTGGATGCCTACTTCCAGGAGATCGGGCGCGCGGCACGCGACGGCGAGCCCGGCGAAGGGGTGCTGTTCCATGCGCCCGGTGATGCGAGTCGTCAGGTGTTCCTGGCGGCGGCGCCGATCGCCGATCGAGCGCTGCTCGCTACCGTGCTTGGCGCGGTCCCGGTACGAGGAGACGTCGACGTCGCGAGCGTTGCCGAGCTGGCGCAGACGCCGCCAGGTCGCGCGTGGCGCGTGCTCGGACTCCTCGCGTCGGCGGGACTCGTCGAGACGTCGCCGCCTGATTCGGTGCGTCGAACGTCGGACTCGGGAGCCTCGCTCGACGACGCCGTCGCGCTTGCCGAAGCCCGCCGCGAGCTTCAGCGCTCACGGCTCGCGATGATGCGCACGTACGCCGAGACCGAGACATGCCGGCGCGCGTTCCTCCTCGGCTATTTCGGTGAGCCCTTCGACCCGCCGTGCCGAAACTGTGACCTCTGTGATCAAGGCGTGGGAGACATCGCCCCGGGTCCTTACGCCTCCGGCGTCCGCGTTCGTCATCAGGAATGGGGCGAGGGCACGGTGATGCGCTCGACCGAGGAATCGGTGCTCGTCGAGTTCCCGACGGTCGGGTACCGCCGGCTTGCGACGGGGCTCGTGGTGGAGAAGGGCCTCCTGAAGCCGCTCCCGTAAGGGCAGATCGCGTCTCCGACACGGTTCGCCGACCGCCTTGAGCGTTCGTGCGGTCTCAGAAGCGCAGCGACATCACGGCGAACGCCGCGGGCGCAGGGTCCTTTGAGTTTGCCAAGCGCGCGGTACGGAGAAGCAGAAGCAGAACGACGCCGAGGACGACGATGGACGACGTAGCCTTCGAGAGCTTCCGCACGGAGCTGCTAACGCTGCTCGAGCAGCCGATGGAACTCGGCGACAGCGATCCTGGACCGGTTCGGCTCGCCGACGAGATCGTCGCCTTGCTCGCCCGGTACGGCGTCGACCTGCGCGCGTAGATCGACGGGACATCATGCCGGCTCGCGACGGCTGGAGACGTGCGATCTGCTCCCGCTCATGATCCGAAGGAGAGCGACGTCGAGAGGCCAAGCGCGGGGATGGGGCCGGATCAACCTCGACGATCCCTCGGATACCGGATCGCTGTTCGAACCCACTCGGTCGCGCCGTTCCGGATTGGCGCAGCCGCTCGTACCGACCGAGCAGTCGACGTGGATCAACGCCTACGTCGCTGCGGCGCCGAGCTCGTAGCCTCGGGCCCTCGGCGGCTTCCAGTCGGAGGCACCGTCGATCCAGATCGTCATCGACTCGTCTTCGGATTCGGCCTCATTCAGTTCCGCACCGCCTGCCACCTGGCCCCTGACCTCTGACGTCGACGCTTCCAACGCGTTGCTCGCACGTTCCCAATAGCGGCGCATCGTTGGCATCCCACCGGCTCCGACCGCCACGATGAACACGCCGTCGAGCGCGGCGAGGACCGCGTAGTAGGGCGCGATGGCGATCGCGGGCGCGATCTGCAGCTGGTCCAAGGCCGCGAAGACGCCGAAGGTCACTATGGCGAGTTCGGCGAGGCGAGCGATCAACATGCCGTCAGGCACGGAGGTGAGCATCGTACCGAGCTCATCGCTCACCACGTTGGCAAGTGCTGCCGCGATGACCAGGACCACCACCGCGGCGAACACGTTCGGTAGATACGCGATCAACCTTTCGAGCACGTCGCTGATCGGGTTCGGTCCGAACACGCCGAGGGCGAGCTGCACCACGAACAGGAAGACGGCCCAGAACGTCACGATCCAGAGCACGTCGGATGCGTCCACGCCGGCGCTCTCCAGAGGTCGCCCAAGCAAGCCCCGCTGGACCCATCGGTCAAGCCCGATCCGCTCGAGCATGCGATCCACGACCCGCGCGAGCACCATCGCGAGCACGTCGCCGAGGAAGACGATGACGACGAACCCGACGAGCTTCGGAACGAAGGTCGCCACGCGGGACCACGTCTCGTTCAGAACGTGTTGCACGTCGATAACCAGCATGGCTCTCCCTCATTCGCCGTAGCGCGGGCTCCTTCCGAGACCGCTACCCAGCAGGGGCTCGCGCGATGCGTGGCCCGCAGAACGTTCCGACCGGGCGCTCCACGAGTCGACCCGGTGGCTCTTCAGCTCACGCTGTGACGTCGCCACCTTCCGAACAGCCAGACCGCGATCGGCGCCTTCCCCCGTCGGGAACGTGCCCGGGCGCCAGCGCATGGCACGATGGGGCGGTGCGCAGACTCGTCGTGCCCGTTCTCGCGCTGCTGTTCGCGTGTTCCAGTCAAACGAGCGCGACCACCGCGGGCTGCTCGTTCCCCTCGACGGCCACGTTCTCGCCACGGACCCAGCTCCACGTCTCCATCGCGAGCGACGACGCATCGCGCGAGCGCGGCCTGATGGGCGTCACGCAACTCGGCGCCAACGACGGCATGGCGTTCACCTGGGACGCGCCGCAGGACGCCACCTTCTGGATGAAGAACACGCTCATCCCGCTGTCGATCGCCTTCGTGGACGCGGACGGCAAGGTCGTCACGTTGCGGGAGATGACGCCGTGCACCGCCGACCCGTGCCAGACGTACGCGGCTGACGGACCGTACACGACGGCGCTCGAGGCCAACGCCAACTGGTTCACCGATCACCACGTGAAGGTCGGCGACACCATGACCCTCACGTCGGCAGGATGCCCGTCATGAGCAACGCCTGCATGCTCTGCGCGGCCGAACCGCTCACCGCCCGCCACTACGAGGACGCCGAGTGTTGGGTCGGCGACTGTGTCGTGTGCATGACGCCGATGGTCGTGTGGCGGACCCACGGCTTGCCCGACACACACCTCGAGGCCGCGCTCCTCCTCCACCTCGAGCGGATCGCCGCCGCGCGGTACGGCCAGGACGGCTACTACGTCGACGGCGAACGCCGCCGGATCCCCGACCATTGGCACGCGCATGCGCGGCCGGCCGGTGGTTTCTTCGACCCTCGAAGCGATCTGTACGAGGCCTAGACCCCGGTCGGATCGCGAACGCCCTCCTCCGGGAGCAAGCTTCGTTGATCGAGCGAGTACAGCAACACGAAGCTCGGTCCGAGGAGCACCGTCGCGATCGCCGTCGCGATCAACACCGCTGTGATCGTGCCCGAAGGTGCGGCCGCCTGCCCGACGGTCAACGTCTGGGGCAGCACGTAATCCCACTGGGCCATCCCCCAGCCGAGGACGATCGCCGCGACGGCGAGCGCCGCGAGCACCCGAGCGCCGTGCGAGGCGCGTCCTGCGAGCAACACCAGCGAGCCGAGCCCGCACAGCGCCGACACGATGACGGCCGGCAGGCCGCGAGACGTGAGCCCGCTGTACAGGAACGGCGCGTCGGCATGAAGCACGAAGATCCCTGCGAACGCGACCACGCCCGCGACCACCGCCGCGACCACCGCCCGCCGCCGGAAGTACTCGGCCATCTCGTCGTCGGCCAGCCGCCGAGCGTCCCACACGAGATACACCGACGCGAGATACGCGACCATCACGACGGCCATCACGCCG
>JBJMLQ010000060.1:0-25426 GCA_045805225.1 Actinomycetota bacterium | reverse complement strand
GAGCTCACCGAAGTCGCGGTTCACCCGCTTGATGGTGACGTTGGGGTACGTCTGCTCGAACTCGGCGTTGAGCTGTTCCCAGACCTTGCTGACCTGGCCCGACTCTTGATCCCACACGGTGAGCGTGATCGGGCCGGTGTCGGGGACCCCGGTAACCGCCGGCACAGGCGGGGCCGTGGCCTGCGAAACGGAACCGCCCGGCGTGCACGCCGCCGCGACGACCGCGGTCACGACGACGGCGAGCGCGATCTTGATCCGCACGCCCGACGACGCCACGATCCGGCTCCTCTCCCTTCGAATCGCTTCGAAGGAACGCGACAGGTACAGCGAGACGGACGCGACTCTAGGGCCCGCCTCGAGGCCACGTCAAGCCACGGTCTGTCATCGGTCGCATGTGGTCCCGCATCGGTCTATAGTGGCCCGCATGTCGGCGACGCCCGATCGGCCGTTGGACGATCTGCAGCTCCGCTACCAGCGGGTGCAGGAGGCACTTGCGGAGGAGATCCAGCGGGGCGGCCGGACGCCCGGCGCGCGATTGCCGCCGGAGCGCGCGCTCGCGGAGCACTTCGGCGTCAGCCGCGTGACGCTTCGCCGCGCGTTGGACGAGCTCGCGCGGAGCGGCATCGTCGTTCGCACCGGGAACGGCTGGCAAGTCGCGAGCGGCGCGATGAGCGAGCCGCCGAACGAGCTGATGAGCTTCTCGGAGATGGCCGCCGCACGCGGCCTCGCGGCGGGCGGACACGTCTTGGAGCGCCAGGTCCGAACCGCCACGCTCGACGAAGCCGAGGCGCTCGGCCTCGCGCCTGGCGCGCCGCTGTTCGAGCTCGAACGGCTCCGGACGATGGACGGCGTGCCGATCCTGATCGATCGCACGCGGATCCCGTTGTCGGTCGCGCCGGGCATCGAGGACGCGGATCTGGACGAGACATCGTTGTATCGCGTGCTGGAGGATCGGTTCGGTGTGCGGCCCGCGCGCGCCCGGTTCACCGTCGAGGCGACCCCGGCCGACCCGAGGAGGGCACAGCTGCTCGGTCTCGAGAAGGGGCAGCCGCTGTTGCGCTGCCAGCAGCAGACGGAGGACGACGCCGGCCGCGCGATCGAGCTCTGCGAGATGGTGTACCGGTACGACCGCTACCGGTTCCGCGCGACCCTGGTGCGCGGGGGCTGAGGCGGTGGCCGACCCACATCTGGTGGTCGTCGACGATGCCTCGTCGCTGGCGCGGGCGGGGGCCGACGTGGTCGCCGACGTCATCCGCGCCGACGGTCCCGTCACCATCGTCCCGGCGACCGGCGAGACACCCGTCGGGATGTACGCAGAGCTCGCGGCCGTGCGGGCGCGCGGTGACCTCGAGGCCGGCGCGGTGTCGATCGTCCAGCTCGACGAATACCTCGGGCTCGAGCCCGGCGACCGGCGGGCGCTGTTCGGGTGGATGGACCGGACCGTCCTGCAACCGCTCGCGATCGACGACTCGCGGGTGATGCGGCTGCCGACCGACGGAGACGTCGACGCCGCGTGCGCGGCGTTCGACCGCGACCTCGGCGCGCGCGGCGCGATCGACCTTGCGATCCTCGGCCTCGGTACGAACGGGCATCTCGGCTTCAACGAACCCCCGTCGGACGCGGCCTCAGTCACACGCGCCGTTGATCTCACGCCCGACACCATCGCGGCCAACGCCCGGTACTGGGGCGGCGAGGACGACGTGCCGACCCGCGCGGTGACGCTCGGCCTCCGCACGCTGCTCGGCGCACGGTCGATCCTGCTCCTCGTGTCGGGCGCGTCCAAGCACGCGATCGTGCGGCGCGCGCTCGAGGGACCGGTGGGGGAGGATGTACCCGCGTCGTTCCTGCGAACGGCGCAAGGAGCGGTGACCGTGCTCGTGGACCGGGCGGCGTGGGAGGGTGCGTGAGCGCCTACGACCTGTTCGTGGTCGGCCGGCCGTCCGTGGACGTGATGTTCACCGGCCTCGAGCAGTGGCCGGAGTTGGGCAACGACATCGAGGCGGGCGGGCTCGGCGTGTGCGCGGGCACGTCGTTCAACACGCCGGCGGCCGCCAACCGGATCGGGCTGCGCGTGGCCTACGTGTCCGAGATCGGCTCCGACGTGTGGAGCCAGATGATCCGCGATGAGTTCGAGGCGGAGGCGCTGTCGACGGAGTTCCTCCTCGTCGAAGACCGGCCGCTGCCGGCGGTGTCGGTGGCGCTGAACATGGACGGTGACCGCGGGTTCGTCTCGCACTGGCCGCACGGTCCGGCGGTCGACGGCCGGATCGCCGACCGGGCGTTGTCGCTGATCGGGAACGTCGACGCGCGCCACCTCCATGGCCAGGTCGAGGACATGCCGGACCTGGAGGCGGCGGCGCGGGCGCACGGGATGACCGTGTCCGTCGACGCGTTCGACGGCGCGTCGTGGGCGTCGGCGCGTCCGATCGAAGAGCTCCTGCGTGATGCGGATGTCTTGCTCGCCAACGAGGCGGAGGCGTGTGCGATGGCGGGAACCCACGATCCGAGCGCCGCGCTGGAACTGCTCGCCGCGCACTGCGAGTGCGTGGTGATCCGGCGAGGGGCCCGCGGCGCCGTCGGCATCGCGGGAGGCGTCGTCCGCGAGGTGCCCGCCGACCCGGTGGACGTCGTGGACACGACCGGCGCCGGCGACTGCTTCAACGCGGGGTTCCTCGCCGGCTGGCTCTCGGGATTGCCCGTCGAGCATTCGCTGACGCTCGGCGTGATCTGCGGCACTGGGGCGGTCACGGATTTCGGCGGCTACCGCGGGTGCCCGCGCGGCGCCGACTTCCGGGCGATCGCGGCGGCGCGCGGGATCGACGTCCCCGAGGTGTGGCAGCCGGTGGAGGGGTCCGCATGAAGATGACGTTGCTCGGCGCCGGCGTGCGCGCGCCCTTCGTGCTGCGTGGGCTCGCCTCGGGCGCGGCCGACCTGGACCTCGACGAGGTCGTGCTCTTCGACGCGGACCCGGAGCGCCTGGAGCTGATGACGGCGCTCGGCGGGCACTTCGCCGCGTCGTGGGGCGCGCCGTTCACCGTCCGCAGCGAGCCCGACGCCGCGTCGGCCCTGGCCGGCGCGCGGTTCGTGTTCTCGGCGATCCGTCCCGGACAGGAGGCGGCGCGCGCCGTCGACGAGGAGGTGCCGCTCAAGCACGGCGTGCTCGGTCAGGAGACGACCGGCCCGGGCGGCTTCGCGATGGCGATGCGCACGATCCCGGCGATGGTCGAGTACGGCCGCCTGATCGAGCGGGTGGCGCCCGACGCGTTGCTCGTCAACTTCACGAACCCGGTCGGCATCGTGATGCAGGCGCTGCACGACCACACGTCGGTGCGCGCGATCGGGATCTGCGACGGGCCGATCTCGATGCAGCGCAGCGTCGCGGAGTTCCTCGGACTGCCTCGGGAGCAGGTGCACGCGGACTACGCCGGGCTGAACCACTGCGGCTGGATCCACCGGGTGCTCGTCGACGGCGAGGATCGCCTTCCGCAGGTGCTCGACCGGTTCGAGGAGCTCCAAGCCGCCGATCACCAGTGGGCGCTGTTCGATCCGGAGCTCGTGCGATCGATCGGGATGCTCCCGATGGAGTACCTCTACTTCTATTACTACCGGGACACCGCGGTGGAGCACATCCGCGGGTCGGGAAGCTCGCGCGGTCGGCAGCTGCAGGCGCTGAACGACGCCCTGTGGCCGGTGCTCCGGGCGCGGATCGACGCCGGCGACCTGCCGGGCGCCCAGACGGCGTGGGAGCGCGCGATGGGTGAACGGGACGCGACGTACTTCGCGCGCGAGCGCGGCGAGACGGTGGAGGAGGAGGGCGAGCCGGGCGACGTGTTCGAAGGCGAGGGCTACGAGGGGGTCGCCACCGCGGTCATGGCCGCCGCGACGCGCCGCCGGAAGACCCCGTTGATCGTCGACGTGGCGAACCGTGGCGCGATCGGCGAGCTGGACGACGACGACGTGGTCGAGGTCACGTGTCTCGTGGACGAGCACGGCGCGCACCCCATCGCGCAGGGGCGGCTGCCGGAGGCGGCCGCCGACCTGCTGCAGCAGGTCAAGCTGTACGAGCGCCGGACGGTCGAGGCCGCGATCACCGGCTCGTACGAGGCCGCGTTGGAGGCGCTGCTCGTCCACCCGTTGGTCGCGTCCTACCCGACCGCCAAGCGCATCCTCGACGACTACGTGACGGGTCTCGCGGGGCTCCTGCCGGCCCTGCACTGAGGCCGCCCGCGACCGCCGCCTCGCCTATCGTGGGGCCATGCCGGAGCGCAAGGAGCTGCTCGACGTCGCGGGGCGCGACGTGGCCGTGTCGAACCCCGACAAGGTCTTCTTCCCGGCGCTCGGGCTGACCAAGCTCGACCTCGTGCGCTACTACCTCGCGGTGGCCGACGGCGCGCTCGCCGGGATCGACGGCCGGCCGATGGCCCTCAAGCGCTACGTGAACGGCGCCGACGGCGAGTTCTTCTTCCAGAAGCGCGCGCCGTCTTCGCGGCCGCCGTGGATCGAGACCGTCGAGCTGAAATTCCCTTCCGGCCGTTCCGCCCACGAGATCGTGATCACGGACGCGGCGCAGCTCGCGTGGATCGTGAACCTCGGCTGCATCGACCTGAATCCGCATCCCGTGCGGGCGAGCGACCTCGAGCATCCGGACGAGTTGCGGATCGACCTCGACCCGATGCCGGGGATCGAGTGGCAGCAGATCCTGGAGGTCGCCGCGGCGACGCGAGAGGTGCTCGAGGAGCACGGGCTGACGCCGTGGCCGAAGACCTCCGGCTCGCGCGGGTTCCACATCTATGCGCGGCTCGAGCGCCGGTGGACCTTCCGCGAGGTGCGACGCGCGGCGGTCGCCGTCGCGCGAGAGGTCGAGCGCCGCGAGCCCGCGATCGCCACGAGCAGATGGTGGAAAGAAGAGCGGCACGGCGTGTTCCTGGACTACAACCAGAACGCGAAGGACCGGACGGTCGCGTCGGCGTACTCGGTGCGCCCGACGGTGGACGCACGCGTATCGGCGCCGTTGCGGTGGGACGAGGTTGAGGGGTGCGACCCCGCCGCCTTCACCGTCGCGACGATGCCCGAGCGGTTCGCCTCGATCGGCGATCCGTGGGCAGGGATGGACGACACCGCGGGGTCGCTCGACACCTTGCTGGCGCTCGCGGCGCGCGACGACGAGGCCGGCCTCGGCGACGCGCCGTGGCCGCCGCACTACGAGAAGACGGCCGAGGAGCCACCGCGCGTGCAACCGTCGAAGCGCCGAGCCGGCCGCGACGGGGACGTGCCGCCGCCGGCCCCCGGCAAGCGGAGCGGCCCGACGGGTCGCCGGCGCACGACCGCGCCGCTCGTCGAGATCGCGCGGGCGGCGACGCAGGAAGAAGCGCTCGACGGCCTCGAGCGGTGGAAGGCGCGCCACCCCGAGGTCGTGTCCCACCTCGAGCCGGCCGACGTGATGGTCGACGCGATGCGGGGCCGGAGCACGACCTGGACGAGGATCCGCGTCAACCTCCGGAACGTGCCGCCCGAGGATCGGCCCGGGCAAGAGGAGCTCGAGGTGGACTACGACCCGTGGGAGGGCATGCGCGAGCGGTGGGAGGGCACGCAGCGCGATGGGTAGGCGCACCGTTCGCGGCAAGGGCCCGATGCTCGCCAAGCTCGAACCCGCGTTGCCGGCCGGCGAGGGCTGGACCTACGAGCCGAAGTGGGACGGGTTCCGGTGCCTCGTCACCGTCGACGGCGACGTGTCGTTCGTCAGCCGCGACGACCGGCCGATGATGCGGTTCTTCCCCGAGATCGTGGCGATGCTCGAAGCGGCCGACCCAGGCGCATTCGTCGCCGACGGGGAGCTCGTGCTCGTCCGCGACGGTGGCGTCCTGTCGTTCGAAGAGCTGCAGCTTCGCCTGCATCCCGCAACCTCGCGCGTGCAGAAGCTGTCGACGGAGATCCCCGCGACGCTGTTCCTGTTCGACCTGCTCCGAGACGGCGAGAACGACCTCACGCAGCGTCCGTTGTCGCAACGGCGCGCACATCTGGAGAAGCTCGCCGCGCGGCTCGGCGCAGAGCCGGTCCCCGAGGAGCCCGGGGTGTTGGGGCCCGGCCCGGAGACCCGGCTGACGCCGTGGACCGACGACCTCGCGGTGGCCGAGCGCTGGTACGCCGATGAGGGATGGCTCGGCGAAGACGGGATCGTCGCGAAACGCGCCGATCAGACCTATCAGCCGGGCGTGCGCGGATGGGTCAAGGTGAAGCACCGGCGGACGACGGACTGCGTCGTCGGCGGGTATCGGCTCTCGAAGGACGGCGACGGCGTGGGCTCGTTGTTGCTCGGCCTCTACGACGGCGACGGGAACCTGCACTACGTCGGGCACACGTCGTCGTTCAAGGCCGCCGAGCGCCGGCAGCTGCTCGAGGTCCTCGCGCCGCTCGTCGGGGGCTCCGGCTTCGGCGGCGACGCGCGCTCGCCCGGCGGACAGAGCCGGTGGTCGGCGGGTCGCGAGAGCTCCTGGGTGTCGCTCGACCCGGTGCTGGTGTGCGAGGTCACCTACGAGCGCGTGCAGAGCGGGCGGTTCCGCCATTCCGCGACGTTCGTCCGTTGGCGCGACGATCGCGATCCCCGCTCGTGCACCTTCGAGCAGGTCGGCGCCGAGCCGCCGCCGTGGTGGGGCGAGGCGTGACGGCCCGCCTGCACAACGGCGACATCGCCGAGCTGCTGCTGCAGGCGGCCGCCGAGCACGACGGGCACCGCCGGCTGGCGCTCGAGCGGGCCTCGAAGGAGGCGTGGCGCTGGTCCGAGGAAGCGGCCGACGTCGCCGCGTCGGGCCGGGCGTTGACGACGCTGCGATCGGTCGGCCCGTGGGTTGCCGAGCAGATCGAGGGGTGGATCGAGGCGCCGCCGCCGGTCCCGGAGCCGGATCCGACGCACCGGAACTTCCTCACGTTCGCCCAGGTCGTCGACGTGGTGGCGGCCGACCCGACGTGGCTCAGCGCGCCGCACGGCGACCTCCAGATGCACACGACCGACAGCGACGGCCACCTCGAGCTCCCCGATATGGTCGACGCGGCGCGAGCCGCCGGCCTTGCGTTCGCGTCCATCACCGACCACTCAGAGAGCCTCAAGATCGCGCACGGCCAGGACGCCGTCCGGCTGAAGGACCAGGGGGTGCGGATCGAGACGCTGAACGAGCGGTTCGCCGGCTCGGGTTTCCGGGTATTGCGGTCCATCGAGATGGATGTCTTCGAGGACGGGTCGGGCGACATGGA
Source organism: Actinomycetota bacterium (assembly GCA_045805225.1). GTDB lineage: Bacteria > Actinomycetota > UBA4738 > UBA4738 > HRBIN12 > AC-51. Next base: position 18,178 of record JBJMLQ010000060.1, on the reverse strand, counting down.
CCCCGCCGTGCTGGCCGAGCTCGACCTCGTGCTCGGGGCGTTCCACTCGAAGCTCCGCAGCCGCGAGGACGTGACCGAGCGATACCTGGCGGCGCTGCGGAACCCCGACGTGCAGGTCCTCGCGCATCCGACCACGCGGATGTTCGGGCGGCGCGCTGGCCTGATCGCCGATTGGCCTCGCGTGTTCGCGGAGGCCGCGCGGCTGGGCAAGGCCGTGGAGCTCGATGCGACGCCCCGCCGACAAGATCTCCCCGTCGACCTGGCCCGCATCGCCGTTGCCGAGGGTGTGCAGTGGTTCTCGATGGGCAGCGACGCGCACTACGCCGAGGAGCTCGAGAACCTGCCGTTCGCGATGGCGACCGCGATCCTTGCCGGCGTGCCGAGAGATCGCGTGATCGCCTATCGCACCGCCGACGAGGTCGTCGCGTGGGCGAGCGCGCTGCGGGAGGCGGCATGAAGGGTGGCCCGCGGCGAAGCGCCGGGATCGTGTTGTGGCGTCGGGGCGACGACGGCTCGCTCGAGGTCCTGCTCGGGCATCCCGGCGGTCCGTACTACGTCAACAAGGACGTCGACGTGTGGTCGATCCTCAAGGGCGAGTACGACAACAGCGAGGATCCGTTGACGGTCGCCAAGCGCGAGTTCTTCGAAGAGTGCGGGCACGACGCGCCGGACGGCCCCGCGCTCGCGCTCGGGGAGATCCGGCAGAAGGGCGGCAAGCTCGTCGTGGCGTGGGCGCTCGAGGGCGACCTCGATCCGGCGTCGGCGTCGTCGAACACGTTCCCGATGGAATGGCCGCCGCGCTCGGGTCGCACGATCCAGGTGCCCGAGATCGACCGGGTCGCCTGGTTCGACCTCGAGACGGCTCGCGAGAAGCTCAAGGCCGCGCAGCATCCGTTGCTGGACCGGCTGGTCGATGCGGTGGCTGCTGCCTCGAGTTAGGGCTCGAGCAGCGTCCGCAGGCTCTCGAGCGCCTGCGGCCAGCTCTGATCGCTGATCGCCTTCGCGTGTTCCGACGGGAGGTTGGCCTCGTCGACGGTGAGCGTCGTGCCGCGCTCGGACGGCTGGAGCGTCCACGTGACGCGCTCGTCGTGCTCGCTGGTGTCGGGCAGCTCCGACATCGAGCTGCGATGGGTGTGGACGAAGCGTCGCGGCGGGTCCAGCTCGAGGATCTCGCCCGTGTCTTCGTAGGCGCGGCCCTGGTATCGCCCTCGGTGGACGAGCGTACTCCCGACCTGCCAGTCGCTCTCCGTGTCGACGCCGAAGAACCACTTCGAGATCTGGTCCGGCGTGGTGAGCGCGTCCCAGACCCGCTCTGGCGGCGCCGCGATATCGATGCGATGGCTCGTGGTGATGTCGGTCACGCTCGCCGTCATACCCCGGCGTCCTCGGCGGCACGCGCCGCTCGCTCGGCCTCCGTCTCCGCCTCGAGCGCGGCGGACTCGGCCTCGGCGTGCTCCGCGCGCAGCCGGTCGACCGTCGCTTCGTGCTCGGCGATCTGCTTCGCGAGCCGGTCCGCGCTCGCGCGACGCCGGCCGGCGTTCGTCCGCGCGGCATCGCGGTCTCGACGGAGCCGAGCCGCCTCCGCGCGCGAAGGGCCGCTCGGTTCGGCGGCCGTGTCTCCACCACCTGGGAGCGCCGTCATCGCCGGCATGCCGCCGAGCCCCATGTCGCTCGCGGCCGTTGGGAGCTTCTCGAGCGTTCCGGCGGAGAGCTCCGCACCGATGTCGGCGTCGACGGACGCCGCCTCGAGCGCTTGGGCGATCGCGTCGGTCTGCGCCGCGCCACGGTGCCCGCTCTCGTCCAGGATCGCGATGGTGGCGGCGGTGAGGCGCCCGACCGCCGCGCGCCGGCCGGCGCCCGCCTCGACCAGCGCGGCGGAGCTGCTCCCGGCGATCGCCTCGGATTGCGCGGCGCGCAACGCTCGGCCGGCCTCGAACAGCGCGGCCAACGCGTCGGGTTGCCGATCGGCCAGCTGGTTCAGCGCCCACACGGTCGCGGTGGGCTTGCGCAGAGCCTTGACCGCGGCGGCGTCGTCATCGCGCCCGTCGGCCCGCAGCTCCTTGACCAGCGCGTCGCGGTCGGCGACGAAGCGGTCCGGCAGTGTTCTGAACAGGGCGATCGCCGCCTCGGGAAGCGTCCCCATCGTCCGAGCATAGGCTGGGGGCGCGCGAAGTCCGCGCATGGGGGCCCCGCCGTGGGCGGGCGGCCTCGGAGGGAGGTCCGGTGCAGAAGATCAGTCCGTTCTTATGGTTCGACAACCAAGCCGAGGAGGCGGTCAGCTTCTATCTGTCGCTGTTCGACGACTCGCGCATCACGACGACGCTTCGCTATCCGCAGAGCTCGACGATCGGCACGCCCGGCAGCGTCATGTCGCTCGCCTTCGAGCTCGGCGGCAACGAGTTCATGGCGTTGAACGGCGGACCGGAGTTCCGCTTCACGCCCGCCATCTCGTTCTACGTGCACTGCCAGGATCAGGGCGAGATCGACCGGCTGTGGAACGCGCTGCTGGACGGCGGTGAGCCGCAGCAGTGCGGCTGGATCACCGATCGGTTCGGCGTGACGTGGCAGATCGTGCCGACGATCTTGGACGAGCTGCTCACGGATGAGGATCAAGCCAAGGTGCAGCGCGTCACCGAGGCGTTCCTGCGGATGGACAAGTTCGACATCGCGGAGCTGCAGGCGGCCTACGCGGGCTGAGCCGCGCGACGACACTCCACTCCGCAGTGGCGCCGGCGTCAGCGCGTGCCGAAGCGCGCGACGATCCCGCGCGGGTCGCCCTCCGCGTCGCGCACGACCTCGGGCGCGTCGAACCCCGCCTCGCGGAGCGTGGGCCCGAGCACGCCGGCCTGCTCGCCGCCGAGCTCGAGCACGAGACTCCCGCCCGGACGCAGCGATCGGCGGCTCCGCCGGACGATCTCGGCGAGCACCTCGGTGCCGTCGGTTCCGCCGTCGAGCGCTCGCATCGGTTCGTGCTGCCGCACGTCGCGCGGCAGGAACTGAACCTCCGCGGCCGGCACGTAGGGCGGCACGGCGGTCAGCACGTCGACGACGCCTGCCAGGCCGCCCGGGAGCGGCGCGTCGAGCTCGCCTTCGTACGCCTCCACGCCGTTGCTTCGGGCGCACGCGACGGCGAGCGGATCGATATCGGTCGCACGCACGCGCGCCGTCGGCGACGCGGCAGCGAACACCATCGCGACGGCGCCCGCGCCGGTGCACAGGTCGACCGCGACGCCGCCGGGTGGCAGCAACGACGCGGCCAGCCGCGCGAGCGGCTCGGTCTGCCACCGAGGAACGTAGACGCCGGGCGTCACGCGGACCTCGAGCCCGCAGAACCGGATCGAGCCCGTGATCCACGGCAACGGCTCGCCGCCGATCCGGCGCTCGAGCATCGAGGCGAGCGTGCGCGCGTCGCCGGCGGCCGCGCGGAGCAGCTCGTCGGCCTCGTCCCGCGGCGAGATGCAACCGGCGGCGGCGAGCGTCTGCTCGACGGATGCGCGATCGGACGTGTTGGGCATCGATAAGGGGGCGTGGTCGCGCTCTTGAGCTGCGGCGCCTCGGCCAGGCGCCATCGTGCCACGTTGTTCCGTCAACACCGCAACAGGACTGTGCGTCGTGCTTGCGATCCCAGGGGTGCTGCGTCCGATCGCGACGGTAGGCTCGGGCTCGTATGGAGCCCGAGGTGCGTTCGGTGAACTTCGATCGGGCCGCGGAGTTCTACGACGCGACCCGCGATGCCGGCGACGAGATCGTCACCTGGACGGTGGGCCTGCTCGAGCGGGAGTTCGCCGCCCGCGGTCGCGCGCTCGAGATCGGGGTCGGCACCGGCGCGGTCGCGTTACCGCTCGCCGACCGAGGCGTCGAGCTCGTCGGGATGGACGTCTCGACGGCGATGATGGCCAAGCTCGTGGCCAAAGCCGGCGGTCGCGCGCCCTTCCCGCTCGTGCAGGGGGATGCCACGCAGATCCCGATGCGGGACGCGGCCGTCTCCGGCGCGTACGCGCGTCACGTGCTCCACCTGATCGCCGACTGGCGTGCCGTCGTCGCGGAGCTCTGCCGGGTGGTCGGCCGAGGCGTCGTCCTGATCGACGTGGGCGGCGACGCGTCCGATGCCTGGCTCCAGCTCTGGGACGCGATGGAGCTCGGTCCGCAGGCCGAGCCCGTCGGCCTGCATGTCGCGCGCGACGGCGTCGACGTGCTCGACGAAGCCTTCATCGCTGCGGGCGGCGCGCTCCGCGCAACCGAGGACATCGTTCGCCGCGACCTCGACACCGTCGCGCAGGCGTTCGATGAGATCCAGCAGCGGAGCCCGTCGTGGACGTGGCGCGTTCCGGACGCCGACCTCGACCGAGCGGTCGAGCGCGGGACGGCGTGGACGCTCGACCGGTACGGCACCTTGGATGTGCGCCTCCAGGAGGAGTCCTCCGTTCGGTGGCGCATCTACGACGTCGGCACCTGAGTCGTCGCGTCCGTTGAACCGCGCCGCCGTGCCGTCCGTACCCCTATCGATTCCAGAGACGCCCGGGCGCGGTCGTGCCGCCCGCACGCGCGACCGCGCCCGTGGCACGTCGAGCGTCAGGCCTCTTCGTCCATCCACGCCGGCCGGACGCGATGGCCCTCGGTCGCGATGTGGTTCTCCTCGACCTCCTCGCCGATCTCGAACGCCTCGCCTCGCCGGATCGCGAGGATCTCGTTGATCTCGCCGGCGTGATACGTGAGGTGGCCGGCCGCCATCGCGACGATGTCGCGCATCGGCGCCGAGTCGCCCCAGTGCAGCGGCCGCACGCTCGCGAGGTCGAGGGGCTCGGCGACGTCACGAAGCCAGGCGTCGCGCGCGGCATCGAGCCACGCGAGCATCTCGCCGACGTACTCGTCGCTCGGGTCGATCGTTTCGCGGAGGCCACGCGGCCAGTCGATCTCTTCCCAGGAGCGTGGCGGCTGCTCGAACGCATACGAGTGATACACGTGCGTCCAGCCGACGGTGTGCTTGGTCAGCCCGAGGATCGACCGGTACCCGCCGCCGGCGTCCAGGAACTCCTCGAGCGTCAAGCGCCGCACGTTGTCGTCGAACACGGTGAACGCCTCGCCGAGCACGGCGCGCGCCAACAGATGCCCCTCGCCCATCGACCGCATCGTGTCACGTCGGCGGCCACGGCAACGGCAGGGGCGATACGGTGGCGGCCATGGCACCCGACGCCATCTGGTCGGACTACTACACCGCGAACGAGGGGCGCGCGCCGCGCGATCAGCTGCTCGACGTCTTAGGGCGGTTCGATCAACCCGGGAACGCGGTGGATCTCGGGTGCGGCGCAGGCATCGATACCCTCGCGATGCTCGACCGTGGATGGGACGTGTTGGCGGTCGATGCGGAGCCGGACGCGATCGAGCGTCTGCACGCGCGCGCCGGCGACCGCGCCGGGCTCACGACGCTGCTGGCCCCGATGGAGGACGCCGATCTGCCTTCGGCCGACCTGATCTGGGCCGGATACAGCCTGTTCTTCTGCGATCCGGCGCGTTTCGCGGAGGTCTGGGCGGGGATCCGGTCGGCGGTGCGGCCGGGTGGCCGCTTCGCCGGCGAGATCTTGGGCGACCGCGACACCTGGGCCTCGATGCCGGACCGCACCGCGATGACGAAGGGCGACGCGGCGGCGCTGTTCGACGGCTGGATCACCGAGCGTTTCGACGAGGAGGAGAACGACGGCGAGGCCTGCTCGGGTCCGAAGCACTGGCACCTGTTCCACGTGATCGCGCACGTCCAGGGTCCCTGACGCGACGCCCGGCGGCGAGATGGCACGCCGCCCATTAGAGTTGGGCGCCGCATCCGAGCGGCCAGCTCGCGAAGACAAGCCCGCGAGACTGCCAACGAGACAGGAGGAGCGATGAGTATCGGTCCGGTTGAGTACATGATCGTCGCGTTCCCCGGGAACGAGTTCAAGGGCGAGATCTTGCCCGAATTGGCCCGGCTCCAGGACACGAAGACGATCCGCATCATCGACCTCGCGATCGTCGTCAAGGACGAGAACGGCAACGCCGAGGCCCTCGAGGCCACCGACCTCGACTCCGACTTCGGCAACGCGTTGTCGAACCTGCTCGGCAACGAGGGCGGCGGCCTGCTCAACACCGATGACCTGATGGCCGCGGCCGACGAGCTCGAGAACAACAGCTCGGCGGCGCTCCTCGTGTGGGAGGACGTCTGGGCGACCACGCTGCGCGACGCCATCCTGAACGCGGGCGGCGAGCTCTGGGATCTGGAGCGGGTGCCGGGCGAGGTCGTCCAAGCGGCGATCGATTTCGCCGGCTCCAACTAGCACCACCGCCTAACGAACGGAAGGAACGGTGATCGAACGATGATGCGACGAGGCCCAGGATTGGTTGGGATGGCGGCGCGCACGGCGGTCGTCGCCGGCACGGCGACGGCGGTCAGCGGTCGCGTGGGACGCCGGCAGGCGAACAAGTACGCGGAGCAGGACGCTCAGTACACGCAGCAGCAGGTCGCGGCGGTCGAGCAGGGCTCCGCACAGGCCAGTGCAGCGGCCGAGGATCCGTTCGAGCAGATCGAGAAGCTCTCGAAGCTGCACGACTCCGGCGCCCTCACCGACGAGGAGTTCGCCGCGGCGAAGGCCAAGATCCTCGGCACGTGAAGTACCGGATGCGCGAGAAGCTCGCGTCGATCGGCGATGACTCGTGGATCGAGGACGAGCACGGCACCAAGGTCTACAAGGTCGACGGCAAGGCCATGCGCCTGCGGGACACGTTCATCCTGCAGGACATGGCCGGCGCCGAGGTCGCCAAGATCCAGGAGCGAAAGCTGCACATCCGCGACACGATGGCGATCGAGCGCGACGGCAAGAAGATCGCCGAGGTGCACAAGCGGCTGATCGGCCTCCGCGACCGCCTGAAGGTCGACCTCGAGGGCGGCGGCGAGCTGACCATCAAGGGCAACCTGACCGACCACGAGTACACGATCAAGGGTGACCACGGCAAGATCGCCGAGATCTCCAAGAAGTGGTTCCGGGTTCGCGAGACCTACGGCGTGGCGATCGCCGAGGAGCAGGACGACGCCCTGCTCCTCGCGATCACCGTCGCCGTCGAGTCCATGAGCGAGATCGTGGACTAGGTCCTCGTTCTACGTCGAGCCGATACAGCCGTCGGTCGAATACGCGACCGAAAGGTCGCCGCGGAGCATCGTGACCTGGTTGCCGCTCGGGCTCCGCCATTGGAGCTGGAGCTCGTTCACGTGCACCGCCGCGCTCTGGTTCTTCTCGATCCACTGGAACGAGAAGGAATCCGGTCCGCCGCCGTTGGGCACGAAGCTCGCGCGTCCGGGCTTGCTGAACTCGCTCTGATCGCCGACGTTCGTGCTCTTCAGGCGGAACTCCACCGGCGCGCCGGTCAACACGGCGCTCGTGTTGACCACGATCGGGAAGACCGCGGCCGGATCGTCGCTCATGCCCGGCACGTCCGTGAACGACGTCGACGACGTCGACACGGAGTCCGTGCGCCACACCGAGTCCATGCACTTCACCGGCGTGGTGCCGCCGCCGGTCGCCGCTCGCGCGGCCCACACACCTCCGACCGCAACGATCACAGCCGCCATCACGCTCGCTACCCTGCGCATCAGCGCACCCCCTTCGTCACCCTGCTAGGGGCGAGATCGCGGCGAAACCTGTAGGACGCCGTTAGAGGTCAGCGCACTGGCCGGTCATCGGGCCGGTCACGGTGTTGGCATCCCCTTGCGAATCGCCGACCTGCGGCGCCGGGTCGTTCCCCCAGCAGCGCATCGGCCCGTGGATCGTGTTGGTGACGTATTCGTTGCCGTCGGGATCGGCGAGCGTGTTGTTCGCGAGCGTCACGCCGCCGGACACGTGGTTGCGGATGAAGCCCATCCAGAATCCTGTGTATCCGGTGATCCAGACGCCACCGTGGATCTGGTTGTCCTCGATCGCGTTCCACGTGACGTCGAACGGGGGACCGAATGGTCCGCTGCCGCCATGGATCCGGAGGCCGCCGTTGATCGTCGCGAAGTGGATCTGGACCGACGCCGGGTCGGTTGCGTGGACGCCGGCGTTGATCACACCGGTCGACCCAGGATGCTCCTCGCTCCCGAGCACGAACGTGGCTCCCGGCTGGATCCACAGGCCGGCAAGGATCCGGACCGGACCCGCGCTCAGGCACACGGCGTTGTCCGGAACGACGACCCGGTGGTAGGTCCCCGGATGCAGCGCGCCGGTGCACATCGTGGTGTCGCCGCTCGCCTGAGCGGGGGCGGCGAAGGGGATCGCGAGCACGAGCGCCGAGATGGCGGTGATACCGAACAGCTTCCGCATGGAGTCCCTCCCTGGGTTCGAGCGGCGTGCGTACTTCATCGTAGTTCGGCTGGCGTATCCCGCGCTACCCGGGCCGAAACTCGCTCGCGGCGGCTTCAGCGCGAAGCGCGCCTAGAGTGGACGGGTGCTCGATACGGATGCGGTGATCCGGACGGAGGGTCTCTCCAAGACCTACGAGACCGGCGTGCGCGCGGTCGAGGACCTCGGGTTGTCAGTGCATGCCGGGGAGATCTTCGGGCTGCTCGGGCCCAACGGCGCCGGCAAGACGACCACCGTCGGCATGCTCACCACCCGCGTGATCCCCACCGGCGGCTTGGCGTGGATCGGCGGGATCGATGTGGTCGCGCATCCCACCGCCGCCAAACGGGTGATCGGGGTCGTCTCGCAGACGAACACGCTGGACCGGAGCCTGACGGTCTGGGAGAACCTGTATCACCACGGCAAGTACTTCGGGATGGCGACCCACGACGCCCGCGCACGCGCCGACCAGCTCCTCGAGCGGTTCCGGCTGGCAGACCGCGCCTCGGCCGACGTCAACACGCTGTCGGGCGGGATGGCCCAGCGGCTGATGGTGGCCCGCAGCGTCGTGCACCACCCCTCGATCCTGTTCCTGGACGAGCCGACCTCCGGGCTGGACCCGCAGAGCCGCCTCGCGCTGTGGGAGATCCTGGGCGAGGTCCACCGAGAGGGTCAGACGATCCTGCTGACGACGCACTACATGGAGGAGGCCGACCGGCTCTGCTCGCGCGTAGCGATCATGGACCACGGCAAGCTGCTGGCCCTGGACCGACCCGACGAGCTGAAGCGCAGCATCGGCGCCGAGACGATCATGCGCCTGCGCGCGGATGGCGACGCCGCCGCCCTGCGCGCCCTGCTCGAGGAGGTGCCGGGCGTCGGCCGCGTGAGCGTCGTCGAGGGCGACGTCATGGTCGCCGCGAGCACCACGGACGGATTGCTCCCGCGTCTGATCCAGCGCTCCGAGGCGGAAGGGTTCCACGTGCGCGACGTCTCGGTCACCGAGCCGACCCTCGAGACCGTGTTCATCGAACTGACCGGCAAGGAGCTCCGCGAATGACCACGACCGCCGTTGAGAGCCAGAGCCGCCCCGCGCTGCGAAGCACGCCGACCGTCGCGTTCGTCGCGCTGCTGATGCGCGACTTCAACGTGCTGCGCAAGAACATCGTCGAGTTCATCGTGCGCTCGCTGATGCAGCCGCTGCTGTTCGTCTTCGTGTTCACCTACGTCTTCCCCAAGATCGGGTTCGGGGTCGGCGGGTCGGGCGCGGGCGAGTCGACGTTCTCGAGCCTCCTCGTTCCGGGCGTGGTGGCGATCGCGTGCATGTTCCAGGGCGTGCAGTCGGTCGCCCTGCCGCTCGTCACGGAATTCGGGTTCACCCGCGAGATCGAGGACCGCGTGATGGCGCCGTTGTCGATCAGCGGCGTCGCGATGGAGAAGATGGTCGCGGGCGCGATCCAGGGCATCTTCGCTGCGATCGTGGTCTTCCCGATGGCGGCGTTCATCCCCGCCACGGCGGTGCACCTCGACGTCCAGTGGTTCGAGCTGCTCACGCTGCTGCCGCTGACCGCGTTCTGCGGCGCCGCGCTCGGGTTGGTGATGGGCACGCGGGTCGATCCGCGCCGCGTGCCGCTGTTGTTCGGGGTCGTGGTGATCCCGATGACGTTCCTCGGCGCGACGTATTACCCGTGGGCGTTGCTCCACGAGATCTTGTGGCTGCAGATCATCGTGCTGATCAACCCGCTCGTGTACATGAGCGAGGCGATGCGCGCGGCGCTGACGCCGCAGCTCGTGCCGCATATGCAGGTGTGGGTGATCTACGTCGCGCTGATCGGGTTCTCGACCCTGCTCGCGTGGATCGGGATCCGCGGGTTCCGCGGGCGCGTCCTGACGTGAGGCGCTAGCCGAGCACCTTGACCTCGTCGAGCCGGCCGGTGGCGACGTCGAAGACCCAGCCGGACACCTCGAGCTCTTTCGGCAGCAGTGGGTTGGCGCGGATCGTGCGGACGTCGTCCTGGACGCTCGCGTCCAGGTCGGTGAACGGCATGAAGTCGATGTCGTCGGCGCTCGCGCCGGTCTCGGCCCTCAGCTTCGCGCGGATGTCGTCGTTCGTGAACGAAACCATCCCGCAGTCCGTGTGGTGGATCACCATGCACTCGCGGGTTCCGAGCACCTGCGTCGAGATGATGATCGACCGCAGCGCGTCGGGGGTGGCGCGGGCGCCGGCGTTCCGAACGACATGGGCGTCGCCCGCACCGAGCCCGAGGAACCGAGCGGGCTGGACGCGGGCGTCGATGCAGCTCAGGACCACGAGCGGGAGCCTGGGCAGCAGGGGCGCATCTCCGTCCGTGAACCGGGCCGCGTACTCGCGGTTGCGTTCGAGGACGTCGTCAACGGCGCTCATCGCGGTCTCCTCCCATCCGACCGACGGTTCGTTCTGCGCTCAGGATATGGGCCACCGCCCGAAGGGCGTGTTCGCCCGTCGCTTGCGCGAGCGTCGCCTACAGTGACGTCGTCGGATCCGGGGAGGGGACGGTGGGGAAGCTTCGTTATGCCGCGATCGCGTCGCTCGACGGCTACGTTGCCGATGCGAACGGTTCCTTCGACTGGGCGGCGCCGGACGAGGCGGTTCATGCTTTCGTGAACGACCTGGAGCGCGACGTCGGCACCTATCTGTACGGCCGGCGGATGTACGAGGTCATGCGGTTCTGGGAAACGGCGCACGCAGACGACGACCCGTCTCCGATCTTCGCCGACTACGCGCGGATCTGGCAGACCGCGGACAAGATCGTCTACTCGACGACGCTCGAGGACGTGTCGACCGCACGAACGAAGCTCGAGCGGTCGTTCGACCCGGCGGCCGTCGGGGCGATGAAGGACGGGAGCGATCGCGATCTCAGCATCGGCGGTCCGGGGCTCGCCGCCTCCGCGCTGCGAGCCGGCCTCGTCGACGAGGTCGATCGGTTCGTCGTCCCCGTCGTCGTGGGTGGGGGCACCGCCTCCCTGCCCGACGACGTGCGGCTCGACCTCGAGCTCCTGGACGAGCGGCGCTTCCCGAACGGCACGGTCTACCTCTCGTACCGGGTGGTGGCGTGATGGTCCATCTCGGGCTGCAGCTGCCGAGCTTCACGTTCCCGGACGTGCCCGACGACCGGCTGTTCGAGCGGATCGCCGCCATCGCCGGCGCCGCCGAGGACGCCGGGTTCGATTCGTTCTGGGTGATGGACCACTACCACCAGATCGCGAGCGTCGGGCCGCCGACCGATCCGATGCTCGAGGCGTACACGGTGCTCGCGGCCGTCGCGGCGCGCACCGCGCGGATCCAGCTCGGCGCGATGGTGACCGGCGTGACGTACCGGAACCCGGCGTTCCTCGCGAAGGTCGTGACGACGCTCGACGTCGTGTCGTCGGGTCGCGCGATCCTCGGCATCGGCGCCGCCTGGAACGACGAGGAGTCGCTCGCGTACGGCTACCCGTGGCCGTCGGCGACCGAGCGGTTCGAACGGCTCGAGGACGCGCTTCGGATCTGCCGGTCGATGTTCACGCAACAGATCTCGACCGTGCGCGGAACGATCCACCACGTGGACGGCGCGATCAACGTGCCGCAGCCGGTGCGTCCGGGCGGCCCGCCGATCCTGGTCGGCGGTGGCGGGGAGCAGAAGACGCTGCGTCTCACCGCTCGGTACGCCGACATGTGGAACGGTTTCGGCGATATCCCGACGATCCGCCACAAGCTTGACGTGCTGTCCGAGCACTGCGCGACCGAAGGGCGAGACCGCTCCGAGATCGTCGCGACGCGCCTGGGGACGTTGATCGTGGCCCAGACGCACGACGAGGCCGACCGCCGCCGCCGCGAGTGGCAGGCGGCGCACAACGTCGGCGATGACGGCCTTGCGATGCGCCTGACCTGGGGCGACCGCGACGAGGCGTCCGCCGGCGCCGCGGCGTTCCTGGATGCGGGCCTGCAGGGCCTGCTGTTCAACATGCCGGCGGGATCCTCGCCCGAGGATGTGTCGCTTGCGGGCGAGGCGCTCTCGCAGCTTCGCTGACGTATCGAACCGTCTCCCGCCCCCGCCCGTATGCCATCGAGTCCGGCGGCGTCCGGCATCCGGCATGCGGGGCTGGGGCCGCAGCGTGCAACGTTCGACGATGGGAGGGCGAACGTGAAGAAGAGATCCGTGGTACTTGCGTGCGTGGTGGCGCTGGTCGCGCTCGGCGCGACGCTGACGCCGGCGGCGGCGAGCGACAACAGTTACAAGGTGACGCGTCTGGTGTCGGACCAGGCCAACAACGCCCAACACCAAGATCCGAACCTCGTGAACGCGTGGGGATTGGTCGCCGGTCCGAGCACCCCGTGGTGGGTCGCGAACAACCACTCGAACACCTCGACGCTCTACGACGGGACCGGCACCCCGCTCCCGCTCGTCGTCAAGGTGGCCGGCGCACCGACGGGCACCGTGTTCAACGGTGGCACCGGCTTCCAGGTGACGCACGACGGCGTCACCGCGCCTTCGTTGTTCCTGTTCGACACCGAGAGCGGCGTGATCCGGGGATGGAACCCGAACGTGCCGCCGCCGGCGCCCTCGACGAAGGCGTTCCGTGTCGTCGACATGCGCAGCGCGAACGCGATCTTCAAGGGACTCGCGATCGCGCCGACCGCGCACGGTGACCGCCTCTACGCGACCGACTTCCACAACGGGAAGGTCGACGTCTTCAACGAGCGGTTCCACCTCGTCAACATGCCTGGGGCGTTCGAGGACCCGAACATCCCCAGCGGCTACGCGCCGTTCGGCATCCAGACCATCGGCAACCACATCTTCGTGACCTACGCGAAGCAGGACGCCGCGGCGGAGGACGACGTGGCGGGCGCGGGCTTCGGGTTCGTCGACATGTACGGCCGCGAGGGCAAGCTGCTCCAGCGGGTGGCGTCGATGGGCTCGCTCGACGCGCCGTGGGGCATCACCTGGGCACCCGGCAACTTCGGTGAGGCCAGTGGCCGTCTGTTGATCGGAAACTTCGGCGACGGCGTGATCAACGTCTTCGAGCCGGAGTCGCACGGCGAGTTCGAGCACGAGGGCAGCCTGCAACGGCTCAACGGCAACCAGATCGTGATCCCGGGGCTGTGGGCGCTGCAGTTCGGCAACGACGGCCCGGCCGGACCGTCGACCACCCTGTTCTTCACCGCCGGACCCGCCGGGGAGACCCACGGGTTGTTCGGCTCGATCCAAGCACAGAGCTGACGCGTCACGAAGGTCCCGGGGCCCGTTCGCGGCGCCCCGGGACCTTCTGCGTCACACGCAGCCTTGCAGCGCCATCCGATCGTCATCGATCGTTCATGGCGTGATCCGGGCGCGGTCGTAGCCTGGTCGTATGCCCCGAAAGACGTTGGTGATCCCCCGCTTCCCGGAGATGACCTTGCGGGACGCGATCGAGCTCGGCACGCGACGGCTCCAGGAAGACGGCTACGTCGAGGTCCGTTTCGACCCGGCGTCGGTGACTCGAGCGACGACCCCCGACGGTGCTGACGGCGACTGGCGGCTCGGCTTCCTCGTCGTCGATCCCGACGCCGGCTCGGCGGTCAGTTCCGTATAGCCCCACCCGGATCCCGCCGGTCCGCACTCAGCCGAAGCGGTAGGTTTGCACGTCGAACCGATGCCCGTTCGCGTTCGTCGGCGCCACCGTGACGGTCCGCCCGTCGACCTTGACCAGGAGGAAGTGGAACACCTGGTCGATCGACGTTGGACGATGCGCCGAGCCGCACGCGCTGCCGTGTGTGCTCGCCGATGCGGACCAGCCGATGGCGTAGGCGTCGACGCGAGCACAGTTGCTGACGGGTTCCGGCGTGGCGCCGCCGCCGCCGGTGACGTACGTGATCGGCATCCCGGCGGCCGAGCGGTGGTTGCGCTCGTAGATGTGTGCGTGCCCGTTGAAGGCGATGTCCACACCGTGCCTGCCGAGCAGGTGCTCGAGGCGGCCGGCGCCGTGCAGCCACCGGTCCGACCCCTCGTGCGCGTTGTCGGCGTGCACCGGGAAGTGGAAGAACGCGAAGGCGAGCGGCCGATGGTGCGTTCGAAGGTCGTGCCGTAGCCAGCGGTACTCTGCGCGCGTCCGGCGCCAATGCGCGTCGAAGTCGTTCCGGTAGAGGTCCGCGTCGCCGACGTTGCTGTCGGCCCACGCGGCCTCGAGCACGTAGAACCTCGCTGCGCCGGCGTTGAACGCGTACCAGGCGCTGGGGTAGCTGGCCGCGCTCGTCCGGTTCTGGCAGCAGAAGGTCTGCATCGCGTAGCGACCTCGGGAGATCGCTTTGGCCTGACCCTGCGGCCAGTTGAGGAGCGCGGTCGCGTTCATCCCGTGGTTGCCCTGGGCGTTGAACAGCGGGATCCGGTCGCCGGCCTTGCTCCAGAACTGCCGGCCGAAGATGCCGCTCGTGTCGGCGCCGCGCTGGACGAGGTCCCCGTAGTTGGTCTGGGAGCCCGACGGATACCCCGTGTCGCCCGTCGTCACCGCGAACGTCGCGCCGCTCGAGGCGATCTGGCTCATCACGCGGGCCGCCCCCGCGTTGTTGCCGCCGGCGTCGACCTGTCCCCAGTCGCCGAATACCGCGAACGAGAACGGCTGGCCTGAACGACGCGGGATCTGCGCGCGGAACGTGGGCGTCCGCCGGCCGATCAGGCTGGTCGAGCCGCCGAAGACGCGGTAGCAGTAGCGCTTGCCGCGCGCGAGACCGGTGATGTGCGCCTTCCACTGATATTCCGACGTTGAGCCGACGGTGATGCCGGTCCTGCTCGCGTTGGCCCGATGCGCCGAGCAGTGACCGGGGCGCCCCCATCGAACAGAACCGGAGCCGATCGACGTCGTGGTGGCCCAGTTCACCGTGACGGTCCGCCGAACGAGGTCCGTCAGGTACGGATACCGGCGCAGCGACGACGAGACGGTCGCATGCGAGGCCGATGCCGTCGCGACGACCAACGCGGTGGCGACGACCGCGGTGGCAACGAGGGCATATCCGAAGCGCCGCATCGACCGATGTATGCCCAGAGCGGCCGCACGTATGCCAGTGGACGGATTTGACCGTCTCCCGCGGTCGCCCTACGGTGCGCCCACCCAAGGGGAAGGGGAACATGGTGGGCGCTCCGGCACGTTGGTTCCGTTCGCGGTCGATCCGACGGGGTGCGTTGATCGCCGCCGTCGCGCTCTCGCTGGCCGTCGTCACGACGACCGGCGCCCTCGGCGCCACGACCGGCTGGGCGGGGGAGTCCATCGTGTCGTCTCCCTCCTCCGGAGACGGCTGGGAGCCTGCGATCGCGGCCGATCCGTCCGCGCCGTACGTCTACACCGCGTGGATGCAGTACATCGGGAACAAGGTCCAGATCTGGATCCGTGTGTCGGCCGATGGCGGCGCCACCTGGGGAGCAGCGAAGCAGCTTGCCCCGAGCAACCAAGGTCAGTACGACATCGTGCTCGCGACCACGTCGAGTGGCGGCATATACGCCACATACATGCAGGGCAACCACATCATGTTCACCAAGTCCGGCAACCACGGTTCGACGTTCACGTCACCCGCCCAGGTCTCCGGCGGCACGTGGGCGGACAAGCCATGGATAGCGACGAGCGCGAACGGTACCGACGTCTACATCACGTGGACGACGCGCGGCAACCTCTACGCGGTCAACTCGCACAACGCGGGCGCGAGCTTCTCGGCGCCGCTGCAGGTGACCAACGAAACGAACATCTACTACTACTCCAACGGCGGCACGGTGCTTCCCAACGGGACCGCCCTGATGGTCGGCTCCGAATACCCGGAGAACGGGAACAACACCAAGAACACGGGACCTGTCCCGATCGTGGTGTTCCGCACGGCCAACGGAGGCACCTCGTGGACCCGAGCGGTGGTCGACACGCTGAACACCGGCGCGACGTTCGCGACCTCATCGGTCACGACCGTCGCGTCGGACGCGAACGGCACCGCGGTGCTCGTCTACAGCGGATCGCTGTCCGTCGGTGCGAACGGACACGTCTACGAGCGGCGGTCGACCGACAGCGGTACGACGTGGGGGGCCCGCGTCGAGCTCTCGACGTCCGCCGGTGGCGCCGACGCGACGTCGGTCGCCGCGGCCGGCAAGGGCAACGGGCTGTTCACCGTCACGTGGATGGACGCGAGAGGCGGTGGCTGGAACGTCTGGCAACGCGGCTCGACCGACGGCGGCCTGACGTGGTCCGCCGACGCGAAGGCATCCGATCAGACGACGGGGGCGCCGTACAAGACGGCGTCCGGGTTCGGCCTTCCCTACGGCGACTACGACATGGTGGCGTTGAACTCCGCGAACAAGACGGTCGCGGTGATGGGCGAGGGCGACGCCTCGCAGCTGCACGGCGACATCTGGGTGAACCGGCAGACGTAGACGCTGGGCGTTCGCGCATGGAAGCTGTTGGCGCTGCGGTGCAATGCATGCGTTTGGTCGGGTCGCACGCGGGTATCCACCTAGGCACACGGGCGCGCCGGTAGGCGCCCTTGCAGCCGGGAGGAGGTCACCATGCTTGCAGCGATCGGCTTCGGCATCATCGGCACCATCATCGTGGTCGCGCTGATCATCGCGGTCGTGCTCTGGCACCTGAACCGCGCCTGAGCGCGCCCGATCGACGTGATACGTACGGCACGGGGCCCTCGCCGAAGGCGGGGGCCCCGTTGTGCGTCAGCCTCGACCTGGTCTACTTGTCGACCGCTCGCTTGAGCTCGGCCTTGGTCATCGTCGACCGACCGCGGATGTTCTTCCGCTTGGCCTCTTCGTAGAGCTGGTCGCGGGTGCGGCCACCCGGGCCGCTGTGCGACCGCAGGCCACCGCGCCGACCCGACGAGATGTCCTTGGTGGACGTGCGGCTCGCGCGCTTCGCCTCACCGTGCCGGGCGCGCTCCTTGTTGACGGTTCGCGCCGCGATCTCCTCCGCCAGATCGTTCGACCGTCCCTCATCCTTCAGGCTCTTCTTGATGTGCTCGTACTGGCGCTCGCGCTTGGCGTTCCATGCTCGTTGCGGCATGACGGCACCTCCTCGTCGTCGCCTCGTGACCGGGGATACCCGGCCATAACGTTTGGGTACCCGCGCTGCTGCTTGCAGAAACGCGCGCCTATCGTGACGTCGTGACGGTTTGGACGATCGGACACGGCACGCGGCCGCTCGAGGAGCTCACGTCGATGTTGACCGATGCCGGCGTGCGCACGCTCGTCGACGTGCGCCGGTTCCCGGGCTCCCGCCGGAATCCTCAGTTCAACCAAGACGAGCTTCGGAAGGCGGTTGATGCCTCCGGCATCGCGTACGCGCACGCGGTGGACCTCGGCGGCCGCCTCGCCGACGAGCCCGGCGAGGACGCCTTCGGCTGTATCCGCGTCGATGCGTTCCGGAGCTACGCAGCCCGCATGCGGACGAAGGAGTGGCAAGCAGCGCTCGACGCCGCGTTGCACGAGCCGGACCCGTGCTTCATGTGCTCCGAAACGCCGTGGTGGCGATGCCATCGTCGGATGATCGCCGAGCTGCTGCATGCCCGCGGCGAACAGGTCGTGCATCTGCTTGCGCCCGGTCGAGCGACCGAGCACCAGCCGTGGTCCATCGCCGAGGCCCGCGACGGGAAGCTGTTCCTCTGCGGCCGCCTCGTCGGGTAGCCGTTCGACACCGCCGGCGCCTGCGGAACCGTTTCGCGACGGGACCTGCCGGGTAGCTCGTTCCTCGGACGAGAGGAGCTCCCATGGATCCCGAACCAGGCAGCGACGACGCGCTGTCCGATCTGCGATGTGCCACCTGTGGTCGCCTCTTCGACAGCCAAGACGAGTTGCGGGCGCACCTCG
>JBJMLQ010000059.1:0-19712 GCA_045805225.1 Actinomycetota bacterium | reverse complement strand
CGAGCTGCATCGCCCGCATCGTGCCGGGATGTTCAGCGACCAGCGTGTGCCAGAAGTCGAACGTGACGGCGCGGACCTTCGTCACACCGCCTCGCCGAGTAACCGCGGGATCGCGGTCTCCCAGACCTCCGTGAGCTCGGTCACGGGAACGTCGATCGCACCGTCGAAGACCGCGCGCGGTCCTCCGGTCTCACCGATCCTCGCCGCGGGCACGTGTGAGGCGGCGGCGAGCTCGCGGAGCCGATCCTCGTCGACGGAGGACACGGAGACGACCGCCCGCGAGGCCGACTCACTGAACAACGCGACATGGCTCGGCAGGTCGGTGGGCAGCGACACGGCGAACCCGTGGCCGTTGCCGATCGCGCACTCGGCGAGCGCGACGGCGACCCCGCCGTCGCCGCAGTCGTGTGCGCTCGCGAGCAGCGTCTCGGCGGCGGCCGCGACCAGGAGATCGAGCAGCGCGCGCTCCTTCGTCAGATCGAGCGCGGGCGGCATCCCGCCGATGTCGCCGAGCACCGCCTCGGCGAACTCCGAGCCGCCGAGCTCGCCGGCCGTCTCACCCAGCAGGTAGATGGCGAGCGCCGGCGACGGGAACGCGCTCGGCACCCGCAGCCGGTGGTCCGACAAGAGCCCGAGCATCCCGATCACGGGCGTGGGGTCGATCGCGCTGTCGCCGCTCTCGTTGTAGAAGCTCACGTTGCCGCCCGTCACCGGCGTGCCGAGCGCCTCGCACGCATCGCGCATCCCGCGGATCGACTCGGCGAACTGCCACATCACCTCCGGCCGCTCGGGGTTGCCGAAGTTCAGGCAGTTGGTGATCGCGACCGGCCGCGCGCCGGTGACGGCGACGTTGCGTGCCGCCTCGGCGACCGCGTGCATCGCGCCCAGGTAGGGATCGAGCCGCCCGAACCGCCCCTTGCCGTCGCTCGACACGACGGCGCCCTTCAGCGTGCCCGGGATGCGGATCACGGCGGCGTCGGACTCGGGGCCGGCGACGGTGTTGCCCTGCACGATGCGGTCGTATTGGCGCCAGACCCAGCGCTTCGACGCGATGCCGGGGGCGGCGAGCACCGTGCGGAGCGCCGCGGCAAGGTCGCCGTCGAACGGCGTGAGCGTCGGGTCCAGCGCGTCGGTCCGCGCGGGGGCGGCGCGCGGGCGGTCGTACTCGGGGCCTTCGTCGACGAGCGAGCGGGCCGGCATCCGCGCGACGACCTCGCCGCGGTGGCGGATGATGAGGATGCCGCCTTCCACGAGCGTCGCGACCACCGCGGTCTGCAGGCCCCACCGCGCGCACACGGCGAGCACCGCATCGAGCCTCGACGGGTGCACGATCGCCAACATGCGTTCCTGCGACTCGCTGGTCAGGATCTCGAAGGGCTCCATGTCGGCGGCGCGCAGCGGCACCGCGTCGAGATCGACGTCGGCACCGAGCCCGGCGCGCGCGGCCGATTCGCTCAGCGCGCAGGTGATGCCCGCGCCGCCCAGGTCCTGCAATCCCTCGAGCAGGCCGGCACCGATCAGCTCGAGCGACGCCTCGATCAGCAGCTTTTCCGCGAAAGGATCGCCGATCTGCACCGACGGGCGCGACGCCTCGGCGCCTTCCTCCAGCGTCGCGCTCGCGAGGACCGAGACACCGCCGATCCCGTCGCGTCCGGTGGCGGCGCCGTACAGCACCATCAGCGACCCCGCGTGCGGTTCGAGCGACTGCGACGTCACGAGCGCGTCGGCCTTGGCGAAGCCGAGACACATGACGTTCACGCACGGGTTCGACGCGTGCGCCTCGGCGAACCGGATCTCCCCGCCGACCGTCGGCACCCCGATGCAGTTCCCGTAGCCGCCGATGCCCGCGACCACGCCCTCGAACAGCCAGCGGTTCCGCGCGTCGGTCAGCGGCCCGAACATCAACGGGTCGAGCAGCGCGACCGGCCGCGCGCCCATCGCAACGATGTCTCGCACGATCCCGCCCACGCCGGTCGCCGCGCCCTGATACGGCTCGATCGCGCTCGGATGCGAATGGGATTCGATCTTGAACACGATCGCGTCGCCGTCGCCGGCATCGACCGCGCCTGCATCCTGGCCCGGCCCCACGAGCACCGCCTCACCCTCGGTGGGCAACGTCTTCAGGTGGATCTTCGAAGACTTGTACGAACAGTGCTCCGACCACATCACGGAATACATCGCGAGCTCGGCGCGGCTCGGCTCGCGTCCGAGCGTCGCGACGATCCGATCGTGTTCGTCGTCCTGGAGGCCGAGCTGCCGGTGAAGCGGGTCGGTCACGACGCCGTCGCTCCGGCGAACAGCCCGTGGACGAACGCGAGCGCGCGCTCCTGCTGCTCGATCACCTGCTCCATCGACGGGCCGATGTGCCCGGCTTCGAACCACTCGACCTCGATCGTCTTGCCGGCCGCTCGGGCGGCGTCCTCGTAGGCGCGGAACTGCCCAGGCGGGCAGCGGGAGTCGTTCGAGCCCTGGAAAACCAGGAGGGGCGCCGCCACGTCGTTCACGTACGTGAGCGGAGAGGCGACGCGGTAGCGCTCGGGGTGCTCGTCGGGCGGACCGCCGAACATCTGCTCCTGATAGGCCCGGAGCGAGCTGGCGGCCTCGTCATACATCCGGACCCAATCACCGACCGCGACGATCGCCACGCCACCGATCCACAGCTCGGGCAGGCGACCCAGACCGAGCAGCGTCAGATATCCGCCGTAGGACCCCCCGGTCAGCACGATCGAACCGGGCGACGCGACGCCGTTTTCGACGAGCCACGCCGCGGTGGCAGCCAGATCCTCCGTCTCCCAGTGGCCGATGTTCTCCCAGATCGCTTGTTGGTACTCCCGCCCGAACGTGGTGGACCCTCGGTAGTTGAGCGAGCACACCGCGTATCCGTGGTCGATCCACGATGCGAGCCGGGGGCTGTATTCGTCGCTCGACACGCCCTCCGGACCACCGTGCACCGACAGGATCGTCGGGAAGGGCCCCGCTCGGTCGGGCTCGCCGACCCACGCCTGGATCAGGGTGCCGTCGGAGGACGGGAACGACACGGATCGCAACGGAGCACCGGGCGGGGCGCCGTCCGGGCGCGCGACGGCGCGTATGCCGGCCGTCTCGACCGCGACGATCTCACGGGCGTTCGTGCCACTCGAGCGCACGACGACGGCGGCACCATCCGGCCCGAACCTCGCGTCGATCCCGAACGAGCCACCACCGAGGTTCACGCTTCGCGCGACGCCGGAGGGTACGTCGTACCGGATGAGGGTTTCCTCGGCCCGGTCGGTGACCCCGAGCAGCAGCTCGCCGCCGTCGTCGGACCAGTCGAGCAGCTCCACGTCGCCGTCGACGTCGAGCGACAGATCGACGCGCTCGCCCGTGCGGGGGTCCCACAGGAGCGGCCGTGCTCGGCCGCTCACATTCGACGTCGACGCGATGCGGTCGCCGCTCGGCTCGGCGATCAGGCCGTACATCGAGCTCGGAGCGCCGTCCCAGAGTTGTCCCACCCGCTCGCCCGTTTCAACGTCGAACGCGACGACCGCGTAGGTGTTCGATCGGGTGGGCTCCGAGGACAGGCACACGAGCGTTCGGCCGTCCTCGCTGAACACGAGCGCGAGCACCAACCCCCACATCGAGCCCAGGCGAACCGGCGCCGAGGTGCCGGTCGCGGACGCGATCCAGATCTCTGTTCCGTCGTCGCTCGTGATCGCGATCGCGACCTGACTTCCGGCGCGATCCGCCGCGACGGACCACGACGAGTACGCGGGCATCTCGGGCGTGAGATCCGTCGTCGGCCCTCCCTGGACGGGGATCGCGACCCAATGTCCGACCTCGTTGCCGCCCGCATCTTCCAGCGTCAGCAGCGACCGGCCATCCACGGCGAGATACGAGAGAACCGTGCCGTTGTCGGCATGCGTGAGCTGACGCATCGCGCCGCTGACCAGGTCGAGCGCGTACGCCTGGAACAGGCCGCTCTCGCTGCTGGACACGACGGCCGATCGCCGGTCGCCGGACGCGATCTGCAGGTCGGCGAACAACGGCGCACGGAAGCGTTGCTTCCACGGCGCATCCGCATGCGCGTCGGGGGGCAGCGGCGCCCTCACCTCGCGGCACCCGCGAGCGCCGTCTCGAGCAACGAGGCGAGCAACGGCTGCCCACCGGTCGGGCCGACGTCCGGATCGACCGCGTGCTCGGGATGCGGCATGAGCCCCACGACGTTGCCGTCCTCGTTGCGCACGCCCGCGATGTGGTTCGTCGCCCCGTTCGGGTTCGTCGCGTCGGACGGCACCCCGTCGCGTCCGCTGTACCGGAACACGACGAGCCCCTCGCCTTCGACACGATCGAGCTGTTCCGCGGTCGCGACCCATCGACCCTCGCCGTGCTTGACAGGGATCTGCACCGTCTCGCCCGGCGTGAGGTCGCGGGTGACGCAGGTCTGCGCCGTCTCGACGCGAAGCCAGACGTCCTCACACACGAACCGCAGCGACGCGTTGCGGGCGAGTGCTCCCGCCAGAAGCCCAGCCTCACAGAGGATCTGAAAGCCGTTGCAGATGCCGAGCACCGGGCCGCCGCGCCCGGCGAAGTCACGGATCTCGGCCATGATCGGCGCTCGCGCGGCGATCGCCCCGCAGCGCAGGTAGTCGCCGTAGCTGAACCCGCCGGGCAGGATCACCGCGTCGACGCCGGCAAGGTCGCGTTCCGCGTGCCACAGCCCGACCGCCTCGCCGCCCATCGCTTCGACGGCCCGCCGCGCATCGGCGTCGTCGAGCGACCCCGGGAACGTCACGACCCCGACCCGTGGCAGCCGCGTCACGACGCCGCCACCGCGAGCACCTCGTAATCCTCGATGACGGGGTTCGACAACACCTTCGTCGCCATCTCGTGCACCTGCGCGGTGGCGGCCGCTTCGTCCGGCGCCTCGACGCTGAGCTTGATGTGCTTGCCGACGCGCACGTCGCCGACGCCCTCGAACCCCATGGCGGGCAGCGATCCCTCGACCGCCTTGCCCTGCGGGTCGAGCAGGCCGGGCTTGAGCGACACCAGCACCTCGAACGTAAAGGTGGTCACGGCCTTACGCCCATCCGCGCGAGGTACGCGTCGAACGTCTCACCGCTGATCCGTTCGTACGCGTCCCGATACTTCTCGGCCGTCGCCTCGACCACGTCGTCGGGAAGCGCCGGCGGGGGCGGCTCGTGGTCCCAGCCGCTCGCGTCCAGCCAGTCGCGGACGTACTGCTTGTCGAACGACGGCTGGGGCCGGCCCGGCGCGTAGCTCTCGGTCGGCCAGAACCGCGACGAGTCCGGTGTCCCCACCTCGTCGATCAGCGTGAGCTCCTTGGTCTCGCGGTCGAACCCGAACTCGAACTTCGTGTCCGCCACGGTGACGCCGGCGCCGAACGAGCGCTGGAAGATCCGCTGGTACAGCGTGATGCTCACCTCGCGGAGGCGTTCGTACAGGCCGGTGCCGACCAGGTCGCGCGCCTCCTCCGGCGACAGCGGCAGATCGTGGCCCTCGGCGGCCTTGGTCGTCGGGGTGAAGATCGGTTCCGGCAGCTTCGACGATTCCTCCAGGTGCAGCGGCAACCGGACGCCGCACACCGATCCGCTCTCGCGGTACTGCGTCCAGCCCGAGCCGACGAGGTAGCCGCGCACCACACACTCCATCGGGATGACGTCGGCGCTCCGCGCGAGGGTCGCTCTGCCCACGAGATCCGGATCCTCGTCGTAGGGCGGCGGGAACAGCTCGTGGTCGCCGCTGATCAGGTGGTTCCCGATCACGGGCGCGAGACGGTCGAACCAGAAGAGCGAGCACGCGGTCAGCACCCGGCCCTTGTCGGGGATCGGTGTCGGCAAGATCACGTCGAACGCGCTGATGCGGTCGGTGGCGACCAACAGCAGCCGGTCGTTGCCGGCATCGAAGATGTCGCGAACCTTGCCCCGCGCGACGAGCGTCACGGCGCCACCTCGAGGGCTTCGAGCCGGTCGAACATCGGGCCGAGGTTCACGAGGAACCGCCGGGGATCGAACAGCGCGTCGACGGAGCCCGCGTCGAGCCGCGAGATCACCTCGGCGTCCTTCGCGATCTCGTCGTGGAAGCTGGCGTTCTCGTCCCACGCCGCGGCCGCGGCTCGCTGCACGATGCCGTACGCGTCGTCCCTTCCCATCCCGGCTTCGACCAGCGCCAGCAACACCGTCTGGCTGAACGCGATGCCGCCGCGGCTGTCGACCAGCTCGCGCATGCGCTCGGGGAACACGACCAGTCCGTCGATCACCCACGTCATGTCGCGCAGCATGAACGCGAGCAGCCCGGTCGCGTCGGGAAAGACGATCCGCTCGGCCGAGGAATGGGAGATGTCTCGCTCGTGCCAGAGCGCCACGTTCTCGAGCGACGCGAGCGCGTGGCCGCGCACGACGCGCGCGAGCCCGCTCACCCGCTCGGACACCACCGGGTTGCGCTTGTGCGGCATCGCGCTCGAGCCCTTCTGCCCCTCGGCGAACGGCTCTTGCACCTCGCGGACCTCCGTGCGCGCGAGGTGGCGGATCTCGGTCGCGAGAGCGTCCAGCGTGGACGCGCACACAGCCAGCGCCGCAACGAACTCGGCGTGCCGGTCGCGCTGGATGACCTGCGTGGAGGCTTCGGCGGGCTGGAGCCCGAGCCGCTCGCACACGAGCTGCTCGACCTGCGGATCGACGCTCGCGTACGAGCCGACGACACCGCTGATCGCGCCGACCGCAACCGCCTCGCGCGCGCGTCGCAGCCGTGTCCGGTCCCGATCGAGCTGGAACGCGAACACCGCCAGCTTGTGTCCGAACGATGTGGGCTCGGCGTGCACGCCGTGCGACCGGCCCATGCAGACCGTGTCGCGGAACTCGAGCGCTCGCCGGCGGACCACGCCGAGCAGCGCCTCGACATCGGCGAGCAGCACGTCGGCGCTCGCGCGCAGCTGCATCGCGAGCCCCGTGTCGAGCACGTCCGACGAGGTCAAGCCGTGATGGATCCACCGGCCCTCGGGGCCGATCGACGCCGCGACCACGTCGACGAACGCAGCGACGTCGTGCCGCGTCACGCGCTCACGGTCGCGTACCGCCCCGACGTCGAACGATGCGCGGTCGCGGCAGGCCCTCGCGTCGTCCTTCGGCACGACGCCGAGCACCGCCCACGCCTCGACGGCCGCCAGCTCGATCTCGAGCCAGTTGCCCATCCGCGCCTCGTCCGACCAGATGGCCGAGACCTCCGGCACGTCGTAGCGTTCGATCACAGCTTCAGGCCCTCCGCCAGATCGTCCTTGAACTTCCACAGCTTGGCCTGCACCTCTTCGTCGCCGACCCCGAGGATCTGCGTCGCGAGGATCGCGGCGTTCACGGCCGCGTCGACCCCGACCGTGGCGATCGGGATGCCGGTCGGCATCTGCGCCGTGATGGCGAGCGCCTCGTTCCCCACCATCTGTGGCGAGGTTGCGATCGGGATGCCGATCACCGGCAGAACGGTCCGCGCGGCGACGGCGGCGGCGAGGTGCCCGGACAAGCCCGTCGAGCACACGAGCACCTTCAATCCGCGCTCGAACGCCGTGCGCGCGTACTCGTCGACGAGGTCGGGGTTCCGCGACGACGACATGATCCGCACCTCGTGCGGGATGTCGAACTTCTCCAAGATCAAGCCGGCCTGCCGCATGATCGGCAGCTCCGACGGTGACGCGGCGAGCACGCCGACGAGCAGATCGTCGTCGCTCATGCAGCCTCCCCGGCCGCCGCCGCGGCGATGTCGGTACGGAAATGCATCCCCTCGAAATGGATCTCGGCGACGCCCGCGTACGCACGATCGCGCGCCTGCGCGAGGCTCACGCCGGTGCCGGTGACCGACAGCACGCGGCCGCCGGCGGTGACGAGCCGGCCGTCGCCGTCACGGGCCGTCCCGGCGTGGAAGACCGTGACGCCCCCGATCGCGTCGGCCGCGTCGACGCCGGTGATCGGCCGCCCACGCTCGTAGCTGCCCGGGTACCCCTCGCTCGCGAGCACGACCGTCACCGCGGCACCGTCGTCGAACCCGGCGTGGCCGGCCTCTGCAGCGAGACGCCCGGTGGCGCAGGCATGCAACAAGGTTCCCACGCGATAGGGCATCCGCGGCGCCAGGACCTGCGTCTCCGGATCGCCGAACCGGCAGTTGAACTCGAGCACCTTCGGCCCGTCGGGCGTGAGCATCATCCCGGCGAACAGCACTCCTCTATAGGGGCCGAGCTCGTCGATGACCGGCGCCAGCACGGTATCGAGGATCCGCGTGGCCATCTCGGGCGCGAGGGCCGGCACCGGCGAGAAGGCGCCCATCCCGCCGGTGTTCGGTCCGGTGTCGCCGTCGCCGACGCGCTTGGCGTCCTGCGCCGCGTCGAGCAGCACGCAGTTCCCGTCCCCGTCGGTCACCGCGAACACACTCACCTCGGGGCCCTCGAGCACCTCCTCGACGACGATCGTCGTGCCGGCGTCGCCGAACGCGCGATCGACCAGGCTCTGGTCGATCGCCTTGACCGCCGCCTCTCGGTCGGTCGCGACGGTCACCCCCTTGCCCGCCGCCAGGCCGTCGGCCTTGATGACCGCCGTGCCGCCCAACTCATCGACGAACGCGGTCGCCTTCTCGGGGTCGTCGAAGACGCCCGAGCGCGCGGTCGGCACGCCCCGGCGCTGCATGACCTCCTTCGCGAACGCCTTTGAGCCCTCGATCCGGGCGGCGGCGGCCGAGGGCCCGAAGACATCCCTGCCCCGCCGACGCAACTCGTCGGACAGCCCGGCGACCAGCGGCACCTCGGGGCCGACCACCGTGAGATCCACGTCTTGTTGGTCAACTAGGTTGACCAATGCGTTCACGTCATCCGCGGCCACCGACGGGAAACACTCGGCGCTCGTCGCGATGCCGGCGTTCCCGGGGGCCGCGAGCACGCGCGTCACGGTCGGATCCTGCGCCAGGCGCCAGCACAGCGCGTGCTCGCGCCCCCCTCCCCCGACGACGAGGACCTTCACACGCCCACCACGAGGCTCTGCTCCCGGGCGGGGCCGACGCCGACGATCGATACCGGCACGCCGCCGAGCTCCTCCAGGAACCGCACGTACTGCTGCGCTTCCTTGGGCAGGTCGTCGAACCCGCGCACGTCGCCGATCTCCTCGCTCCAGCCCGGAAGGTCCTCCCACACCGGCTCTGCCTCGTGGAACAGCGTCTGGTTCGGCGGCACGTCGTCGTAGCGCTCGCCACCCGCCCGGTAGCCGACGCAAACCCGCAGCGTCTCGAACCCGCTCAACACATCGAGCTTCGTCAGCACGAGGTCGGTGAGGCCGTTCAAACGGGCCGCGTAGCGAAGCACGCACCCGTCGAACCAGCCACACCGGCGCTTGCGACCGGTGGTCGTGCCGAACTCCGCGCCGCGTTCCCCCATCCGATCGCCGTCCGCGTCGAGCGCCTCCGTCGGGAACGGCCCGCTGCCGACCCGCGTCACGTAGGCCTTCGTGATGCCGATCACGCGCTCGACGTGCGATGGGCCGATGCCTGCGCTCGCGAGCGCGTAGCCCGCGACCGGCGTCGAGGACGTGACGAACGGATACGTGCCGTGGTCGAGGTCGAGCATGGTGCCCTGCGCGCCCTCGAGCATGACGTCCTCGCCCACCTGGAGCCGCTCGTGCAGCAGCCGCGACGTATCCACGATGTAGGGCCGCAGCCGCTCGGCGTAGTCGAGGTAGTCGGCGAAGATCTTGTCCGCGTCGACCGCGAGCCGGCTGTATACCTTGGTCAGGAGCTGATTCTTCTCCCACAGGACGACGTCGAGCTTCTCGCGGAGGATCTTCTCGTCGTACAGGTCCTGCACGCGGATCCCCACGCGCGCCGCCCGGTCGGCATACGCGGGCCCGATCCCGCGCTTCGTCGTGCCGAGCGCGTTCTTGCCGAGGAACCGCTGGGTGACCTTCTCGAGCTCGAGGTGGTACGGCATGATCAGGTGTGCGTTCAGCGACAGGCGCAGCCCCGACACGTCCAGCCCCGCGGCGGTGAGCTCGTCGAGCTCGCCGAGGAGCACCGCCGGGTCCACGACCACACCGTCGGCGATCACGTTGGTGATGTGTGGGTACAGGATCCCCGAGGGGACGAGGTTCAGCTTGAGCAGCCGGCCCTCGGCGATGATCGTGTGGCCGGCGTTGTTGCCGCCCTGGTAACGGACGACGAGATCCATCCGGTCCGCGAGGTAGTCGACCGCCTTGCCCTTGCCCTCATCCCCCCACTGGGTGCCGAGCACGACGGTGGCAGGCATGACCGCCTCAGTGTACGGAACGCCCCCGAGGCGGGCCTTTGGCCCTCTCGTCCGCATCCGCGTGCGGCCGTAGACTCCCGCCGATGCACATCGACTGGGGCATCGTCGTCGCAGGCGCGATCGTCGGCTTCACGGTCGGGATGACCGGGATGGGCGGCGGCGCATTGATGACGCCGATCCTCGTGATCTTCTTCGGCATCAGCCCGACGGCGGCCGTGTCGTCGGATCTGGTCGCCGCGATGATCATGAAGCCCATCGGCGGCGGCGTACACATCCGGCGCCGGACGGTGCGCTGGGAGCTGGTCAGATGGCTATGTCTCGGGTCGATCCCGATGGCCTTCGCCGGCGTCTTCATCATCCACAGCCTCGGCGACAGCGAGCAGGTCGAGAACTTGACCAAGGAGTTCCTGGGGTGGACGCTGCTGCTCGCGGCGAGCGCCATGGTCTTCAAGGCGTGGCTGCAAGGACGCCGGTCGCTCGCCGCGCGGATGGCGGGCGGCCGTCCGGAGGATCATCTCCAGCCCTTCGCGGTGCGGATCCTCCCGACGCTGATCGTCGGGCTCGTCGGCGGGCTCCTCGTCGGACTCACGTCGGTCGGTTCGGGATCGATCGTGATCGTGTGCCTGATGCTGCTGTATCCGATGCTCCGTGGCTCCGAGCTCGTGGGAACCGACCTCGTCCAGGCGATCCCGCTCGTGGGCGCGGCTGCGATCGCGCACATCCTGGTCGGCGACTTCCAGCTCGGGCTCACCGCCTCGATCTTGATCGGGTCGATCCCCGCCGTGTGGATCGGCGCACGCGTGTCCTCCAAGGCACCCGACGGGGTGATCCGGCCGCTGCTCGTGTTCGTGCTCGCCGCCTCGGCGTTGAAACTGCTCGACATGCCGACCAACCTGCTCGGTGTGCTCCTCCTGCTCTTCGCGCTGATCGGCTTCGCGATCTGGGGCGCCGTCGACGCGGCGCAGCACCCGAAGAAGCAATGGGCGGAGATCGGGCTCGACAAGAAGAGCTGGGTGCGCCGGCAGATCTACCTCGCGCCGATCGGCGTCGGCGCCGCCTACGCGGCGGCGTACTTCACGCGGATCAGGCCGCAGCTCGAGGTCGTCGGCAACGATCCGGCGCGCGCGGGCGAGCCGGCGGTTACCTGATGTTCGACCGGATCCTCGTCGCGATCGACGGCTCGCGCGAAGGCGGGAAGACGTTGCCGGTCGCCGTCGAGATGGCCCAGCGGTTCGGGTCCGCCGTCACGATCGTCCACGTGCGTGAACATGCGAAGTACGAGGGCTCCGATGTCGACCTCGGCCCCCCGACCCCGGCCGACGAGCTCGTCGACGAGGCCCTCGAGCAGTTCCGACAGGCGGATGTGGAGGCGCGCGGCGAGATCCGGCGCGTCAATCCCGGCAACACGCCCGAGCAGATCGTCAAGGTCGCGGCCGACGTCGGCGCCGATCTGATCGTGATGGGCACGCGCGGCATGACGGAGTGGCGCTCGATGCTGCTCGGCGGCGTCGCGAACAAGGTCGTGCAGCACGCGCACTGTCCCGTGCTGCTGGTTCGCTGAGTCCGCGTCGACCCACGCGCTCAGGACGCGATCGTCGCCCCGTCGCGCTCCGGCGCCATGAACGCCTTGGGGTTGCGTAGGTCGACGCGCACCGACGCCCCCTCACCCGCGCCGTGGAGGTCCTCGTTCGGGATGTGCGCGACCAGCGTCTCGCCGCCGGGGAGGCGAAGCGAGACCCGGGACAGCCATCCGAGCGACGAGACCCGCTCGATCGTTGCGATCGTCCCGCCGTCATCGCCCGTGACGACGACGTCGTGGGGACGAACGAACGCGGCGGCGGCGGCGCCCTCGTCCAGATGCGCCGCGCCGGGGATCCGGATCGACCCGAGATGGACGTGGCCGTCGACGACCTCGCCGTGGAGCACGTTCGCGGCGCCGACGAAGCCGGCGACGAACGGTGTTGCGGGCTCGTCGTAGATCTCGCCGGGCGAGCCGACCTGCTCCACCTTGCCCTCGTGCATCACAACGATCTGGTTCGCGAGCTCCAGCGCCTCTTCCTGATCGTGGGTGACCAGCAGGCTCGTCACGCCGAGCTCGCGGTGGAGCTCATCGAGCCACCGCCGGAGGTCTTGGCGGACCTTCGCGTCGAGGGCGCCGAACGGTTCGTCCAGCAGCAGCACCTGCGGCTGCGGCGCGAGCGCGCGAGCCAGGGCCACGCGCTGGCGCTGGCCGCCGGAGAGCTGGTCGGGGTAGCGGTCCGAGAACGGCGTCAGCTGCACGAGGTCCAGGAGCTCGGCGACGCGCCGCTCTCGCGTCTGCTTCGACTCCTTGCGGACCCGGAGCCCGAACGCGACGTTGTCGGCGACCGACATATGCCGGAAGAGCGCGTAGTGCTGGAACACGAAGCCGACCTGTCGTTCCTGCACGCTCTTGACGGTGAGCTCCTCGCCCCCCATGACGATGCGTCCGGCGTTCGGCTCCTCGAGGCCGGCGATCATGCGCAAGACGGTGCTCTTGCCCGAGCCCGACGGGCCGAGGAGCGCCGTGATCGCGCCCGCGGGCGCGGTGAACGTGACGTCGCGCACCGCCTCGAACGAGCCGAATCGTTTGGAGATGCCCTCGACGACGATCGGGGTGCTGCTCATGTGCGGGTCCTTTCTTGCTCCTGGCGATGGCGCAGCAGTTCGATCACGACCAGTAGTGCCACGGAGACCGCCGCCAACACCAACGCCACGACGTAGGCCTCGGCGGTCTGACGTTCCTCGTAGGCGCGGTAGATGAACAGCGTCGCGGTCTCGGTCTTGCCCTGGATCAGGCCGCTCACGATGAGCACCGCCCCGATCTCGCCGATCGCTCGGGCGGTCGTGAGCGCGATGCCGTACGCGAGCGCCCAGCGGATGTTCGGCAGCGTGACCTTGAAGAACGTGTGCCACACCGAGGCGCCCAGCGTGCGCGAGGCGTCCTCCTCGTCCAGGCCGATCTCCTCGAGGACCGGCACGACCTCGCGGATCGTGAACGGGATGCAGATGAAGATCGTGACCAAGATCATCGCCGGCAACGCGTAGACCACCTGGATGCCCCGGGCGGCGAAGAAGGGTGCGAACCAACCGCCGGGACCGAACAACACGACCGCCGCGAGCCCGACGGTCACCGGCGACAGCGCGAAGGGGATGTCGACGATCGCGTTCAGCAACGAGCGCCCATGGAACCGTTGGCGCACGAGCACCCACGCGACGATAACGCCGAACACGCTCGTGATGAGCACCGCGAGGACGGTGATGATCGCGGTCAGCTGGAACGCGTGCAGGACGTCGGGCTGCGACAGCGTATGCGCGACGCTCGACACGCCGGCGCGCACGACCGTCCAGACGATGGCGGCGAGCGGCAGGAGCAGCAGGAGCGACACCCAGCCGATCGCGAGCGCGATGATCGCCCGACGGCCGCGACGTGTCGTCGTCTTCGGCGCGGTGACGGCAGCGCTCATCCGCGCGCCTCTCCGCGCTTGGCCAACGCACCGGTCGCCAACACGAGCACGAACGAGATCGCGAACAGGAACGTGGCGACCGCAGCCGCCTCCGCGAAGCGGAACTGCGACGTCAGGCTGAAGATGAACACCGGCGCGGTCAATGTGTGGCCCGTCCGGTTGCCCGACACGAGGATCACGCTGCCGATCTCGCCGAGACACCGCGAGAACGTCAGCAACGTGCCGGCGAGCACCGCCGAGCGGATCGCCGGGAACACGACTCGCCGGAACGTTACGCGTCGCGTCGCGCCGAGCGTGGCGGCGGCCTCCTCCTCGGCGTCGTCGAGCTCGAGCAGCACCGGCTGCACGTTGCGCACGACGAACGGGAGCGTGACGGTGCACAGCGCCAACAAGATCGCGAGCGGCGTGAACAGCACCCGCACCCCGAGCGCATCGAACGCCTTGCCGATGATCGAGTTCGGCCCGTACAGCACGAGGATCATGACGCCCCACACCAACGTCGGGATCGCCAGCGGAAGGTCGACGACGGTCGACAACATCCGGCGTCCCGGGAACCGATACCGCACGATCACCCAGGCGAGCGTGGTTCCCATCACGGCGTTGATCGCGGCCACGATCGTGGCCGTCACGAGCGTCAGGCGGATCGCCGCCCAGGCGCCCGGAACGGCCATCGCGTGACTGAACGTCGCGAAGCCGTCGCCGAAGCCCTTCGTCACGATCGCCGCGACCGGCACGAGCACGAGCGCACCGAGGTAGATGAAGGCAGCGCCGCGCAAGGCGATGTGCCGCAGGACCGCGACCGTGCGGTGGGGAACGCCCACCGCCCGGCCGCGTCCGGGGATCGACTGCGCGGCGCTGCTCATCCTGGGCTTGCCTCCCCGTCAGCCCGCGTTGGCCACGGCCTGCGTGGCGATGCCGCTGTCCGCGAACAGCGTCTGGTCCAACTGATCCCACCCGCCGAGCTGGTCGACGGTGAACAGATCCTTGATCGCCGGGTAGCCGTTGGCCGGGTCACCCTTCTGCGCGAGCTTCGGATCGGTCGAGCGGAGGAAGCCGGTGTCGCTGTAGTAGCCCTTGGCTTCCTTCGTGTGCAGGAAGCTCACGAACGCGTTCGCGAGGTCGGTCACGCAATGCGCCTCGGCGTTCTTGTCCACCACTGCGACCGGGTTCTCGATCAAGACCGAGCCCTTGGGGTACACGGCCTGGTCGGGCAGCCCTGCGGCGTCCGCGGTCTTGACCTCGTTCTCGTATGTGATCGCGACATCGCCGTTGCCACCCTCGAAGTTCTGGATCGAGGTGCGCGCGCTCGAGTCGAACGAGATCACGTTGCCCACCACGTCTTGCATCAGCTTCGTCGCGCCGGCCTGGTCGTCCTTGGAGATGTCCGGCACGTCGCCACGCAAGGCGGAACCCCACAGGCTCACCAGGTTCCACCGGGCGCCGCCGCTCTGCGCCGGGTCGGGTGTCAACAGGCCCAAGCCGGGCTGCGCGAGGTCGTTCCAGTCGACGATGTTCTTGGGGTTGCCCGGACGCACGTCGAAGACGACGACCGAGCTGGAAACCATGCCCTTGTCCGGCGCCTGGGTCCAGTCGTGAGTGATCAGACCGGCGTCCTGGATCGTTTGGACGTCGGGTGCGAGCGAGAGCGCCACCACGTCGGCGCCGGACCCGTTGACGACGTTCTGTGCCTGCGTCGTCGAGCCGGTGTAGGACTCGAAGAACTGCGGCTCGACGCCGGTCTTGTCCTTCCACATGGCCTTGAAGGCCGGGATGATCTTGGCGTCGTAGACCTCGCGCGGCGTGCTGTACGCGGCGAAGGTGAGGGTCGGGACGGCGGGCGGCGTGCAGGTGCCGGAGGAGGCGGTGTTGGCGCTCGATGCCGTGCAGGCGGCGAGGGCGGGCAGGGCGATCGCGAGGACCAGCGGAACGATCCGTCGTGTGAACCAGCGAGGCATACGGGCTCCTTCTCGTCGGCCGACGGCGATGCCGTTCGGCTCGGGATACGGGGCTCGGCCTCCGGTGGTCCGGTCAACCGACCGCGTCTCGGGCGCTCGTGCACCCGAGAAGCTCAAGAGATGTGCGCTCCGGTGGTCCGGTCACGCGTGCACCAACAGATACCGGACACTCCACCCTGGTGTCAAGCATCGTCACGAGCTCGCCACAGGTCGCAGCCTTGTTCGCGAGGATGCCCGCTGCTACCGTGCGGCCTGCAGCTGACCAGACCACTGGAGGCCGCGGCGCACGTTCGCGTCGCGGCTTCTTGCGTTCCGTGGACGAGGAGACGACACGATGCCCGCAGCGCGGGGCGAACAGGGGCGGCGTAGCATCCCGGGGATGACGGACACCACCGAGCCCGCCGAGCCCACGCTCACCGAGCTCGGCCTCAGCGACGAGGAGCAGGCCGTCCTCGCTCGCGTGGCTGACGTCTTGCGGCGCATCAACTTCGGCACGGTTGTGCTCGTCGTGCAGGACGGCAAGGTCGTTCAGATCGAGATGGCGGAGAAGTTCCGGCTCCGATGAGTGACGCGACCGCGACGTTGAGGCCCCCATCGCGCGCGGCGGGCATCCCGAAGCTCTCCGTCGAGGGACTCACCGTGGAGCGCACGCTTGCCAACGGCGAGCGCATCGTCGCCGCGCGCGACGTCTCCTTCGACATCGACGCCGGCGAGTTCGTGTGTCTGCTCGGCCCGAGCGGGTGCGGGAAGACGTCGATCCTGAACGTGCTTGCGGGCCTCGATCGCCCGAGCGCGGGACGGGCGCTGCTCGACGGCTCGCCGATCGAAGGCCCGGGACCCGACCGCGCGGTGCTGTTCCAAGACCCCGCGCTGTTCCCGTGGCTCTCTGTCCGTGCCAACGTCGAGCTCGCCCTCGAGTTGATCGCCGTGGGCGGCGTGGACCGGCGCGACCGCGCCCAAACCGCGCTCGCGAGCGTCGGGCTCGCCGACGTGGCCGACGCCCAGCCGCACGAGCTGTCGGCAGGCATGCGCCAACGGGCGGCGCTCGCGCGCGCACTCGCGTGCGAGCCGGCCGTCGTGCTGGGCGACGAGCCGTTCGGCGTGCTCGACGCGCAGACGCGCGAGCTCCTGCAGAACGAGGTGCAGCGAGCATGGATGGGCTCGAGTGGCCGCACGACGTTCCTGTTCATCACGCACAACGTCCGGGAGGCCGTCCTGCTCGCCGACCGCGTCTTCGTGATGTCGGCGCGTCCCGGCCGGCTGCTCGAGGAGTTCCGGATCCACGCCCCGCGCCCTCGCGACCTCGACGACGTGCTCATCGGACGCGTCGTCTCGGAGATCCATGCCCTGCTCCCGCGGGAGCTGGAGCGGCCCGGTGCGTAGGGTCGCGCACGAGGTGCTCCCGCCGCTCGCCGGCATCGCCGGCGTGATCGTGGTGTGGGCGCTGGTGGCGGCGGTCACGACGACGGCGTCGATCCCAACCCCCCTCGCCGTCTGGGATGCGCTGATCGACGGGCTTCGAGCCGGGACGATCCAGGAGGCGGCGCTGAAGACGCTGATCCGCCTGGCGTTCTCGTTCGTGGTCGCCGTCGTGATCGGCGCCGGGCTCGGGGTGGCCCTGGCTTTGAACGAGTTCCTCCGCCGCGCGGTCCGGCCGATCATCGTCGCGCTGCAGATCACGCCGTTCGTCGCCTGGGTCCCGCTCGCCATCGTGTGGTTCGGCATCAGCGAACGAGCCGTCGTGTTCGTCACCATCGTCGGCGCGTTCCCGGCGATGGCGCTCGCGACGCTTCAGGCGATCAGACAGGTGCCGCCGCTGTACGAGCGCGCCGGCCGCACCCTCGGTGCGCGCGGCTGGACGCTGTACCGGCGCATCGTCGTTCCGGCCGCGCTCCCCGGCATGATGGCCGGGCTCCAGCAGGCGTGGGGATTCGCGTGGAAGGCGCTGATGGCCGGCGAGCTCATCGTGGTGACCGCCGGCGCGACCGGGCTCGGCCACCTGCTGGCCGGCCAGGAGCACGATGTGACGGCGCTCCTCGCAACGCTCGGCGTGATCGTCGCGCTCGGGGTCGCCGTCGACTACCTCGTGTTCGGGCAGCTCGACCGCCGGATCCGCGCCCGCAGAGGATTGCTCCCGGACGCCTAGCGTCAGAACCGCTCGAAGGGCCGGACCGGGGTCATCACCTCGACCGGCACGGGGTCGGCCGCCTTCGCGAAGGTCTCGGCGTCCGGCACGGCGCCGATCACGAAGCCGTAGTGCATCGGCACCGCGAGCCGCGGCCGCATCGCGAGCACGAGACCGGCGGCTTCCTCCGCGTTCATCGTGAAGTGCCCACCGATCGGGACCAGCGCGACGTCGCTCTTCACCTCGTCGAGCTCGGGCGCGTAGTCGGTGTCACCGGCGTGGTAGTAGTCGCGACCGTCGAGCTCGAGCACGTAGCCGACCCACCGGTTCGCCCGTGGGTGGAAGTCCAACGCCTCCTCGCGCGTGTTGTACGCGGGCACGGTCGTCAAGCGGAGGCCCTCGACCTCGTGAGACTCGCCCGGCGCGACCGCGGTGACGTCGCCGCGCAACTCCGCCGCCACGTCGTGGGGCGCGATCAGCTTCGTCGACGGCGTGGAGAGCTTCTCGATGTCCTCGATGCAGAAATGATCGTGGTGCGCGTGCGTGATCGCGATCACATCCGCCGGCGGCGCGTCATCGGGCGTGCCCCAGGGGTCGATGTAGATCGTCCGCTCGTCGTCCTGCCACCGGAACGCCGCCTGCTTGAACCAGGTGAGCCGCTCGAGCATCGCGCACCTTCCTTCATCGGGGACCTGGATAGTCTGGCACCGCATGGGCGAACGACGGGCCGAGCGGCGGACGGGCGCTCGCGCCTCCATCGACCTCCTGAGGCGCAACCGCGACTTCCGACGGCTGTTCTTCGCCTCGGTGATCTCGCTCGGCGGCGACTGGTTCCTCTTCGTGGCGCTCGGCGGCCTGGTGCTCGAGGTCACGGGCGAGGCCGCCGCGGTCGGGATCATGATCTTCGCGCAGGAGATCCCGATCTTCCTGGCGACGCCGTGGGCCGGATGGCTCGCCGACCGGCTCGACCGGCGGCGGCTGATGATCGCGTGCGATCTCGCGCGGACCGTGATCTGCTTCGCGTTCCTGCTGGTCGGGCCGCACAACCTGTGGCTCGCCTACGCGCTGCTCGCGTTCCTGTCGGTGTTCGCGGCGGTCTTCGACCCGGCGCAGTCGGCGGCGTTGCCGAACGTCGTCGACCCCGAGGACCTGCCGACGGCCAACGCGCTCGGCGGGTCCCTGTGGGGCACGATGCTCGCGGTCGGCGCCGCGGTCGGTGGGGTCGTCGCGGCCGTCTTCGGGCGCAACGTCGCGTTCACGGTCGACGCCGTGTCGTTCGCGCTGTCGGCGTTGCTGTTGCTCGCCGTGCACCGGCCGTTCTCGGCGCCGCGCGAGCACGACGAGCACATCGGGATCCGCGACGCGACCCGCGAGACCGTTCGGTACGCGCGCGAGGACCGTCGGGTGTGGGCGCTGGTGTCGGTGAAGTTCGGGTTCGGCGCCGCGGCGGGCGTGCTCGCGATGATCGCCGTCTTCGCGCGGGAGATCTTCCATGCCGGCGACGTCGGCTTCGGGCTGCTGATGGCCGCGCGCGGCGTCGGCGCGCTGATCGGACCGTTCATCGGCCACCGGCTCGCCGGGTCGGGACACCGGCGCCTGCTCCCCGTGATCGCCTGCTCGCTCGCCACCTTCGGCATCGGGTACGCGCTGCTCGGCCTGGCACCGGCGCTGTGGCTCGCGGCCCTGTCGATCTTCGTCGCGCACCTCGGCGGCGGCGCACAGTGGGTGCTCTCGACCTACGGGCTGCAGCGGCTCGTTCCCGACGAGATCCGCGGCCGCATCTTCGCGTTCGACTTCGCGCTGACCACGCTGTCGCTCGGCGCCTCGAGCCTGATCGTGTCGACGCTCGCCGATCACATCGGCGCCCGGCCCGCGGTGCT
>JBJMLQ010000058.1:0-9045 GCA_045805225.1 Actinomycetota bacterium | reverse complement strand
GGTCGGCAAGCCGCAGGTCGTGACGAAGACGGTCGACGGGAAGGTCCACGAACCGACCGAGCGCGTTGCGATCGACGTCCCCGAGGACTACCTGGGTGTCGTGTCGCAGCTCCTCGCGCTCCGCAAAGGCCGGATGGAACAGGTCGTGAACCACGGCACCGGCTGGATCCGGATGGAGTACGTCGTGCCTGCCCGCGGGTTGATCGGCTTCCGCACGGAGTTCCTCACCGAGACGCGCGGGACGGGACAGCTTCACCACGTGTTCGAGGGGTACGAACCGTGGCTCGGTGAGCTTCGCACGCGGCCGTCGGGGTCGCTCGTGGCCGATCGACGGGGCCTCACGACCCAGTTCGCACTGCTCAACCTGCAGGAGCGCGGCGTGCTCTTCATCGGACCCGGCGAGGAGGTCTACGAAGGCATGATCGTCGGCGAGAACGCGCGCGCCGACGACATGGACGTCAATCCGACGAAGGAGAAGAAGCTCTCCAACGTCCGCCAGTCGACCGCGGAGGAGCTGGTGCGGCTGATCCCGCCGGCGCGGCTGTCGCTCGAGCAGGCCCTCGAGTTCATCCGGACCGACGAGTGCGTGGAGGTGACGCCGGCAAACGTTCGGCTCCGCAAGACGGTGCTGACCCAGCAGGAACGTGTGCGCGCCGCCCGGCGATCCCGGCCGCCGCCCGACGCCTGACGCCGCGGGGTCAGCGCGGGTCTTCGTCCAGCAGTTCGCGGAGCGGAAGTGGCGAGCGGTCCGGCATCCACAGCGGGAAGGGGTCCGCGTCATCGACACCCGCAAGCTGCCGCTGCACGGGCGTGAGCGCGCGTGCGATGCGCGACGGCAGCCGAAGCTCGTCGCGCGGACGCACCCAGCGGTAGGTGTACGCGAGGAACAGCGCTTTCCGCGTGACGCTGGACCGGTTCTGGCTCCGCATGTGCCAGAGCCTGCGGTCGAATACGACGGCGTCGCCGGGGTCGGCGAGGATCGGCGCGGCGCCCGGAACGTCGTTGCCGTTGGGTCCGCGGTCGATCGTGTCGGATCGGTGCGAACCCGGCAGGACGACGAAGTTGCCGCGCCCGGGCACCGAGACGTCTGTCAGGAAATACGCCACCTTCACCGACATCCTCGGCCGGGGCGAGGTCTCGAGATCGCGGTTCTGGATGCCGCCGTCCTGATGCCACATCCACGCGGTGGGGGTCTCGCGCTCGGGCGGATGGACGTCCAGATGCGCGTGATACATGAAGATGTTCGGCCCGAGCGCCTCGGCAACCACGTCGATCACCGGTCGGTGGTCGAGCAGCTGCACGAACCGCCGGTCTTCACGCAGGAACGCGAGCAGATGGAGCGCCGCGGACTCCGAGTCCGCCCGGTGGCGACGCCAGACGGTGTCGACCGCGTCACGGAGCTCCTGGACGAGGGCCGGGTCGAGCGCGCCCGGAAGGCGGACGTAGCCGTCTTGGTCGAGGCGAGCGCCGATCCGCGCCGACCACCGTTCCGGTGCGATCGTGTGCATCGTCGAGCCCCTCTCTGCCGGGTCCGGCGCCGTGGCGGCGCGCCGTCACCGGAACAGACGCGCGAGCGGCCCGATGGGTTCCGTCAGCCCGTGGGGCCGACCGGATCGAGCGCGGGCTCGGCCTCAGGGACCACGGTCGGTTCGCCGCCGAGCTTCCGCGCGCCGAACACCCAGGCGAGCGCGTAGAGCAGCGCGGCGACGACGAGCAGGCCGCGGTAGCCCGTGATCAGGGAGAGGTACTCGAGCACGCCGCCGAGCATGGCGCCGAGGAGGTTCGCGCCGAACGCCGTCGTCGGGTCCTCGGTGTCGCGGAACCGCGAGGCGAAGACGAGGTTGGCGATGAACACCGGGAAGAACGCGAGCGCCGTCGCGACGAAGAACCGAGGGACGACCTCGAGCGAGAGCAGCCACGAGGCGGGCACCAACCCGGCGATCAGGAGCCCGAGGAACAGCAACGGATACAGGAGCGTGCGCTTGCGAACGCCCGTTCGCTGTTCCACCTCGATCGCACACAGGACGGTGAACAGCACCCCCGCGAAGACCAGCGCGTTCACGAACCACGTGGTGCCGAACAACAGCGCGAACTGCACGACGGACTTCGTCTCCAACAGCAGGAACCCGGCTCCCATGAAGAACAGGTCCAGGTAGCCGCGCATCGCGCCGAACCGCCCGCCCGCAAGACGCACCGCGATCGCGGACACGAGCAGGATGAGGCCGAGCGTCCACAGGTATCGCGACGGGATCGACGGCGTCTTCAGATACGGGAACGGCCGATCGTCCGTGGCCGGCGCGATGACCTCGCCCGAGGGCTTCCATACCTGCGTTCCATCGCCTTGACACACGACGGTCGAAGCGTCCACGCCGACCACGAGCATCGAGAGGCCGCCGATCACCTGATCGCGGGCCGTCGGGCCGGTGTACAGGCAGGGCGCATTCCCGTAGACGTCTTGCAACGTTCCTGCGAACCGATCCAGGAGCCACGGCTCTCGGTAGTAGTTGTACATCGCGAATGCGCCGTCGGGCGCGAGATGATCCTTCGCGGCCTGCATCGCCTCCTTCGTGAACAGGAAGCTCTCGAGACGGACCGATCCCTGTCCGCTGACGAGCGTCAGCGAGTCGGGGAGCGCGAGCATGATCATGTCGTACGTGTTGTGCGTGCGTTCGAGGAAGGAGCGCCCGTCGCCGACGATCTGCGTCACGCGTGGGTCGCTGTACGGGTGATCCGGGTGGTGCTCGACGCCGAGCTGCTGGATCGCGGGGTCGATCTCGACGGCGTCCACGTGGGTCGCGCCGGCCGCGAGCGCCGCCGCGACGTCGTTCCCGTTGCCGGCGCCGATCACGAGCACGTTGCCCGGCTGCCGATCGACGAGGTGGTAGGGCTCGTTGTAGAGCGGCGAGTCGGCGACGTCCTCCATGGTCTGGTGCGGGATCCCGTTGACGTCGATCGCGAGATCGTCCGGATGGAACAAGATCCGGTAATACGGCGACCACGTCGTGTTCGGCGCGAGCGTCGCCACCAGCAACGTCCCGAGGATCGCGACCCCCATGAGCGATTGCCACAGGCCGACCGGCCACAGCAGGAAGCAGAAGAGGCCGACGATCACGATGCCCCAGCCCACCGGCGGGATCGAGAGCAGCGACATCGCCGCGTAGGTGATGATCCCCGACAGGGAGCCGAGGATGTCGAGCCGATACGCCTCCAGCGCCGGGAACTTCGAGAACCGCTGGGCGACCCCGTGGGCGATCGTCGTCATCACGGCTGCGACGCTCAGGAAGACGAACGGGAGCATCACCCAGATCGGCAGCCCCCGCGTCTGGATCGATCCGAAGTAGACGAGGTCACCACCGCTGCGGTCAAGCGTCACCCGGAAGACCATCACGGCCACGAAGAAGACCGCGAGGGCCAGCGGCGCCCATCGGAACAGGTCGGGGCTGCGGTGCCCCCGCAAGAACCCGATCCCGATCCCGAGGAACGACCCGAGCAGGACGAAGTTCGAGAAGTACGAGAGGTAGACGACGTAGGACCCCGCCCAACGGATGAGGACCAGCTCGACCATGAGCATGAGGAAGCTGGCCGCAACCAACTGGACCCGGTCAGAGCGCATCCGCGGGATAGTAGGGCCTCGCCGTTCCGGTGTCAGGAGGCCGATCCCGGCCCCGAACCTGCCTCCTTCACGGCGCGGAGCACCGTGTCCCCGATCTCGGCGGGGTTGCGCACCACGGCGTGGCCGAGCCCTTCGATCGCATCGAGCTTGGCCGTCGCGGTATCCGAGTCGCCTGCGATCACGGCGCCGGCGTGCCCCATCCGCCGGCCCCGCGGCGCCGAGACGCCCGCGATGAAACACACGAGCGGCTTCGTCATGTACTGCGACGCCCACGCGGCGGCCTCGACCTCCTGCTGGCCGCCGATCTCGCCGATCATCACGACCACGTCGGTGTCGTCGTCGTTCTCGAAGGCCTGCAGGACCGTCTTGAAGTCCGTGCCGTTGACGGGGTCGCCGCCGATGCCGACGCAGGTCGACTGGCCGAGGCCGAGGGCCGTCATCTGGCTCACCGCCTCGTAGTTCAGCGTGCCCGACCGCGACACCACACCGACCCGTCCGGGTGCGTAGATGTTGCTCGGCATGATGCCGACCTTGCACTCGCCGGGCGTGATGATGCCGGGGGAGTTCGGGCCGATGATCGTGGTCGAACGGCCCGCGAGGTAGCGCTTGGTCCGGACCATGTCCTGCACCGGCACGCCGTCGGTGATGATCACCGCGATCTCGATACCGGCGTCGACGGCTTCGAGCAGCGAGTCGGTCGCGATCGCCGGCGGCACGAAGATGCCGCTGACCGTCGCCCCCGTCTGCTCGACGGCCTCGGCGACCGAGTTGAAGACGGGCAGACCGAGGTGGATCATGCCGCCCTTGCCGGGCGTGACGCCACCGACCACCTTCGTGCCGAAGGTCATCGACTCCTCGGCGTGGAAGGTCGCGTGCTGCCCGGTGAAGCCCTGGATGATGACCCGCGAGTTCGCGTCGACGAACACGCTCACGCCGCCACCTCCGAGACCGCCGCGACCGCCTTGGCCGCGGCATCGTCGAGGTCCGCCGCCTGGATGACGGCGAGTCCGCTCTCGGTCAGGATCCTGCGACCCGCCTCGACGTTCGTGCCGGCGAGCCGCACGATCACTGGCACGTCGATCCGCAGGTCCGCGGCGGCCTGCACGACGCCCTGCGCGATCCAGTCGCACCGATTGATCCCTGCGAAGATGTTGACGAGGATCGCCCGGACGTTCGGGTCGGTGAGCACGATCCGGAACGCGTTCGCGATCTTCTCCGGGCTCGCGCCGC
Organism: Actinomycetota bacterium; assembly: GCA_045805225.1. Lineage (GTDB taxonomy): Bacteria > Actinomycetota > UBA4738 > UBA4738 > HRBIN12 > AC-51. The sequence continues at coordinate 4,202 of JBJMLQ010000058.1, read as the reverse complement.
CGCCGACGTCCAGGAAGTTCGCGGGCCGCCCACCGTGGTGCGCGATCGCGTCCATCGTGCCCATCGCGAGGCCTGCGCCGTTCACGATGCACCCGACGTTGCCGTCCAGCGCGACGTAGTTGAGGCCGTGCCCCGAGGCGTCGACCTCCTTCGGATCTTCCTCGTCGAAGTCGCGGAGCTCGGCGACGGCCGACTGCCGGTACAGCGCGTTGTCGTCGAACTGCATCTTGCAGTCAAGCGCGACCAGGTCGCCGTCCTCGGTCACGATGAACGGGTTGATCTCGAGCAGGAGGCAGTCCTTGTCTCGGAAAAGCCGGTAGATCCGCTTGAGCAAGCGGGTGAACGACGCGGCACGGTTCGCGAGCCCGATCGCGGTTGCCACCTTGCGGCACTGGAAGTCGAGCAGGCCGACGCCGGGGTCGACGTACTCGGTGTGGATCGCGTCGGGCCGCTCGCTCGCGACCTGCTCGATCTCGACGCCGCCCTCGGCCGATGCGATCACGACGATCTTCTGCGAGACGCGGTCGACGATCATGCCGAGGTAGAACTCGCGATCGATCCGGCTCGCGCGCTCGATCAGCACGCGGTGGACGCGCTTGCCCGTGTCGCCGGTCTGTGCCGTGACCAAGGTCGAGCCGATCATCTGGTCCGCGAGATCGGTGACCTTGCCGACCGAGTTCGCGAGCTTCACGCCGCCGCCCTTGCCGCGTCCGCCCGCGTGGATCTGCGCCTTCACCACCCACCGGCTGCCACCGAGCTCCTCGGCGACGCGCGCCGCGGCACGGTCGCTGTAGACGACCTCGCCGGGCGGCACCGGGATGCCGTAGCTCTTCAAGAGCTCTTTCGCCTGGTACTCGTGGATGTTCATCCGTGTGCTCCTTCGCGGGCCCGTCTGCGGGCGCCGGATCTCGGGACGAGCGCGTCAGCGCGCCCGCATCTGCTCGACCTTGGTCATCAGGTTCTCGGCCATACGGATCGACGCCGCATCGATCAGGCGGCCGTCGAGCGACACCGCCCCCTTGCCCTCCTTGGCGGCCTCCTCCATCGCCTGCAGGATCCGCTCCGCCCGCTCGACCTCAGCGTCGGCGGGAGTGAAGATCTCGTTGGCGAGCGCGACCTGTGCGGGGTGGATCGCCCACTTGCCCTCGCAGCCGAGCGCGGCGGCGCGACGCGCCGCCGCGCGGTAGCCGTCCGCGTCGCCGTAGTCCCCGAAGGGCCCGTCGATCGGGCGGAGCCCTTCCGCACGGCAGGCGGCGACCATCCGCGAGATCCCGTAGTGCCACTGGTCGCCCCAATGCAGCTGGCGCGCACCCGACGCGTCCGCGTCTGTCAGCACCGCGTAGTCCGGATTCGCGCCGCCGATGTTCGTCGTGCGGGCCTGCACGCTCGCGGCGTAGTCGGCGACGCCGAACACCATCGCCTCGAGCCGGTCGGGCCGGGCGCGCGCGATCGCCTCGACGTTGGCCATGCCTTTCGCCGTCTCGATGAGGATGTGGATGCCGATCTGGCCGGCCGGCCAGCCGTTGCGTTGTTCGATCTGGTCGAGCAGCGTCGCGACGAACTCGACGTCGCTCGGTGCACCGACCTTGGGCACGAGCAACGTGTCGAGCACCTCGCCGCGCGCCTCGACGACGTCGACGACGTCTCGGTAGCACCAATGGGTGTCGAGCCCGTTGATCCGGACGCTCACCGCCGTGCCCGTCCAGTCCTGCGCGCCCAGCGCGTCGATCACGTTGGCGCGGGCCTGCCCCTTGTCATCGGGGGCGACGGCGTCCTCCAGGTCGAGGAACACGAGGTCGGCGCCGAGGGTCGGCGCCTTCTCCATCGCGCGGATGTTCGTGCCCGGCACCGCGAGCTCGCTGCGGTGCAGCCGTGCCTTGTCAGCCATCGGAACAGCCTCCTGATGCGGGGGAGACGGTGGCATCGTGCGGCCGAAGCGGCCGCGCCGGCTTCGACGCCGTGGACGAACCGTGCTAGCGCGGCACGACGGCGTCGAACGCGGCGAGCACCTTGTCGGCGGTCTCGCGGTTCGCGTTCACGCCCATCAGGCCCACCCGCCAGATCGGCGGCGCCGTCGGGCCGAGGCCGCCACCGACCTCGAGGTCGAACTCCCGCAGGAAGCGGCCCTGGACCTCCTTGCCGTCGATCCCGTCGGGCACCTTGATCGCGGTGAGCTCCACCAGCTGGTGGTCGGGGTCGGCGAGCAGCTCGAACCCGCGCGACGCGATCTCCTGCTGGAAGTAGCGACCGGCATCCGCGTGGCGAGCCCAACGGTTCTCCAAGCCCTCGTTCAGCGCCAGGCGGATGCCGGTGTACAGCGCGTAGTACTGCAGGATCGGCATCGTGTGGTGGTACGCGATCGGCCGGTCGATCCAGTACTTCGCCAGCTCTTCGATGTCGTAGTAGTAGGGCACGGCGGTCTTATGCCCGTGCACCTGCTCCATCGCGCGGTCGCTGAGCGCGATGGGCGCGATCCCCGGCGGGCAGCCCAACGCCTTTTGCGAGCACGAGTAGCCGTAGTCGATGCCCCACGCCTGGGCCTCGACCCGCTGGCCGCCGAGCGACGTGACGCAGTCGACGTACAGCAGCGCCTCGGACTCCGACGCCTTCATCGCCGTCGCGAGCTCTCCGAGCGGGAACTCCACGCCGGTCGAGGTCTCGGCGTGGACGACCGTCACGCCCTTGGTGTCGGGGTTGGCCGCGAGCGCGCTCATGATCTCGTCGACGCTCACGGCCGTGCCGAGGTCGGCCGACAGCTCGACCACGTCGGCACTGATCCGGTGCGCGAAGGTGTTCAGCCGCGATCCGAAGAAGCCCCAATGCGTGCTGAGGACCTTGTCGCCGGGTTCGACGAGGTTCAGGAACCCGGCCTCCATCGCGGAATTGCCCGAGGACGACAGGCAGATCGTGAGGCCCTGGCCCTGGCGCCAGAGCGCCCGGAGCCCCTCGACCAGGTCGAGCAGGATGTCCCAGAAGTCGGGGTCGAGGTGCCCGTTCATCGGCAGCTGCATCGCCGCCAGGACGTCCGGGTGGACGTTCGACGGGCCGGGTCCGCACAACAGGCGGTCGCCGGGTTCGAGGGCCGGCAGCGAAGTCACCAGGTCAGCCATGGCTCTTCCTTTCCGTTCGTGCCCCGGTCGGTCCGCCGGCCGGGACGAGGCCCGGAGCATAGGGCACCCCTGTGGTGTCCCGGTAGCCGGGTTCCTGAACGCCGGTCAGCGAACGTGCAGGTCAGCCCGTGTTCTGCAGGCCGGCCGCCACGCCGGCGATCGTCGCCTGGACCAGTCGGGTGGCCTTCGGATCGTCGAGGAACCGCAGCTGGAGGTACGACAGCGCGTCGACGTAGGGCGCCCTGAGATCGACGGCGCTGCGGAGCCCGCCGCGGGCGCCGAGCACGTGGTCCTCGCCGGTGATCTCCAGGAGCAGCCGCTCGGTCCGGTCCCATTCGTCGAAGATCGCGCGGGCGTGCTCCGGTTGGTCGGCGCGCGCGAGGTACCGGGCGGCGAGCGCGCGGTCGGCCTTCGCGAGCGACACGGACGCGTTCTCGAGCACCACCGCGAAGAACGGCCACGACCGGTGCATCCGGCGCAGGCGCGCGAGACCGTTGCGGGTTGACGCGACCGCCTCGAGACCGGTGCCGAGTCCGAACCAGCCCGGGAGGTTGACGCGGGCCTGCGCCCAGGAAAAGACCCACGGGATCGCGCGGAGCGCGTCGAGGTCCTCGACGCTGCTCGTGCGCGACACGGGCCGCGACGCGATCGGCATCGACGCGATCTGCCGGATGGGCGTGGCGCGGGTGACGCATCGGGCGAAGCCCGCCGCTCCGACCAGCGCCCCCCACGCCGATGCGCTCGCACGTCGCATCGCCGCGATGTCGTCGACGAACGCGTCGCTCGGATCCTCGGTGCCGGCGACGCGCGCCGCCGCCACCGCCCGAACGAGCTGCTCGAGGTGGTGCCACGCGATGTCCGCGTCGCCATAACGAGCGAACGCGACCTCGCCCTGTTCCGTGACCTTGAAGCGGCCGTCGACGGTGCCCGGCGGCTGCGCGCGGATCGCGCGGGCGCTCGGGCCGCCGCCGCGCCCGAGCGCGCCGCCGCGACCGTGGAACATCGTGAGCTCGATGTCGCGCTCGCGCGCCCATGCCGCGATCGCCCGCTGCGCGTCGTACAGCGTCAGGCTCGCCGCGAGCACCCCTACCT
>JBJMLQ010000057.1:0-15861 GCA_045805225.1 Actinomycetota bacterium | reverse complement strand
GGGGCCGGAGACGCGCCAAACCGTTCGACCGCGGAGGGGCCCGCGGCGGCGGCGGCGAAGCGCGAGGGAAACGAGGGGGAAGTCGATGCAGCACATGCAGGCGTGGTCTCGCCGTCCATTCGCCTGGGTCCTGGCCGCCGTTCTGATGCTCGCGAGCATCGGGATCGTGATCGGACTTTTGGCACCCGCTCCATCCGTCGCGAGGGACCGGACGTTCGTCGTTCGTGCAAGCGCCGACGCGACGGTGTTCGCACGCTATCCGCATCGCAACTTCGGGAACCGGCCGCGCCTGGTCACCGGCGCGGTGCCGGGCGGCTCGCGCGTCTACGCAACCTTCCCGCTTCCGGACCTGGGCGGCCTTGTGCTCGACCGCGCGACGCTCGTCGTGCGCGTCCTCGGACCCCGCCACCCGATCGACGTCCGTCGCACCGGATCCGGCTGGCACGAGATGCGGATCACCGGCGCCAACGCACCCACGGGTTGGACGACGGTTGGCCGCGCCGCTCCCGGGACAGGGCATTCGCTGCATCTGAACCTCACCGACCTCGTCGCGCGGTCATCGACGACGGTGTCGCTGCTGTTGCGCACGGACGGGAAGCGAACGGCGTTCGCCAGCACGGAGAGTGGACACGGACCGAAGATCAAGATCCATGGCCACACGCCGGACCCGACGCCGACGCCGACCGGCACGCCCTCACCGTCCGGAGATCCTTCCGCGACACCGACGCCGACCCCGACATCGACGCCCACCGGCGGCGGCGACGTGCAACCGTCCTTGCCGATCCGCGCAGCGTTCTACTACCCGTGGTTCCCAGAGACATGGGGACCGTCGACAGACCGGTTCACGAACTATCACCCGTCGCTCGGCTGGTATGACTCGAGCAACGTCGGCGTGGTCTCCGAGCACATCGCGGCGATGCAGTACGGCGGCATCCAGGCCGGCATCGCCTCGTGGTGGGGACAGGGATCCAAGACGGACCAACGCATCCCGACGCTGCTCCGCGCGGCCGACGGCACGACCTTCCGGTGGTCCCTCTACTACGAACCCGAGGCGCAGGGCGATCCGACCGGCTCGCAACTGCACGACGACCTGACGTACATCGTCAACCACTACGGGAACGACCCATCCTTCCTGCGGATCGACGGGCGGCCTGTCGTGTTCGTCTACGCCGATGGGTCCGATGGGTGCGGCATGGCGTCGCGCTGGGCGCAGGCCAACACGATGAACGCCTACATCGTGCTGAAGGTGTTCTCCGGCTATAAGACGTGCGCCGACCAGCCCGCGGGCTGGCATCAGTACGGCCCGGCGTCGGCCACGAGTGACATGTCGCCCTACTCGTACACGATCTCGCCCGGCTTCTGGAAGAAGGGCGAGACTGCGCCGCGTTTGACGCGCGACCTCGCACGCTGGCAGAACCAGGTGGCGGCCATGGCGTCGTCGACCGCCCGATTCCAGCTCGTCACGACGTTCAACGAATGGGGCGAGGGCACGGCGGTCGAGTCGGCCGATGAATGGAGCTCCGCCTCCGGGTACGGCAAGTACCTCGACGTGTTGCACGGACTACCGGTCGATCCGTCGCCGACCCCGACCTCCACGTCACCAACGCCGACGCCGACCTCCGCATCGCCGACGCCGACGAGTACGAGCTCGAGTCCGCCGCCGGCATCGAGCCCGCTGGTCGTGATCTACATGGAGAACAAGGAGCGGTCCAGCGTCGTCGGGTCGATCTCGGCGCCGTATCAGAACGGGCTACGCGCGCAGGGCATCGACTTCACCCACGTCTACGGCGTCACGCACCCGAGTCTGCCGAACTACCTGGCGCTCGGGAACGGCGCAACCGACGGGAAGCAGGGAACCGACACGATCTCCGCGGGCGAGCTCTCGCAGTCGCCGACCCTGTGGAACCAGCTCCAGAGCGCGGGCGTGTCGTGGGGCGTCTACGAGGAGGACATGCCCTCGGCATGCTCGAGCGCCACGACGTCGGGGCTGTACGCGCTGAAGCACAATCCCGCGACACCGTTCGGGTCCGTGTTCCACAACGCCTCGATCTGCTCGCACGTCCAGCCGTTCTCCGCGTTCGACGTGACGCACATGCCGAAGGTGAGCTTCATCGCGCCGAACCTCTGCAACGACGAGCACGACTGTGGGCTCTCGACCGGCGACGGGTGGCTGCAGGCGCACGTCTCGGCCATGCTCGCGAACGGCGCCACGGTGATCTTGACCTACGACGAGGGCTCCACGAGCGCGGGCATCAACGGCACGTCGGGCGGCGGCAACGTCTACACGGTGGTCGTCGGCCCGCACGTGACCGCGCGCGTCGACACAGGCCAGTACAACCAGTACTCGATGCTCGCGGCGATCGAGGCGCGATACGGGCTGACCAAGCTGAACGGTGCGGCGACCGTGACGCCGCTGCCCTTGGCCTGAGCGTGGTGCGGGTGCGAACGGCTGCCGGCGGCGCCGTTCGCACCCGGGCAGCTCAGATGGCGGTGGCGCTCAGGTGGATCAGACGCGCCACCGACCGATACGGCTCGCGCTGCCCCGCTTCCCGTTCGAGCGTGACGAGACGGTCGTAGTCGGCGTCGCCCACAACATCGGGCGAGAGGTCTGAGAAGAGCCGGATCCCCACCCACGAATCGAGGCGCCAGCCGGCGGCGACCAGCAGCTCGTCCCAGTCCGCAGCTGAGCGGGATCGGTTTGGGATGCCGAGATTGCCGGTCGCGAGGGGATCGTCGAGCACGCGCAGCGCTTCGGCGTAGTCGCCACGCAGGCCGGGACGCATCGCGAGCGCGAGCCGGTTCTTCTCGAGCAGCGAGAGCGTTGCGCCGTACCTGGCCGCCTGCCGCATGTCGGCAAGATGGAGAGCCGGATCGTCGAGATACATCAACACTGCGTGGCAGCAGATCCCGTCGAACGGGCCGGGCGCGAGTGCCGTGATCCGCTCAACACCGCCCTCGACGAACCGCAGATCGACGCTCGCCCCGGCGGCATGGCGACGGGCGAGCTCGAGCATCGCCGGCGAAGGATCGAGCAGCGTGACGTCGTAGCCGCGGACGGCGAGCGGGATCGCGATCGCGCCCGACCCGCCGCCCACATCGAGCACGGTTGCCGGCGGCGGTGGAAGCGTCGCGGCCAGCCGCTCGAGCACGAGCGTCGCGCGTACGCGACCGCGCGGCGTGTCGTAATGGCGGTCGAACCACTCGGCACGTTCGTCGAACGTCGGCGTCACGAACGGCCGAGGAGCGCTGCAGCGGTGGCGGCGGCGTCGCGGCCGCTTCCGACGGCCCCCTCGATCCAGCCGGCGCCCTCGCCCGCGACGTCCGAACCGGCGAAGAGCAACCGGCCCTCGGGCTCGCGGAGCCGCTCGAACGTTCCGTCGGAGAACCACGTGGGCGGGACGGCCAACCACGTTCCCTTCGAGTACGGATCGGCGATCCAGTCGTGGCCGCCCGTCAGCACGACCTCGGCCCCGGGAACGTGCGCCCGAACGGCGTCGGCGACCGCCGCATCGTTGGAGAGATCCACTCGGTCTTGGACCGAGAAGCCCATGAACAGTTGTTCCCCGTCGCCCGACTGCGGCACGAACCCCGCGTTGACGGGCGTACGCCATCCCGCGCCCAGGTACCCGGCCGGCGCCTCGCGCACGATGGCGATGACCTTGGACACCTCGCCGGGGTGTCGCTCGGTCGCGGCCTTGCGTTTCGGCGGCGCGAGCGGAGGATCGAATCGGATGTCGGCCCACACGTTGATCGGCAAGGCGACGATCGCGGCCGGGGCCTCGAGCCGAGAGCCGTCCGACAGCGTCACCGTGACGCCCTCGTCATCGGTCACGACGGAGGCGACCACCGACCCGAACCGCACATCGAGGCCGGCGGCCATCGCGTCGATCAGGGTCTTGGTCCCGTCGGTGATCAGCTCGCCGAGGTCCGCATACGCGTCCACCGGCGTGTACCCGAGCTCGATCATGTCCCACAACAAGGGAAGGACCGACGTCTTCTCCACCTTCGCGCCGCCCATCGCAGCGAGGAACGACCGGAGATAGTCCGCGGCTTCGTCCGGAGCCTGCAAGCCTTCGACCCAGCCCGCCGACAGCACATCGAGTTGCGCCAGCGCCTCACGGCCTTCGCTCGCGAACGCCTTCGCCGTCTGTTCGAGCGCGTCCGTGAGTGAGGACTCCGAGAGCTGCTCGCGGATCCGATCGATCGCGGCCGTGCCCTCCTCGCGGCGGTCGCCACGCACCCAGCCGATCGTCTCCGGTTGGGCGGCCTCGGTCACCGCGACGCCGTACCGCGACAGCTCGGCCGCCAGCGAAGGCTGCGTCTCGCGGGAGATGAACATCCCGCCGTACTCCGCCCACACGTCCGTGTCGGGGATCTGGCGATACCAGGTGCGGCCGCCGATGCGGTCGCGGGCCTCGAGAACCACGACCGGGTGGCCCGCTTCCGACAGGTCCCGCGCCGCAGCGATACCGGCGAACCCTGCGCCTATGACGATGACGTCTGCGTCCATCGCCGCACCCTACCCGCAATAGACGCGAGCGTGATTGCCGAGCGACGGCCGCAAACGGGAGGATGCCCACGTGATGGCCGCCAGCCCCGTGCCCGAGACGCACTACGCGCGGACGCCCGACGGGGTCTCGCTCGCCTACCACACCGTCGGCGACGGCGCCGTCGACCTCCTGTGGCTGCACGCGTTCCTCGGCGGACTCGAGGTCCTCTGGGAGTCCGACGTGATGCGGTCCGTCACCGAAACGCTGGCGTCGTTCGCGCGCGTGATCCGTCATGACATGCGTGCGACCGGATTGTCCGGGCGGGCGACGGCCCTGCCCGATCTCGAGACGCAGGTCCGCGACATCGCCGTGGTGCTCGACGCCGTCGGGTCGCGCTCAACCGTCATCTTCGGCTCCGGCCCGGGCGCGCACGTCGCGGCGCTGTTCGCCGCGACCTTCCCGGAACGGACGCGGGCCGCGGTGCTCTGGGATCTGTTCGCGTGGACGGGACAGGCCTTCTCCGACACCGACATGGAGCTCGTCCAGCGCTCGTGGGGAACAGAGTCGGCCGCAGCGGCGTCGATGGCCCGAGTCGCTCCCTCGATGATCGTCGACCGCGGATTCCTCCGATGGCTGGCGAAGGTCCACCGCCATTTCGTGCCGCCCGACACGGCGGCGGAACTGATGCAGCGCGCGATCGAGACGGACGTCCGCCCGATCTTGCCGATGATCCACGTGCCGACGCTGGTGCTCGCGCGGCACTGGCCCGGCTACGAGCACGACCGCGATGTCACCGAGGAGATCGAAGGCGCGCGGTTCCTGCTGCTCGACGGCGAAGATCGCGCGACGTTCGCGGGCGACACGACCGCGTTCGCCGACGCCATCCGGTCATTCGTCGGCGGCGACATCGCGCCCGTGTCCACCGGAACACAGCTTCGGGCGGTGCTGTTCACCGACATCGTCGGCTCGACCGAGCACCTCGCCGCCGCCGGGGACAAGGCGTGGCGAGATCTGATCGTGAAGCACGATGAGCGGTCACGCGCCGCGATCGAGCGCAACGGCGGACGGTGGATCAAGAGCACCGGCGACGGTGCGCTGGCGACCTTCGAGGGTCCCGCTCAGGCGATCCATGCGGCGCGGGAGATCGCCGAAGCGCTGGGCGACCTCGGCGTTCAGATCCGCGCCGGCGTGCACGTTGGCGAGATCGAAACGTTCGGTGACGACGTCACAGGGGTGACGGTCAACGTGGCCGCCCGGATCGGTGCCCTCGCCGGTCCGTCCGAGATCTGGACGTCATCGGTCGTTCGCGACCTGACACCGGGCTCCGGCCTTGCCTTCCAACACGCCGGCGAGCACGAACTCAAGGGCATCCCGGACCGCCGGCGCCTGTTCCGCGTCGTCGGCTGACTGCTCACAACGTCCAGACGAACTGCCCCGGGCGGCCGACGCCGAAACGCGGTATGAACTCCGGCGCCGGTACGCGGGGGAACGGCGTGAGATCGACCTTTGCGCGAACAAGGGCGGGACCGCGGACATCTACACGATGGTCCGCGTTCCTCTCGGCAAGCGCGGCGCGATGCTCACGGTCGTGACGACGCTCGACAACGTGAACAACGACGCGAGTGGCTGCCCTTTGTCATGGTTCGGTTCGGCGAGGCATCGGATGGTCCGGGAGGTCGCACGATCTCCGGGCCGTTCCGTTGGTGGAGACGATCGGACTCGAACCGACGACCCCCTGCTTGCAAAGCAGGTGCTCTACCAACTGAGCTACGTCCCCGCGGCAGACACTCGGTCCGCTCACGACTGAGTCTATCGACCGCGGATAGGGACAGGTTCCGTCACGGCGACCGTGATCAACGGATCCTGCACGGAGCACACTGCCCGGTGAAGCGGTTGTAGCGACCCAGGTGAGCGTCACCCCGGCTTGACGGCGCGTACGTGCAAGAACAGCGGCATCCGGGTCCATCGCCGACTTCTCTCGTGCTCGATCGCGCCCTCGGGGAGGGCCGGCTCGGCGATCCGATCGATCAAGAGCCCGGCGCGCGTGATGGCGTCGGCGTAGAACTGCAACGGTCTATCCGCGCTCACGAAGACGACCTCGAGCCCATCCCGCACGACGGTGTCCTCGCTGAAGGACGGATCGAGATACGACCCTTCGATCCGGAACGCACTGTCGGGCTCGTCTCCTTCGAAGTGCCCGACGGCGTTCAGCGGGTGCACGATCGCGATGCAGAAACGGCCGCCCGGTTCGAGGATGCGAGCGGCCTCACGGATCGCGCCGTGCGCGTCGTCGACATCCTGGAGCGACATGAACGCGATGACGAGGTCGAAGCTTTCGTCTGCGAACGGGACCCGAGCGGCGTCTGCCCGGCAGACGGGGATCGACGGATCCGCGGAATGGGCCTCCTCGACCATCGCGGGAGACGCATCCAACCCGATCATCCGGTGCCCGAGCGCCTCCAGATCGCGCGAGAGACGGCCCTCCCCGCACCCGAGGTCAAGCGTCCGGTGCCCCGGCTCGGGCACGATCCCCAGGAACACGTCGCGGTGGAACCGGTCGTAGCTGTCGTGGTTGGGCTTGCGAACCCACGCGATGAACCCGGGCGCGTTGCGCTCCCACTCGGCACGAAGATCCGCGCTCGCTCGGCGAACACTGAGGAAGCCCTCAGGCTTGTCGCTCACGCGGATGAATACCCGGTCGTCGTGCGGAGCGCCTCGAGATCCGCCCTGAAACGATCCTCTGAGATGTTCGGCGCAGTTTCCTCTGGGAACGGGAATGGCCATCCCGGTCGAGGGTCGTTCGCGTATCGAGGCACGACATGCGCGTGCAGATGCGGCACCTCGTTGCCCAGCAGGTTGTAGTTCAGCTTTATGGGCTCGAACGTGGTCTCGATCGCCCGACCGATGTCCAGCAGCTCCCGCCAAAACGCCACCGCCTCGTCGGCTGAAAGCTCCGTCGGCTCGACGACGTGACGTCCATGCCACAGGACGATTGAGAGTCCTCGCTGAACGTCCGCCCGTCGAAGATGAGCGTCGACGACCGCGCCGGCAAAGAACCGAGCGCCATGCGGCGTCTCTTCCGGACGTCCCTGCGCGCACAAGGGACAGCCGATGCCCGAGCGCATGTCGTAGAACGATGTCGGCCACCGCATGAGCCGAGCCTATCGCCGTACCATCCGCCCATGTTCGAGACACCCGAGGCGCTCTTCGCCCGAGCCGCACACGCACTCCGGATGCCGCCCGTCGAAGAGTGGGAGGAATTCCCGTTCGACGGCGACATGCGACCGCGGTCGTTGCTGCCGCCGGTGGAGCGTGAGGCGCGGCGCCAGGGCGAGGGCGGCGTCGATTGCTGGGCGTGCGCCCAACCGGACGACGCCTTCATCTGGACGAACGAGCGATGGCGGCTCCTCGGCCCGAAGCCGAACGGCCTGCCGCTCGTCGTGTTGCTCCATCCGAAGGCGCACTACGGCGAGCCCGGCGACCTGCCCGATGACCTGGCTGCGGAAGGCGGCGTGCTGCTCTCGCGGATCGAGCGAGCGATCCGGAGCATCGGCGATATCGGGCGCGTTCATGTCTGCCGATGGGGAGACGGGTCCGAGCACCTCCACTGGTGGTTCATGGCTCGGCCCGCGCGGATCCCGCAGCTGGTCGGGAGCTTCGCCGCGATCTGGGACGACATCCTGCCGGTGACGCCCGACGACGCCTGGCAGGCGAACCTCGGCGCGATGGTCGCGGCGCTTCGCGCGCAGCCGGGCTAGATCACGTTCTCGCAGTTGCGAACGGTCCGGCCGTTGCGGCAGGTGTCGATGCCGTCGCCACCGTCCATGAAGTCCTCGGGCTTCACACCGACGCCGCCGTCCAACCGGTCGTTGCCGTCGCCGCCGTAGAGGCGGTCCTTCCCCCAGGACCCGTGGCTGTCGAGCCAGTCGTTGCCGGCCAGCCCGTAGACGGTGTCGTTGCCCGTCATGCCACGGAGGTCGTTGAACCCGCCGTTGGTGTTGTTGGTTCCCGTCAGCGTGTCGTCACCGGCGCCCCCGTAGACCCATTCGACGTCGCTGCGCACGTCGTCGCCCTCGCCGGACTCGCCGTCGTTCGCGACGTCGTCTTCACCCGTGTAGGTCACGCCTGCATCGCGGCTCACGTAGCTCACGAGGTCGCCCGTCCCGTCGCCGCCGGTGATGTCGTCCGCGCCGTCGGCCGGCTGGGCCGTCTGGATGTCGATCCCCGCGTAATCGACCGTCCCGTCCAGACCATTGTCGTTGGTGTCGGTGATCTTGATCGTCCATGTGCATGGCGCCGTGAGCGCCCCGCACGACGGCTGGAACCGGAATGGCAGGTCAAGGGTGGTCTTCGGGTGGAAGACGCCGTTCAGGTTCGCGCCGCGTTTCGCGGCCGTTTCGATGGACGCGTTGGCGTCCGACGTGAACGTGACGCCCGTTTCGGGGCTGGTCGGGTTCGAGAACGTGCCCGGACCGCACGTCTTGCCGTTCTGGGTCGAGCAGTTCCGCCCGGTCAGCAAGACGTTGCCTCCCGCGAACGGGGACACCGGCGTGAGCAACTCGATCTTCAGGTCCGAGGGGCTCGGGTGGACGATATCCAACCGAACGTGCACGTTGCGGATCTCCTCGCCCGGCACGTTGATCGGGATCTCGAGGCTCTCCCCCGTCTTGGCGCAACAGGGGATCGGCAGCGCGGGTGTGAAGTACTGGTCGTAGGTCCGGTATTCACCGTCGAAGATGTCGTCGCCCGGACCGCCGTTCAGGGTGTCGTCGCCGGCACCACCGATGATGATGTCGTTGCCCGGGCCGCCGGACAGAGAGTCGTTGCCGCCGCAGCCCAAGATCGTGTCGTCGCCCTTGCCCGCGACGATCGTGTCGTCGCCGGCCGTGCCGATCAACAGGTCGGCGCCGTCGGTCTGGACGGTCCTTGGACCAAGCGCACACAGGCTCGAACCCGCGGAGACCGCCGTTGCGTTCGGTGCGGGAACGGCCAGGGAGGCCGTGACGATGGCGACGCCAAGCACAAGTCGTCTCACGTCACGGCCTCCCGGTAACCGCTCGCTGCGTTGCTTATCCGAACTTCTGATACGGGTTCGTCTGACACTGCACCCAGAAGACCTTGTACTTGTGGCCTCCCGGTGTGGTGACCGTGAGCTTCACGTGGAAGCCCTGGATCGGATGCGGCGACACCCCCGCGTTGGTCAATCCCTGCTGCAGGTCGATCGCGCCGGTGTTCAGGTTCAGCTTGTGCAGACCCGGCGCCGGCAGGGTCGCGTCGACCTCACCGGGGGGCGTGATCATCGTGCCCGGTCCGTTGGTGTTGGACGTCGGCGGATAGACGGCGAACTTGTAGCTCACGTTCGTCCCCGACGAGAAGCCGAAGAACTGGAGTTGGAACAGGCAACCCGGGTGCGGCTCGTTGTCCGGCACCAGGTCGAACGGCACGCCGTCGATCTTCACGGTCCCGGGGTTCGCGGCCGTCACCGGCCCGCCGACGAGCCCGAATGCCATGAGCAGCACCACGGGGGCTACGAGCAATCGCTTCAACACGACAGATACCCTCCCTCTCCCGAACTACGGTTGTTGCACGACCCTAGCGTGTGTTGCGCCTCGGTGTGAATCGGCATCGGGCCAAAACTTGGTGAACTTCTGAAGCGGCAGGTGCCTGAACGCTTCCGCAGTCGTCCTGCGGCGCAGGTTTCCTCAGGACGAAGCGGGCGTCGGCTCGTCATCGAGCGAGCCGATCGACGCGGTCGAGGGCGGCCGGGACCGAAGGCGCTCCGCCACCGATCCGGCGGCGCGCATGAGGCGCAGAACGTTGCCCCCGGCGACGGCGCGAAGGTCGTCTGCGCTGTACCCACGGCTCCGGAGCTCTTCGAATACGAGCGGGTACGTCGACACGTCGACGAGCTCGTCCCCCATCGTCGGAACCCCGTCGTAATCGCCACCGATGCCGATCGACTCGATCCCGGCGACGGCGCGGATATGGTCGATATGGTCGGCGACGTCGGCCGCCGTCACCGACGGTGGCGGGTGATCCCGCTCCCATGCCTCCATGTCCCGTGTCACGGCGTCGCGATCGCCGGGATGCGCCGCCCGCAGCCGGTGGAACTCGGCCCACCACGCTCGGTTCTGCTCGGCGCCTTCGCTCGTCACGAACCACGGCACGAAGGTCGCCATCACGACGCCGCCGCCGCGCCCGAGGAGTTCGAGGACGTCGTCGGGCACGTTGCGCGGGACATCGGCGAGCGCTCGTGCGCCCGAATGTGAGAACACGACGGGCGCCTCGCTGACATCGATCGCCTGCCGCATCACGTCATCCGATACGTGGCTGCAGTCGACGAGCACGCCGAGGCGGTTCATCTCACGCACGACCTCCTCGCCGAAGCGGGTCAACCCACCGTGGGTATGGGCGCCGGTCGCGGAATCGGCCCAGGCCAGGTCGTCGTTGTGGGTGAGCGTCATATAGGAGGCGCCGAGCCGCCCGAGCATCCGGAGCGCTCCGAGGGAGTTGCCGATGGATTGACCGCCCTCGACGCCGATCATGGAGGCGATCCGCCCGGCGTCGCGGGCGCGCTCCACATCGGCGGCGGAGCGTGCGTGCTCGAGGTCGTCGGGATACCGCGCGACCAGCCGAAAGAACGCGTCGATCTGTTCGAGCGTCTGCGTGACAGCCTCGTGCCCCGCCAGATCGGAGGAGACGTACACGGACCAGAACTGGCCCCCGACGCCGCCGGCGCGAAGCCTCGGGAAGTCGGTCATGAACGCCGGCGCGTCGATCGACACGTCCGGATCCGGATCGGTGGGCGACTCGAGATGCGCCTCCCGCAGCGCCCACAACAGATCGTTGTGGCCGTCGATCAGCGGGGCTGCACGCAACAGCTCGACGAGCGCGTCATCCATCGCCGAGAAGCGTATGCGCTTGAGCTGGCGTGGGCGCGGCGACTACCGCTGCGTCCAGACGGCCTTCTTGCCGGATCCGTCGAGGAACTGGACGAAGGGCGATTCGTCGTTGGCGAGCCCAACGAGGGCACGGACGGTTCCCTCGTGGTCGAGCAACCGCATCACGGGGGCCCCCGCCGCCGTCAGCCCGAGCCGGATCCGGGCCTTGCCGCGCTGGTCGTACAGGCCGAGCGTCGGGGTGCCCTGCTCGGCGAGCCGGTTCTGGTGATGCAGCTCGCCGTCTTCGACCTCGATCTCCATCGTGGGCGAGGCATCTTGGCTCAGACCGAACTTCGCCCGCATCCGTCCGTTCTTGTCCCCGAAGGCGAGCGAAGCCGAGCCGTCGGACGCGAGTCCCATCGTCGCGCGGATCTTGCCGTTCTCGTCGCCGATGGCGATCCCGGCGGCACCGTCACCCTGGACACCGAACCGTGCACGAACGACGCCGCTGAGATCGAGCATCGAGATGAACGGCTGTTGGTCGTGCGAGATCCCGAGACGCAACCGCACATGACCCTGCTCGTCGACGATCTCGAGCGCCTCGGTCTGCACGACGTGCTTCTTCATGTCGCACCGCGTGCGCGGAGGGGACGGGGAAGGCTCCGCGGGTCGCGCAATCGTGACGCAGACCGCAGGTCGACACAAGGAACGCGGACACAAAAGCGAGACGCCGCCGGAACCCGAAGGCTTCAGCGACGTCTCGCTTACCTTGTACACCCGCCGGCGCGTCGCGGTCAAGCCCGGCCGGCTGTTCTTGTCGCTCTCCTTCGCGTCAGGGGATCCGGACGACGACGCGATACGTCGACACTGTGTCGGAGGCAGCGCCCCCCGCGACCACCGAGGTGATCGGCTGGAGGTTCTTCCCGCCCTGCTCGAGGAACTGCTGATACTCGTCGTTGGGAAGGATCCCCTGCAGCGCAGCCAGGATGCCATTGACGTCGACATACAGCACGGTCTGCGTTCCGGGCAGGCCACCGACCGCCGAGGCGAAGTTCGCGTTGGAGCTGATCGAGGGGCCGTTGCCCTGGCTGAGGTCGACGGCCTGCTCGACGGCGTTCGGCGACAGACCGACCACGAGCGCACCGTTGACGACGCCCCACGCGACCGGCGTCGTCGGAAGCTCGCCATAGGTGATCTTCACGCCCTGGTACTCCTCCGTCTTCAGCGTGCGCGCTGACAGCCCGGGCACGCCGGCCTGCGCCAACAGGCCGGGCACATGTGTATCGAGCCACGACTGCACCGCGCCGGCGTCGTCGACGCCGATCATCACCGTGCCGCTCACCGGCAGCAGGCCCGAGCCGGGCCCCACCTCGAACCCGACGTCGCCGGTGAGGTGCTGCAGCACGCCGTCGGGTCCGATCAGACCGAGGCGCTGGATCATCCGCGCCGGACCGGGCCCGAGCTCTCCCACCTGGCTCAGCTCGCTCTCAAGCGTCTTGCCGATCCCCGACGCCGCCGCGACTCCGTACGCGTTCGCCGGCGTGAGAGCCAACAAGGGGTTCGGCCCCGCACCGAGCGCAGCACGCTGGGCGTCCGTGAGCTTGCTCGGGTCGGTGGTCACCACCGTGTCGAGGACGAGCCCGTCGGACTCGGCCGAGATCGAGTAGCCGGCGCCTTGATAGGCCGCGAGCTGCGTCTCGAGGCCGCCCATGCCGCCGGGCACAAGGCTGGCGAGCGAGGTCAGCGCGTGGATGTTGACGTAGGCGAAACCGAGGTTGTCCCCCGGGAGTTGATCCATGACGCCGGTGAAGGTTTGGTCGTCCTGGATCGACGACGCGCCGTGATCGGTCTGGATGACCGCCTGCATGGCGTCCTGATCGCTTGCAAGGACCACCGTGCCGTCGACGATCGCGGTGCTCGGTTGATCCGAGGCCGCCGGCGTCCACACCGCTACGCCGTCGATGGAGGACTGTGTGTACGTCGTCCCGGTGGACTCGCGGAGCGTCTGCAGCGCGGAGGAGGCGGCGCCGTCGTCGTCGCTCGCGATCAGCACGGCGTAGGACGGAGCGGCGCCGTTGATCGTGACGTAGCCGCCTATCTCGCCGCCAACCCAGCCGAGATCGTCGTGCGTGAGGCCCGACCCCTGCAGCGTCTGGTCCAACATGGTGTTGAGCTTCTGCTTGAGATCCTGCTCGGTTCCGAGATCGGGAAACTTTGACGCCATCCGGAACAGTTGCATCTTCTGCGAGGCCGCGGGGTCGAGGTGCGCGACCACGACCGCGTCGGCGCCGCTCGGAACCTTGTCGAGCACGGCCTCGGACGACCCGCGGAGCGAGAAGTAGGCGGCTGACGCGGCGACCACCCCAAGGACGAGCACGGCGGCCGCGGCCAGCAGCGCGACCGTGAGGCCCTTCGACCGGGGCTTGGACATGAGCGCGCCACCACCGTCGGACGGCGCGACCGGCCGCATCCCCTCGTCCGCACGCTGCTGCGCCGGCTCCGCACCCTGATCGGGCGGCGGCGGGAGGGAACCGGTCGGTTCCTCGGGGGGCGGTTGGTCACTCATGATCGCTCCGGGTTGGTATCGGCTGGACCAGGCGAAGCCTAGACCGGCCTATCGGCCGACAGGCGCCAGGCCACGATCAGGCGCGCGTGAGGACTTCGTGGCGAACCGTGCACGCCTCGAGCCGCTCGGGCCTCGGGACAACGCCGATGCCCGGACCGTCCGGAACCGCCATGGTGCCGTCCGGTTCGAGCACGAACGGCTCGGTGAGGTCCTCGGCGAAGTACCGCGCCGACGCGCTCGTGTCGCCGGGCAGCGTGAAGTTCGGCAACGCGGCCAGCGCGAGGTTCGTTGCGCGCCCGATGCCGGTCTCGAGCATCCCGCCGCACCACACCGGCACGCCGGCGGCCGCCGCGACATCATGCACGCGTCGCGCCTCGAGCACCCCACCGACGCGGCCCTGCTTGATGTTGATGATGCGGCAGGCGCCGAGATCGATAGCCGCGGCGGCATCGGCCGCGGAGCGGATCGATTCGTCGAGGCAGATCGGCGTGTGGATCGCCGCCTGCAGCGCGGCGTGGCGAACCAGGTCCTCGTAGTGCAACGGTTGCTCGATCATCAGCAGGCCGAACTCGTCGAGCGCGCGGAACGTGTCGACATCCTTCGGCTCGTACGCGGCGTTGGCGTCGACCGACAGCAGGATGTCCGGATGGTCGCGCCGGATCGCCGCGATCCGCTCGACGTCGGTCCCCGGCATGATCTTCAGCTTGATCCGCTGGTAACCCTGCGCGAGGTGCTCGTCCACGTGAGCGCGCAGCTCGTCGGTGGTGTCGGCGATCCCGATCGAGACCCCGCAGGGCACGGCACGCCGCTCGGCGCCGAGCCACGACACGAGCGAGCGGCCTGCCGCCCGGAGCTCCGCGTCGAGCACCGCATCGATGAGTGTCGCCTTCGCCATCGGATTCCCACGGACGAACCGGAGCCGGTCCTCGACGGTGTCGCTGGTGACGTCGTCGGCGGCAAGCAACGCCGGAGCGAGCACATCGCGAACGAGCGCCCACACGCCTTCGTTCCATTCGCCCGAGAATCCGGGGAAGCCATCGTCAGCGACGCATTCCCCCCAGCCCTCCGCGTCGTCCAGGCGCACACGAGCGAGCACGCACTGCTTGCCCGTCGACGTGCCGAACGACACACGGAACGGACGCACCAACGGCAGCTCGACGAGGGCGAGCTCGATCGACTCGACCCTGCTCACGACGCATCTCCGATCCGGTCGAACACGTACGCAGAGCGCTCGCGGTCGAATGCACACCCGATGAGCCCCGCGCCCAAACACCGCTCGAACGCGTTCGCGATCGCGTCGCGCCAGCGATCCGCACGGTCGGGGTCGGCGGTGCGGAGCGCCGGATAGTCACGTGGCACCGCGATCGCCAGGGCCGCGTCGGGATCGCTGACGTCCGCTGTCGCGGGCTCCCCGCCGGCGTCTCGGACCACGTCGTCGGCGGGCGGCGGTGTGCGCGGACCGGGTTCGCGCCGAAGATCCCAGGCGATGAACGCGCGATCGCTCCGCTCGCCCTGGTTCAAGGCGTCCTGCATCGAGCCATAGAAGTCGCGGGCGAACCCGTCGATCACCGCGCCGAGCTTGCCGATGTTGAGCCACGCGTTACGAGCGAGCAAGGGATCGAACGTCCACCGCACGAGCTCGATCCCTTGATCCAGCGCCTGCGCGCGTTGGGCGAGCTTGAGGGCCGTTCCGACGCCGCGGTGACGGCCGTCGGGGATCGAGGCCAGCATGTGGGAGTGCACGTGCAGGCCGCGGTCGTCGACCCCGGCCCACCCGAGCACGAACCCGACGATCCGATCGCTATCCCGCGCGCCCCACGACACGTTGCCGCTCGCGGCCAGCGCGCGCACCACCTCACGATCGAGGCGTTGGCCTCCCCATGTCTGGTCGATCACGTCGTTGATGTGATCGGCGTCCTCGACG
>JBJMLQ010000056.1:0-13381 GCA_045805225.1 Actinomycetota bacterium | reverse complement strand
TGGCGATCGGGGTCGGCTCGGTGCTCACATGGGTGAGCGCCGGCTTCACCCCGGCGGCGCTCGCCGAGCTCACGAGCGTCACGAAGGGCCTCGACACGAACGAAGGCACGGTGGCGCTGGGATGCGCCGTCGCGACGCTGATCCTCGTGGTGGTGAGCCGGGTGGTCTCCGATGCGGCCCGGGCCGTCCTCGCGGCCGCGATGGTCGTCCTCGGTGCGCTCGCCGCGGTCGTCGCGGCGATGTTCATCAGCTCGGCCTCGACGAACTACTCCCCGATCGACAGCGAGTCGATCATCGCCAAGCTCGCGGTGCAGCTCGGTCACTCGCCCGACCAGGTCCGCGCCGCGCTCGCGACGATCTCCGGCCAGCTCGGCCCCTACACCCACGTCGGCCCGGGGCCATGGATCGTGATCGCCGGCGGCGTCTCGGTCGCGGTGGGCGGTGTGCTCACCGTTCGGTGGGCCGCGCGTCTCAGCGCCGGCCGCACGGCGAACGATGAGGGCATGGACCTGCCAGATGGCAGCGCGCCGGACGCGCCCGGCAGCAGCGGGCCGGACGCGCCCGAGACGTCGCTCGACTGACTACAGCTTCGCCAGGTCGGCGCACTTCTCGCGGATACCCTCGGCCGCCGCGCGCAACGTCGCCAGCTCCTCGTCGTTCAGATCGAGCTCGACGATCTCCTCGACGCCACCGCGCCCCAGCTTCGCGGGCACGCCGACGTAGACGTCGCTGATCCCGTACTGCCCCGTCGTCCACGCGCACACCGGCAGCACGGTCTTCGTGTCGCGCACGATCGCCTCGACCATCGCGACGACCGACGCGCTCGGCGCGTAGTACGCCGAGCCGGTCTTCAACAGCGCCACGATCTCGGCGCCGCCGTCACGCGTCCGCTGGAACAGGCGCTCGAGCGTGGCGTCGTCGACGAGCTCGGGCAGTGGCGTGCCGTCGACGGTCGCATGGCGCGGCAGGGCGATCATCGCGTCGCCGTGGGAGCCGAGCGTCATCGCCTCGACGCCGGTGGTCGACACGCCGAGCTCTTCCGCGATGAAGTACCGCAGCCGCGCCGAGTCGAGCACCCCCGCCATCCCGACGACGCGCTCCTTCGGGAACCCGGACGTGTCTGCCGCAAGGAACGTCATCTCGTCGAGTGGGTTCGACACGACGATGAGGATCGCGCTGGGCGAGCCCGGCGTGATCTTCTCGATCACGTCGGACATGATGGCGGCGTTCTTCCCGAGCAGGTCCATCCGGCTCATCCCCGGCTGGCGCGGGAACCCGGCGGTGATCACGACCACATCGCTGCCGGCGGTGTCGGCGTAGTCGTTCGTGCCGACGATCGTGGGCTCGTAGCCCTCGACCGGCGCGGCTTCCTTCAGGTCGAGCGCGAGCCCCTGCGGCTTGCCCTCGACGATGTCGATGAGGACGACCTCGCCGAGCCCTTTCTCGAGCAGGCGCATCGCGGCCGTCTGGCCGACGAATCCGCTACCGACGACGGTGATCTTCATGGTGGAACGACTCCTTCGGTTCGGGAACGACCCAGGCTACCGAACGCCGGTCGCGCGCTCTGATGGGGCCGCTCGCGGCGGACGCTCGGCCGCCCGGGCGACGGGTTCACCTACAACCTCGCGGCGATCGCGTCCGCGACGCCGAACGTGCCCGCGGCAGGACGGTCGTCGTCGGGCGCGCGAAGGTCGAACGTGACCGACGTCCCGTCGGCGAGGACCTCGGCCGTCGCCGACTCGACGCGATCGCCCGCCTCGACCTCGCCGATGTGCCGAAGGAGCATCGCCGCGGACAAGATCACGCCGACCGGATCCGCACGATTGGTGCCGGTGAGGCGGGCCGCGGTGCCGTGCGTGGCCTCGAACACGGCCAGCTCGCGGCCGTCCGCCCCGCCGAAGTGCGCGCCGGGCGCGACGCCCGTTCCTCCGATCAAGCCGGCGCCGAGCTCGGCCACCAGGTCGCCGTACATGTTCGGCATGACCAATACGTCGAACCGCTCGGGCGCCTGGATCAGCTGCATGCACAACGCGTCGATGATCCGGTCGTCGAAGGCGATGTCTGGGAACTCCTGGGCGACCGTTCGAGCGACCTCGAGGAACAGCCCGTCGGAGAACTTCATGATGTTCGCCTTGTGCGAGGCGGTCACGCGGGCCCGTCCGTGCTCCCGCGCCCACCTGAACGCGAACCGCACGACGCGCTCGGCACCCGGCGCGGAGATCTCCTTGACCGAGATGCCGCTGTCGGGTCGCACCGTCAGGCCCTGCGCGTCCGCGATGAACGAGATCAGCGCCTCGACCTCGGGGGTGTCGTGCTCGAGCTCGAGGCCGGTGTACATCCCCTCCGTGTTCTCGCGGACGACGATCAGGTCGACGTCGTCGTAGCGCGACGGCACGCCGGGATAGCGGCGACACGGCCGCACGTTCGCGAACAGGTCGAGCTCCTGGCGCAACGCGAGGTTCGCGCTTCGCAAGCCGCTTTCGACCGGCGTCTCGATCGGACCCTTCAGCGCGACCCGCGACGACCGGATCGCGGCCAGTGTGTCGGCCGGCAGCGGCGTGCCCTCGGACGCGAACGCCCCGGCGCCCATCGGCCGCACGTCCCAGTCGATCGCGACCCCGGTCGCGTCGAGCACGCGCTGGGCCGCCTCGGTGACCTCGGGACCCACGCCGTCGCCGGGGATGAGGGTCACGCGGGTCGCCATCGAGCCGGAGCCTAGCGGTCACGAAGCCGGTTTGGGTTCGGGCCCAACGACCCTCTATCCTGCTGGCATGAGCGAGAAAGGCCTGCGGGAGATCAACGCCGCCGATACGAAGATCTCCGATATCGACGGTGAAGCAGGCCGCCTGTGGTACGTCGGGTACACGATCGAGGACCTCGCGGCCCACGCCTCGTTCGAGGAGACCACCTACCTCTTACACAAGCTGGAGCTGCCGAACCGCCAGCAGCTCCAACAACTCAAGACCTTCTTGGTACGTGAGCGCGAGCTGCACCCGTTCCTGGCGCGGTTGATGCCCACCCTCGCCCAGAACGCG
The DNA here is from genome assembly GCA_045805225.1 of Actinomycetota bacterium. Taxonomy (GTDB): domain Bacteria; phylum Actinomycetota; class UBA4738; order UBA4738; family HRBIN12; genus AC-51. The sequence goes on along the minus strand of JBJMLQ010000056.1, from coordinate 10,346 downwards.
TCGCCGATGTCCATGCTCCGCACGGGCCTGTCGGCTTCGAGCGCGTTCGACCCCGACGGCTGGGACGACTCGCCGGAAGCCGAGTACCGCAAGGCGCTCCGGCTGATCGCCGAGACACCGACCCTGATCGCGACGTTCGACCGCCTGCGGACCGGCCGTGAGGTGATCCCGCCGAACCCGGAGCTCAGCCACGCCGGGAACCTTCTGTGGATGCTCCACGGCGAGGAGCCCGAACCCGACGACGCGAAGGTCCTCGACACGACGTTCGTGCTCTACGCCGACCACACCATGAACGCGTCGACGTTCACCGCCCGCGTCATCGCATCCACCCTGTCGGACATGTTCTCCGCGATCACCGGCGCGATCGGCGCGTTGAAGGGCCCATTGCACGGCGGTGCGAACGAGGAGTCGCAGAAGATGGCTGAGGAGGTCGGCAAGGCGGAGAACGCAGAGGCGTACGTCCGCGAACGGCTCGCGAACCACCAGAAGATCATGGGGTTCGGACACGCGGTGTATCGCACGATGGACCCGCGCGCGCGGATCCTGAAGGAGCTCTGCCGCGAGCTGGGCGAGCGCGTCGGCCAGCCACAGTGGTACGAGATCTTCTCGGCGCTCGAAGACACGACGATGGAACAGAAGGGTCTGTACCCGAACGTCGACCTCTACGCGGCGGGCGTGTATCACATGCTCGGGATCCCGACGGACCTGATGACGCCGCTGTTCGCGCTCGCGCGGATGGCCGGGTGGACCGCCCACGTGCGCGAGCAGTACGCCGACAACCGGATCATCCGCCCGGGGTCGACCTACGTCGGCCCGCGCGACCGCACCTACGTCCCGATCGACGAACGCGGCTGACGGTTCGGTCAGGCGACCGGACGAGGCAGCAACCCCGCTCGCGTGACGAGATCCTGCGTCACCTCGTCGTGCCCCATCGCCATCACGTGGATGCCCGCGATGCCGGGGATCTCGCGGATCTGCTCGATCAGCGGGACGACGAGCTCGACGCCCACGGCCGCCGCGTGGTCGCCGGCCGCGTCGAGCGCGGCGATCATGTCGGGCGGCACCGAGACGCCGGGCAGCTTCTCGTCCATGAACCGCGCCTGCTTGGCGCTCCGCAGCGGCGTCACGCCGATCACCACCTTCGCCCGCTCGAACAGGCCCCAGGCGCGCATCCGGTCGGCCCACGCAGCGAGCGCGGCGACGTCGTAGACGATCTGCGTGATCACGAAATCCGCGCCGGCGTCGAGCTTCGATCCGAGCTTCGCGGGGTCGTACGGATCGGCGAGCGGGACGTCGGCGACCCCGATCAGATACCGAGGCGGATCCACCAGGTCGGCGCCCGCCAATGACGTGCCCTGGTCGCGGAGACGCGTCGCCAGCGAGACGACGTCGTTCACCGATAGGTCGCCGACCACGACCGCGTCGGGATGATCGCCGACGTGCAGCGGGTCGCCGGACAGACAGAACACGTTGCGAGCGCCGAGCGCCCAGGCGCCGAGGAGGTCGCTCGTGAGCGCCAGGCGGTTGCGGTCACGAACCGTGAGCTGGACCGTCGGCTCGATCCCGGCGGCCGCCGCCGCGGCGACGCCCGCCAACGGCGACATGTGCGCCGATGCGGTCGGGTTGTCCGTCAGGTTCACCGCGTCGATCGATCCGACGAGCGCGACGGCGTGCTCGCGCGTCGGCGCGAGCGACCCGCCGGCGGGCGGCACGATCTCGCCGGTCACCGTGAAGGCGCCGCGCGCGAACAGCCGCGCCAGGTGGCCGCCGACCTCGGTCGTCATCCCTGCGAGAAGGCTTGTGTCTCGGCCGCCTGCACCGTGTTGACCATCAGCATCGCGACCGTCATCGGACCGACCCCGCCCGGCACGGGCGTGATCGCGCCGGCGACCTCGGTCACCTCGTCGAACTTCACGTCGCCGATCAGCCCGTGCGTGGTCCGGTGGACGCCGACGTCGAGCACCGTCGCTCCGGGCTTGATCATCTCGGCCGTGACCAGGTGCGGGACCCCCGCGGCCGCGACCACGATGTCGGCGCGCCGCGTGTGCGCCAGCAGATCCTTGGTGCGGATGTGAGTGGACGTCACGGTGGCGTTCCCGCGGATCGAGTCCTGGGTGAGCATGACCGATAGCGGTGCGCCGACCAGCTCGCCGAACCCGACGATCGTGACCTCGGCGCCCTCGATCGGGATCTCGGCGCGGAGCAGCAGCTCCACGATGCCGTACGGCGTCGCGGGCAGGAAGCACGGGCCCTGGCGCAGCATCATGCCGATGTTCCACGGGTGCAGGCCGTCGACGTCCTTCTCGGGCGCAACGGCGCGCTGGATCTCGAGCTCGTGCAGATGGCCGGGCAGCGGCAGCTGCACGATGATCCCGTGGATCTCGGGGTCGCGGTTCAGGCGGCGGATCGTCGCGAGGAGTTCGTGTTCGGTGACGTACGACGGCAGGTCCACCTGCTCCGATCGGATACCGACGTCCGCACACGCCTTGTGCTTCTGGCCGACATAGATCCGCGAGGCTTGGTCCTCGCCGACGAGGACGGCGGCCAGGCCCGGCGTGATCCCTGTCTCGGCCAGCGCGCGCACCCGCTCCGCCACCTCGCTGCGGATCTGCGCCGCGAAAGCCTTGCCATCCAAGATGCGGGCGGTCACGGCGAGCATCCTACCGGCGCCCGGAATGGCCTCCAAAGCCATGCGCGGTGCGGCGCACCGCCGGCGCGGGTCGTCGGTTGATCAGCGCTCGCGACGGCGGCGCTTACGGCGCCGGGTGGAGCTGTGATCGAGGTGCCGGGCGGCCGCGCGCCGCCGCATCGACTCACGCTGCGCTAACTCCTCGATCCGGTACCAGGACGACGGGGGCATCATGTTGCGCACCTCCTCCGGTCGGGGGTATCATCTGTCTTCACGTGAAGATACTTCAGCTCGAAGTTTGATGTCAAGAGATTCGGCCTCAAGACATAGGTAAGGAGCAGCAACGATGGCACCACCCACCGCACGCAAGGACGCGATCGACCGATTCATCGAGTCGTCTCTGCCGCTGTTCCCAGGGGTCGATCCCGCGACCGAGGCGGCGGTCGACCGGATCCATAAGCTGTCGAAGCACATCAAACGCTCGACCGAAGGCGTGGTTGCGGAGCTCGGACTGAACGCCGGCGAGTTCTACGCTCTGCTGAAGCTTCGGGTCGCCCCGAACCAGCAGATGTCGGCGGGCGACCTCGCGGAGCTGCTCGACCTCTCCACGGGAGCGATGACCAACCGGCTCGACGGTCTCGAAGAACAAGGGCTGATCACACGTGAACGCGCCGCCGCTGATCGCCGAAGCGTGCTCGTCACGATGACGCCACAGGGCCAAGCGGTCCTCGTGCACGCGGTCGAGACCGCCGGCAAAGCGGAGCACGCGCTGTTCTCGACGCTGAGCGATCCGCAGCTCCGTCAGCTGAACGCGCTGCTTCGGACGCTCGTTCTGTCGTTCGAGGACCCGGACGACTGCTAGTGCCGGAAGTGGCGCGTCCCGGTGAGGACGACCGCCATCCCGCGGGTCTCGCCCGCCGCGAGCACGTCCTCGTCGCCCTTCGAGCCGCCGGGGTGGATCACGGCGCGACACCCGGCGTCCGCGGCGACCTCGAGCGCGTCCGGGAACGGGAAGAACGCGTCGGAGGCGCAGACGGCGCCGTGGGCCCGCTCCCCCGCCTTGCGCGCCGCGATCCACGACGAGTCGACGCGTGACATCTGCCCTGCGCCGATCCCGACGGTCGCGCCGTCCTTGACGAACACGATCGTGTTGGACTTGACCCGCCACGCGATCGTCCATGCGAGCTCGAGGTCGCGCCACTCCTCGGCCGTCGGCTCGCGACTCGAGACCACCTTCCAATCGGCCCGCGTCTCGCGCACGACGTCGAGGTCCTGGATCAGCGCGCCGCCGGGAAGCGTGCGCACGTCCCACCCGCTCGGCTGGTCGAGCGGCGCGCGGACCACACGAAGGTTCGGGCGCGCTGTGAACGCGGCGAGCGCCTCGTCGGTGAACGAGGGCGCGATCACGACCTCGGTGAAGATCTCGCGCATCGCACCGGCCGCCGCCTCGTCGCAGACGCCGCGGAACGCGACGATGCCGCCGAACGCGCTCACCTCGTCGCATGCGAACGCGGCTCGGTACGACGCGGCCGCATCGCCGAGCGCCGCGACCCCGCACGGGTTGTTGTGCTTCACGATCACGCACGCGCCGTCGGGCAATGCGCGCACCAGATCCGCGGCCGCCCACGCGTCGAGCCAGTTGTTGAACGACATCTCCTTGCCTTGGAGCACCTCGGCGCCGCCGAGCACGCCCGGCCCCGCCGCCTCGGCGAACAACGCGCCCCGCTGATGCGGGTTCTCGCCGTAGCGGAGGTCGCCGACCTTCTCGTACGCGAGGCCGACGAACCAAGGCAAGGCGTCGGGGTCGGCCTCCTGCTGCGCGAACCACCCCGCGACGGCCGCGTCGTAGGCGGCGGTGTGCGCGAACGCCTCGGCCGCCAGGGCGAACCGCGTCGCCCGCGTGATCCCACCCTCGAGGTCGAGCTCCTCGACGATCGCGTCGTACCGCGCCGGGTTCACGACGACCGTCATCGACTCGAAGTTCTTGGCGCTCGCGCGGACCATCGCCGGACCGCCGATGTCGATCTTCTCGATCGTGTCCTCGAACGCCGCGCCCGACGCGACCGTGTCGCGGAACGGATACAGGTTGCCGACGAGCAGATCGAACGGCTCGATCCCCCGGGCGGCGATCTGCCGCAGGTGGTCATGGTCGCGCTGGTCGGCGAGGAGCCCCGCGTGGATCGCGGGATGGAGCGTCTTGACGCGCCCGCCCAGCATCTCGGGGAACCCGGTCACGTCGGCGACCTCGGTCACATCGATGCCGGCCTCGCGGAGAGCGGCGGCCGTCCCGCCGCTCGAGACCAACCGCACGTCGCGGTCGCGGAGGGCCCGCGCGAACTCGACGATGCCCTCCTTGTCGTAGACGGCCAACAGCGCCCGGCGGATCGGCCTCGTGCTCACGGATCCTCCCTGATCTCGACGACTCGATCGTGGATCACGAGCCGGTCCTCCAACAACGCCCGGACGGCGTGAGGCAGCAGGCGGTGTTCAACCTCATGGACGCGCGGTTCCAGCGAGTCCCAGTCGTCGTCCGGCCGGACGGCGATCGCTTCTTGCAACACGATCGGGCCGGTGTCCACGCCGGCGTCGACCAGATGGACGGTCACGCCGGTCACCTTGACGCCCGCGGCCAGCGCATCGGCGACCGCGTGGGTGCCGGGGAACGACGGCAGCAGCGCGGGGTGCACGTTCAACCAGCGGTCGCGCCACCGCTCCACCACCGGCGACCCGAGCACCCGCATGTAGCCGGCGCTCACGATGAGGTCGATGCCGCGCTCGGCCAGCGCGTCGGCCACGGCCGTGGACAGCGCGGTCCGATCGCCCGCGGGCTCGATCACGAGCGTTTCGATCGCGGCCTCGTCGGCGCGTTCGAGCGCCCGAACCCTCGGACGGTCGGAAAGGACGAGCACGACGTGCGGCCGGATCGTGGAGTCGTCCAGGAGCGCCTGCAGGTTGGTTCCGGAGCCGGAGACCAGCACCGCGACACGCCCGCCCATCAGTGCGGCCATGCTAGCCGAGCGCGCATCTGCGCAGGACAGGAACGGTAAGCTGGCACGTCCGTCCGACCGGGAGGCAACACGTGAAGAAGTGCCCGTACTGCGCGGAAGAGATCCAGGACGAAGCGATCAAGTGTCGCTACTGCCACAGCGACCTGACGGTCCCGCCGCCCTCCGCGAGCTCGACATCCGCCGGTTCGGACCGCGCCGGCGGCGCCCAGCCGAACGTCGTCACGTCCGGAGCGGAGACGGGCTGGGGCACGTCCAGCTCGAGTGACGCGCCGTCGAGCGGATCGGACACGCCGAGCCAGCCCACCGCCTGGGGCGGCGGGTCGAGCACGCCGACGCCATCGGCGTCGTCGACGCAGCCGATGGCCAGCTCGCCGATGGCCTCCACCGTCCCGTCCCCGATGGGGTCGTCGATGGGCGCGCCCGGGGCCGGCACCGCGCAGAAATACACGCACTCGGGCTACCGCTACGTGCTCGGCTACGGCGCCGACTTCTTCGGGATCTGGAACCGGGATAACCCGACGACGCCGACCGAGCGCTACCCGCGCACCGACCAGGGGTGGCGCGACGCATGGGCGAAGTTCGCCTCGCTCGAGCCGAACCAGGTGCCGGTGCCCGACGCCACCGCCGGCCCGACGGCGAACCCGATGACGAACAACGCACCGCAGCTGCAGATGAACCCGAACGACACGCAGGTCCTGCAGTACACGCACACCGGGACGCGCTACCTGCTCGGCTACGGCCAGACCTTCTTCGGGATCTGGGACCGGCAAGATCCGGCCGCGCCGGTCGAGCGCTTCCCGCGCAGCGACGACGGCTGGGGACAGGCGTGGCGGCGCTACACGCAGGTCGAGAACAACTTCACCGAGGTGTCGCCGAGCCAGCGCTGAGCCGCTCGGGCCACGGCAGCACGGCTCCGAGCGCGCCCCCGACCACGCCCCAGGCGAGCGCCAAGACGCCCGTCGTCGCCAGCGGCACACCCAGCGTCGCGCCGCCGTTCGTGACATCGGCCCACGCGGGCATCTCGATCCCGGCCGCCCAGGCGGCACCGACGCACAGGATCGCGAACACCACACCGCCCGCGGCGCCTCGAAGGGCGCGTTCGCCACGACGCCGTTCGTCGCCGGCGGCTGCGCGCCCGCCGAGCACCGTCGCGGCGAGCGGCACCAGCAGGAACGCCCAGAACCACGCGGGGAAGGACGCCGTGTTCGCCTGCGCGCCGGCATACGCGGCGAGCAGCACGCCGGCGCCGTGGCTCGCGTCGATCCCGTCGCGCGAGACCACGACCGCCGGCTCGCCGCCGACGCTGAGGGTGGCGTGCGTCCCCATGGCGACCGACAGCACCAGCGCCGATTGGTTCGGCAGCAGCGACGCGTGCTCGATCACCGTCGCGGCGCCGCTGCCGCCCGTTCGCGAGACGAACCGCGCGTAGGCGCCGGTCGGCCCCGGCGAGATCGCACCGACCAGCAGGATCGCAAGGAACGCGCCGACGATGCCCCACCACATCGCGGTCGCGCCGCCGACGACCGCGGCGACGACCCGGCTCCCCACGCGCTCCTGGACCGCGTCCCGCGCGACCGCGGCGCCGCCGGCTGCGCCGGCGACGCCGCTCACCACCAGCGGCATCACGAACGCCTGCCACAACCCCGGCTCGAGCCGTTCGATCCCGAACTGCGGGAAGCCGAGCGTCACCGGGAACGCGATCACGAACATGGGAACCGCGACGCCGAGGCCGATGGCGGAGCCGGCGATTGCCGCCGCACCGGGGCGCCGCTCGAACGCGCGCGCCTGCTCGCGACCGGCGCGATACGCGAGCACGAGCACCAGGATGGTCAGCGCGCCGGTCGCGACGACCAGCCTGCCGGGCGCGCCCGGACCGGGCGAGCCGGCATCACGCGACACGGTGAACGGCACGCGAACGCTCGAGAGCGTCTCGGCCAGGCCGATCTTGAACCAGGAGTACGGGTGGTACCACCGGCTCGCCGCATATGTGAGCCACGCGAGCGCTTGGCCCGCGACGAACACGGGCAGGAACACGAGCAGGGCGCCGCGGCGCAGCCCCGAGAGGAGCACATCGCCCGGCGCGGTCACCGGCCGCGCGTCCGTGCCGGCGACCTCCGCGGCGGTCATCGCGGGAGTCGCTCGGCGGCGATCACGGCGACCTGTGACGGCGTTCGCCCGACGGCGACGCCGGCGGCCTCGAGCGCCTCGGCCTTCGCCGCCGCGGTGCCCGACGACCCGGTGACGATCGCACCGGCATGGCCCATCCGCTTGCCCGGGGGCGCCTCGAATCCGGCGATGTAGGCCACGACGGGCTTCGAGACGTGCTCGGCGATGAACGCCGCCGCGCGTTCCTCGTCGTCGCCGCCGATCTCGCCGGTCATGATCATCAGGTCGGTGTCCGGATCAGCCTCGAACAGCCGGAGCGACTCGATGAACCCGACGCCGTGCACCGGGTCGCCGCCCATCCCGATGCACGTCGACTGGCCGATCCCGGCGGTCGAGAGCTCGTGGACGATCTGGTACACGAGCGTGCCCGAGCGGCTGACGAACCCGACGCGTCCCGGCGTGCAGACCTCTCCGGGGATGATGCCAACGTTGGCGATGCCGGGTGAGATCACCCCAGGGCAGTTCGGACCCACCAGCGTCGTCTGCGTGCCCGCGAGATACGCGTGGACCGCCGCCATGTCGCGCACCGGGATCCCCTCGGTGATGCAGACGGTCAGCTCGACGCCGGCGTCGGCGGCCTCCAAGATCGCGTCCGCGGCGAACCGCGGCGGCACGAAGATCATCGACGTGTTGGCGCCGGTTCGCGCCACGGCGTCGGCGACGGTGTCGAACACCGGGATGCCCTCGACGGTCTGCCCCGCCTTGCCGGGCGTGACGCCGGCGACGACCGACGTGCCGTACGCGCGGTTGCGCAACGTGTGGAACGTTCCCTCCGAGCCGGTGATGCCCTGCACGACAAGCTTCGTATCGGAGCCGACGAGGACGCTCATGCGGCGCCCGCCAGCCGCGCGGCTTCTTCGGCGGCGGCGTCCATCGTCGCCACCGCCACGATCCGCGGGTGTGCCGCCTCGGCGAGGATCCGGCGACCCTCCTCGGCGTTGGTGCCGTCAAGGCGGACGACGATCGGAACCGTCGCCTCCACCTTCGTGAGCGCCTCGAGGATCCCTTCGGCCACGACGTCACAGCGTGTGATCCCGCCAAAGATGTTGATGAAGACGCACCGGACCGACGGGTCGGACAGGATGACCTGCAGCGACGTCGCCATCTTCTCGGCGCTCGCGCCGCCGCCGATGTCGAGGAAGTTCGCCGCCCGGCCGCCTGCCTGCGCGACCACGTCGAGCGTCGACATCACGAGGCCGGCGCCGTTGCCGATGATGCCGACGGAGCCGTCGAGCTTCACGTACTGCAGATCCGCGTCCGTCGCGCGCTTCTCGACCGGGTCGAGCGGGAAGGCGGCCTGCAGCGCCTCGAGGTCCGGATGGCGGAACAGCGCGTTGTCGTCGACCGTCACCTTCGCGTCCAAGGCGACGACCTCGCCGCCGTCGAGCTGGACGAGCGGGTTGATCTCCACAAGCGTGGCGTCGGCCTCCTGGACCACCGACCACATCGCGCGGAGCACCTCTGCGGCGCCGTCGCGCGCGTCGGCGGGCAGCACACCGACCAACTCGCGGAGGTGCCACGGCCGCAGCCCGAGACCCGGGTCGACGTGCACGCGTCGCAGGGCCTCCGGGCGCTCACGAGCGAGCGTCTCGATATCCATGCCGCCTTCGGCGGTGAGCATCCACAGGTATGTCCCGACCGAGCGGTCCAGCAGCACCGACGTGTAGAACTCGTGCGCGATCGGCAGGAGCTCCTCGACGAGGACACGCGTGACGGCGTGGCCTTTGAAGTCGGACCCCAGCATCCGCGCCGCCGCGTCTCGGGCCTCAGCGGCGGACCGGCACAGCGCCACCCCGCCGCCCTTGCCTCGCCCGCCGACCTGGACCTGGACCTTCACGACGGAGCTCCCGCCGAGGTCATCTGTCGCCGCAGCAGCGTCGTCAGCGGTTTCGGCGACGATGCCGCGCGGTGTGGGGATCCCATGGGCTCGGAACAGGTCCTTGCCCATGTGCTCGTAGAGATCCAACCGACCCTCCGGATACGGGAACCGCGCGAACGCGCGCGGAGTCTACCCAAGACCGCTATGGGGCTTGGAACGGGAACAACACCGAACCGACCACACGGATCCGCCACAGGGACGTGCCGGAACGGACATGTTTCCCGACTTCACAACCCCGGAAGGCGGGTGTAGGTTCGTTGCGCCTCGAAGCACACGAGCCATCCGGGGGGACCCGGTGGGAGGGGGTACCACATGCGGGCACACGTCCGAGCCACGCGACGACGTCGCGTCGGCGTCACCACGCTGACAGTCTCGATCGCCGCCTTATTGCTATCGGCGCCAGTTACCGCTGACGCCGCCGTACAGAAATGCACCACCCCACCTGCGGTCTTCCCGATCGATCAGTTGACCGACGGGATGCAGGCGACCGGCTGGACCGTGCTGCAGGGGACGCAGCCCGAGTCGTTCGGCGTCAAGATCCTCGGCGTCCTTCCGGACGCGATCGCACCGGGCGATGACCTCATCCTGGTCAAGGCGCACGGCGCGAACATCGACGCGATCGGCGGGATGGGCCCCGGCTTCTCCGGATCGCCCGTATACATCA